>JAUXGL010000189.1 GCA_030622135.1 Deltaproteobacteria bacterium
GGCCGATGGTTGCTGCGGCCCGGAGTGTTCGTTTGCTAACGACGGCGACTGCCCCGCCTGCCTGCCGCTGGGCGCTTTGTGTGAATCCGGCGCCGATTGTTGCTCGGGCAAGTGCCGCGGAAAACCGGGCGCGAAGATCTGCCGGTAGGAGTTTTTCAGAGCACTTTCAGAACATACAGTTTTTCTGGCGGGCCCCGGTGATGGATTGTGGTTTTCACTTACTGGTTGGATTTCGGTTGTGTTATTGCCTGTTGGTGTTATGAGCGGTTTTGCCACTGAATACATGCACATCAATTGTCTGGGGGACTACACGGCTGATTGCGCCAACTCCGATTTGAGCTTGTTTACCCAGATGCACGGGGAAGCGTTTTTGATTCACCATGGGTCGCTGAGGAAGCTGCAGGAGCCTCCCGCAGGGGCGTCCACGTTGGCCTTCGAGGGAGGGGGCGCGAAGCCGGAGTTCTATCCCCGGGAGGATTTCCTGGTCTTTCCGGTGAAGCACCGCACGGGACGGGGCCCCAGCACCGATCCCATCTGGGTGGGGCGGGAGGAGAATAACGATGTGGTCGTCCCGGATGGGTCGGTCTCCTCGGTGCATGCTTATTTCGTGGTGGGAAAAGACGGGACCTACGCGCTTCAGGACCTGGGTTCCAAGAACGGCTCCTTCATCGAAAGCCAACGGGTTCCATCGAAGGACGAAGGCTCCGCGGTGGAACTGAAGGTGGTTTCTCGGGTCCGTTTCGGTTCGGTCATGATGACATTTCTTCTGGCCAGGGATTTTTTCGATCTGGTCAACACGTTCTCCGTGTGATCCTCGACTTCTCAACAATCTTGGGAAAAACTTAAGCAGGTTCAATCAACAGGAGATGTCAGTACGTCGCCAGGTAGTGGTCGGTCTCCCAGTCGTGGACCAGGGAGATGTACTCGGCCCACTCGTTGCGCTTGGCTTCGGTGTAGTTATTGAAAATGTGATCGCCCAGGACCTGGCGCATGAATTTGCTCTTGGAGAGCAACTCCACGGCGTGGCCCAGGTTGTCGGGCAGGGAGTCGATGCGGTGCCGGCGCCGCTCGCGGTGGCTCATGGTGAAGATGTTCTTGTTCACCGGATTTCCGCAGTCCCAACTCTGCTCCACGCCGTCCAGCCCCGAGGCGAGCATGACCGTCATGGCCAGGTAAGGGTTGCAGGCCGGGTCGGGCATGCGGATCTCCACCCGGGTGCCGTCCCCTCGCCGGGCGGGGACCCGCGCCAGGGGGCTGCGGTTGCGTTCCGACCAGGCGATGTGGGTAGGGGCCTCGTAGCCGGGGACCAGCCGCTTGTAGCTGTTGACCAGCGGGTTGGTCACCGCGCAGAACTCCCGGCAGTGGCGCAGCACGCCGGCGATGTAGCTTCGGGCCACCGAGGATAGGCCGTCTTTCGCCCGGCGATCGAAGAAGGCGTTCTTGCCGTTCTTGTACAGCGACTGGTGCACGTGCATGCCGCTGCCGTTGATCCCGAATAACGGTTTGGGCATGAAGGTGGCATGTAGCCCGAAATCCAGGGCCACCTTGCGGACCACGAAGCGGAAGGTGGCAATGCTGTCGGCGCACTCGAGGGCCGGACGGTGACGAAAGTCGATCTCGTGCTGGGCGGGAGCCACCTCGTGGTGGGCGGCCTCCACGGCGAAGCCGATGGCGTCGAGGGCGTTGACGATGGCCCGGCGGGCGTCCTCGCCCCGGTCGATGGGGGCCAGATCGAAGTAGCCGCCGCGATCGTGGGAGTGGGTGGTGGGCTCGCCGTTTTCGCCGCGTAAGAACAGGAAGAACTCCGGCTCCGGGCCGGCGTGCATGACGAAGCCCATCTTTTTGGCCCAGTCGCAGGCGCGTTTTAGAGTTTGCCGCGGACAGCCGGAGAAGGGGGTTTCGTCCGGGTTGTAGATGTCACAGATCAGCCGGGCCACATTGCCGGTCGTTTCTTTCCAGGGATAGAGCACGTAGGTGTCCAGGTCCGGCTTGAGCAGCATGTCCGACTCCTCGATACGGGCGAAGCCCTCCACCGAGGATCCGTCGAAGAGGATCTGGCCGTCCACCGCCTTTCTGAACTCGTTCTTGGGCACTTCCACGTTTTTGTTGATGCCCATGATGTCGGTGAACTGCAGCCTGAGAAAACGCACCTGGTCTTTTTTTAGCTTTTCTAAAACCGCCGCTCGCTTGGTCTTGCCGGCCTTCGGCATGGCATCCTCCGATTTTTGCAGATTCTGCAAAAACTAATGAGTACATTTGCAAAACAGAGCACATATAATTCATAATATCAACACAACAATGCAGAAACCGCGAAATATCCTGAACACCCGGGAGGAGACTACTTAGGCTTCTTCTGGGCCTATTTCACGGGAAGCAGAAGCTCGGAGACGAGCTGATCGGCTGGGGTGGCCTGGGGATTCATGTAGGTGAGGTGGATCATGGGGCCCTTGGGCTTGAGCTTTCTCTTCTGGGCCTCCTTTAGCAGGAGGGCCGCGAGCTCGGGGGCCTTCTTGGCGTACTCGCCCACTCCGTAGGCTGCTAGCGCCGGGCCCGGCCTCAACGCCCGGATTGTGAGCTTGCCCTTCTTTTGGGGCTTCTTGGGGGTCTTCAGGTTGACGGGGAAGCAGACCTGGGTTACCCATTTTTTCGATTGCTTTACCCTGGGCGGGCCCTGCTTGTAGATCATCAGGGGACGACCGATGGGCGGGACCTGGTTGTCGGCCAGCTCCTGTACCAATTCCCGCAGGGTGGTTTCCAGACCGGTGTAGGGGCCCTTCATGGTGGTGCAGGCGATGGTTACCAGCGTGGTCGGGCGCTCGCGGATGGTCTGGTCGGCTACTTGCCCGGGCTTTTCAAAGAGCTTCTGCTCGACTGGAGCGCAGCTGGCCGTTTTGATTATCAAAAGTTGCATGGGCTGCCCGTTGAGCCAGGAGGCCTGCTTGGATGCCATCTTAACTCCGCAGAACTCCTGGTGCTCCGACAGGACCATCTTGATTTCCTGGGTCTGTCCCGCCTGGATCTGCACCTTTACGCCCGCCTGGATGAGGAGGTGGCTCTGGGGATCGAATACGAGGGATCCCACGGCGTCCAGGTCCGGCCACTGGATCTCGAGCTGGTCGCACTCCCGGTCGTCGACCTTCGCCTTGGAGGCCTTTGTGCTCATGCCCTTTTCCTTCACTGGCCACAGGAACATGGCTTCGATCAGGGCCGCGGTGGCCTGATGGGTCTTCTTCTCGTGCTCGCCCATGGAAATGATCACCGGGCCTTTCTTGGCCCAGCAGTGTGTGGGGCCTCGGGTGAAGGTGAACTCGTTGCCGGTTTCGAGCTTGGTGTCCATGCGCTGATGGCCGCCGGCCACGGTGCTGGTCGCCGAGAACGAGCCCAGGGGGCTCTCGCCTTCGACCTGCATTGTGCACGCTAAGATGGCCTTGAGCTTTTCGGCTCCGCCGTGGGCCTCGATGGCTCGGTTGAGGATCTGCGCGGCATGGTCGGGCTTAGCCGGCGCTTCCTTTGCGGATTTTGCTTGGGGTTCTCCGGCCTGGGTCTCCTCGGCCTGCTTCTCGCAACCCAGACAGGCCAGGCCCGATGTCAGAATCAGGTACCAGAGCTGTTTCATGTCGGTATCCTCTCAGCAGGAAAAAAGGCCCCCTAAGCGGGGGCCTTTTTGACAATCAGCTGCAAGGTCTGCGGCTAGGGGTTCTTCTTGATCGGCCTGATTACCTTCTTTTTCTCCATCTTTTCCATCTTCATCATCTTATTGATCTTTTTCTTGCCGCCCTTGACCGGGATCATCATCTCGGCGACCTGCTGGTCGGCCGGAGTATTGGCCGGATCCATGTAGAAGATCCCGCATACGGGACCCTTGGTCTTGAGCTTGCGCTTCTTGGCCTCGTCGACCAGCGCCTTCATCAGCTCACCTGACTTTTTCTGATAGTCGCCCGAACCGTAGACCGCCAGTACGTTCATCGGCTTCATGCCCTTGAGCATCAGCTTGCCCTTCTTCTTGGGCCGCTTGGGCGGCTTGGCGGCGACCGGCATGCAGATCTCGGTGACGAACTTGTTGGGCTTCTTCACCTTGGGCGGGGCCTTGAGGTAGGTCATCATCATGGGGCCCATGGGCTTCATCTTCTGCTGGTCCATCAGGGTCATCAGCTTTTTGGTCGACTCGTCCAGCTTTTCGTAGGGACCCTTGTGTTTGAGGCAGGCCATGGCCATGGCCTGGGTAGTTTTTTCCACGAAGGTCCCGTCGGCCACCTGCTCGGGCTGCTTGAATAGCTGGTCGTTCACCGGCCCGCAGTTGGCCTCGAGGATCTCCTCGGTCAGCCAGGGCTTGCCCGCGAAGGTTATGCTACACTTACCGGCCATCTTGACGCCGCAGATATCCTTGTGGTCGGAGTACTTGACCGCAAACTCGCCTGCTTGCTTGTGCATGTTGCCCTTGTAGGTCATCCCCACCGGCAGCTTGGACTCGGTGTCGAAGGTCAGGGTGCCCTCGGCGCCGTACTTAGCGTTCTTGACTTTCAGCGAGTTCTCATGAGCCTCGATTTCCCAGCCCGGCTGGGTCTTCAGCGGCAGGAGCATCATGGCCATGTTCATGGCCGCCATGATCCGGGCCTGCTTCTTGCTTTCCTCGCAGCAGGGGATAACCACCGGGCCGCTCATCGACCAGCAGTGGTCCAGGCCGTGCACCATGGGCATCTTTTCCCCGCCGGGCATCTCGATGTCCATGCGCATGACCCCGGGTTTGCCGGTGTCGGTGGAGGTGTAGGGCATGCCCATGTAAGTCCCCTGGGACTTGGCGGTCCAGCCCTCGATCTTCTTCAGCTTCTCCTCGCCGCCCATGGCCGCAATAGCCGCGTCGAGAATCTTGGCCACTTCCGGAGCCAGCTTCACCGCCGGCTTGGCCGGGGCCTCCGCCTTGGCTTCTTCCTTGGCCGGCTTGGCCTTGGTTTCTTCCGTGGCAGTCTCCGGCGCCGCGGCCTCCTTCTTCGGGCACCCCAGCCCCACTAGTGAAATCGTCAGTGTCAGACAAAGCAGATATAATTTCTTCATACCAAAACCCTCCTGAAAGAAAGTTGGACTCCATTTCCTTACGGTTTAGATGCATGTCTCTTACCGCGACGTGTGCGGAATGTCAACCGGATTTCGGGTTGCCAAATAGGCAGGGTTCGTGTAGGTAGAACTCACTTTAGGAGGTGGTAATTGATGGAGAAGCTTTCGGATAAGTTGCCCCTGCCGGATCGGCGCAAGGAGATTGTGGATGCCTGCGCGCGGATTCTGGATGACGAGGTGAAGAAGAAGAAGGGGATTGGCGGGCTGGCGGTCAAGACGGCCTACAAGGTGCTCAAGGCGTTAAAGCCGGGGGCGGTGCAGAACATGGTGGATGCGCTCTTCGATGATTTCATCGAGGCGCTGGATCGGTTTCATGTGGATTACCAGGGGGCGGGGTATTCGGGATCGTTCGGGGGGTACATCCAGACGCGGGACTCCGAGGTGGCCGAGGCGCTGGTGCAGGTCACCGATCGACGGGCTGAGCAGACCAAACACAACAGCTTAAGGAAAGGATACCAGAAGCTGCGCAAATCGGCCATGCGCAACGTGCAGGAGTCGGTGCCCGGGTTGGGAGATCTGATGGATCGGTACTACCGGAATACCGCTACGGTCGTTTGACCGGCTGGCGCTGCTTCGATCTCGATTTCCGGATGATGGGGGACGGCTGTGGCTTGGAACGAGAGTTTTTTTGCTTTGACGCGTGAATGGCCGGCTTGTTGTATCGGCGCCGAAGTTTGGCGCCGTGCTTTTTGGTGTGGCGTTGTTTCTGGGCCAGCTCTAGATTCTTGAGCTTCTCCAAGGATGCGCCGAGAGCGGCCAGGTAGGCCTGGGATTGTTTGCGGGCCCAGGCGAGTTGTGACTCCATGTCTTTATCTTTAACTCTGGCCGCGGCCTTCTCCGTCCTTTTAAAGCGGACCAACTTTGCCTCGGCCTGCTTGGCCTTTTCCTCGGCGCGCCTGGCCCGCCCGCGGGCCTCGGTCAGTTCCATCTCGAAGCGATTCCGCTCCAGCGGGGTGGTCTGGGTCTTGAACTTCTGGTCGAGGAGGGATTGCTGCGTGGTGCGCTGCTTATGGGTGAGCCGGACCACCTGCTCCAAAAGTTCCTTGCCGCGCTCCTGGCAGTCCTGCAGATCCTTGCGGGTGGTGGCCTCCCGGGCCTGCCAGCGGAGCCGCTCCTCGCGCACTTTCTCCATCTCTGCCTCGAGCTGCTTGAGCTTGTCCTCGGTCTTGGTAAGCAGCCGGAGCATAACCTTCACTTCCGGAGGCTCGCCGAACATTTTTCTCCAGCTCCAGCGTAACTTTCCGATGTGTGGCTTTTCGTTCATGGTCGCTCCCTCAGTTGTCCAGCAGCAGGGCCGCCATGGCCCGCTTCATGTCGGCGGCGGTGTGGAGATTCCCAAGCCCATGGCGCAGGGTGGCGGCGCCTTTGACTCCGCGCGTGTACCAGACCGCATGCTTGCGCATGCGCATTATCGCCCGCCTTTGCGATCCCATCCAGTCAATCATCTTTTCTAGGTGGATGCAAAAAACTCGGTGGATCTCGTCGCGCCCGGGCGGGGTGGTTCGCAACCCGGCCATGCGTCCCGGTAGCCAGGGGTTGCCCTGCGCGGCGCGGCCCACCATCACGCCGGCGCAGCCGGTCTGCCTCCGCATTCGTTCGGCGTCTTCGACCGTGCGCACATCGCCGTTGCCGATTACCGGCACGTCCACCGCCGCCGTTACTTGGGCGATGATGCGCCAGTCGGCGCTTAGTGAATAGAACTGACTGCGGGTGCGGGGATGGACGCTCACGGCGTCCAGGCCCGAGTCGACCAGCCGGCGGGCCAGAGCGACTGCGTTGATCTCCTCTGGAGACCAGCCCGAGCGTAGCTTGGCCAGGACGGGGATAGTGACGGCCCGGCGGATGGCCGCCACTATGCGGGCGGCGTTTTCAGGCTCGCGCATGAGCGCGGCGCCGGCCCCGTTTTTGGTTACCTTCTTCACCGGGCAGCCCATGTTGATATCCACCGCGTCGAAGCCGAGCGCCTGGCAGTGTAGGGCTGCATCGGCCATGGCTTCGGGACGGCTGCCGAAGATCTGGGCGATGACCGGGTGTTCGTCGGGCAGGAAGAAGAGCAGCCGCAGCGAGCCGGGCTGGTCGCGGATGATTCCTTCACAGGAGACCATTTCGGTGAACACCGCCGGGCATCCCAGGTTCCGGGCCAGCGAGCGAAACGGGGAGTCGGTGATGCCGGCCATGGGGGCCAGCAGCACCGCTGGTTCGATGGTGAGTGTGCCCAACTTCATCCATCGGATTCTACTCACGGCACGGATCGCATGCAACGTCGGATTGTTTGTGTGACCAATCATGTATGGTCATGTCACCAGGTGACATGCCGTAGATGTTGAGTCCGCCGGGAGACAACCACAAGATATTGTGTTTTTCGGTTGACAATGACGGTTGCATCTGTTACAGGAAATGCGTTGGTTTGAAGTTGTAAGTTCCTGTCGGCAGGGAAGACGGGAAGGCCAAGAGAATCCCGGGCGGAGATTGCTCCTCCCGGGATTCGTTTTTCCACTGATTCGTTGCCGTCGCCGCGGCGAGGGCAACGGTTATGAATCGGGATCTGAGGTTATAGGAGGAGGGGGAGTCATTTGTTTCTCCATCCAGTGGTTGAAGCAGGTGCGGAAGAGAAAGACGGACGCCAGGATTCCGATGCCCAAAATCAGGACCAGCTTGATTCTCGTGGGCATGCCGTAGGAGGGGTGGGGGGTGCCGGCTCCCAGGCCGGGGGTTTTGGTAACTCCGAAATGGAAGGCGTGGGTTTCCCGCCAGGACTGGAGGATACGTTCCGTGTCGGCGCGTGTGACCAGGGAGCCGAGTTGGGGGTCGAACAGGTTGGCTGCCAGCTCCTCCTTTACGTTTATGATGATTTGGACGGCTCGATCTCCTTCGGAGTCCGGCATGTCCAGGGGCAACGAGAAGTCGATGCCGTCGCCTTCCTTATAGGCTTCGGCGCGCAGCTTGCCCTGGCCCAGGTCGATCTCGCCCAGGGCGCCCTTCGCCGGCGCCAGGCCCTGGCCCAAGAAAATTTCTTGGAGCCTCCCTTCGGTAGGTGGGTCGGTTCCCTCGGACAGCCGCAGGTAGATTTCGTAGCGCATGTTTACAACCCGTGTTCAAGTATCGTATACGATATCTGGTGAAGCAAGCCGATGGAGGTGTTGAGCCCGTGCAAATCGGTTCCTGGAAAGTGTTGACGCTCATGGAGGGTACCTGGTTGCTGGATGGCGGGACCATGTTCGGCATCGTTCCGAAAAAACTGTGGGCTACCCCCCATCCTGCCGACGAGCAGAACCGGATCGTCATGGCCCTGCGTTGCTTGCTGATCGTGGGACCGAACCAGAAGATACTGGTGGACTGCGGAATTGGCGATCGCCTGGATGAGAAGCAGCAGAAGATCTACCGGCACCGGCAGACGCCGGGGGGCATTGTCGGATGCCTGGCCCGGCTGGGAGTCCGGCCCCAGGAGATCACCGACGTGATTGCCAGTCATTTGCACTTCGATCACGTGGGGGGATTGCTGACGCGCACAGAGGGCGGCCGGCTCGAACCCACCTTTGAAAATGCCATGGTGCACGTGCAGGAGGAGTGCTGGGCCTGGGCCGGGGGACCCACCGCCTGGGACCGGGGCAGTTTCTTTTCGGGAGACTTCCAGGTCTGGGAGCAGCGGTTGAAATTGAACCTCCTCCGCGGCGACCGCGAGATCGCCGAACAGATCCGCGTGAAGGTGACCGGCGGCCACACACCCGGACAGCAGATCGTGGTGGTGGGGGAGAGCGACATCGGTGGCGCGGTGGTCTACTGCGCCGATCTGATTCCCACAGCTTCCCATATACGCCTACCTTTCATCGCGGCATACGACCACCATCCCCTGGCCACCCTGGAAGAGAAGAAAGTTCTCCTCGCGCAGGCTCTGGAGGGAAACTGGGTGCTGGTCTTCGATCACGATCCCTACACTCCGGCGTGCACCCTGGTGGAACAAAAGGGGCGAGTGGTCGCCGGTGACGCAGTGTGTCTGAATTCAGCCAAGTAGGCGAAGGTGCCCCGGTCCCCACAGACCACTTTCAGACGCGGGTTCGATTCCCGCCGCCTCCATCCTCCGCTCACAGCTAGCGCTGTGAGCTACGGCTGGCAGGCCGTCGTTCCCCGAGCAGGGTAACGGGGGACGTTGTTGATTTGATTGCGTTACTAAAAGGTCCTTCCGGGTTTAGTGTGGGTACCCACAACATATTGTGGTCTCCTGTTCAGTCCTACGCGCATGCCTGAACCTCATGGCGTGGATACAGATCAAGACCGCCACAATGAAAA
>JAUXGL010000149.1 GCA_030622135.1 Deltaproteobacteria bacterium
CCCGGATCCACCACCTCGTTTTGCAACTCCGCGTCGCAGCACCGAAGTCGATGCTCGACGTTCCGAACCACGCCTCCGCTCGACTTCAGCGCAGCTCCTTGATTTGCAAAACGATCTGGCGTCCCGGAAAAAGAAGGGTGGGAGATCCTGGATGTTGTAAGGCAGATTGGTGATGGCAGCGAGTACCCATGTCGGTTAAGCCAACACTTTTTTCAAGCGAAGTCTTGAAAAAAGCGTAGCACCTTTCGGGCTGGTTTGACAATTCAGAAACCAGTTTGTTATCGTGTTTTTGTGAAGTTAGGAGCCTGGTTTCAAAAGATGTCTTCTCCCGGCCTCGGGGAGGACTGGAGCCATCAGAAGTTCATTACCCGGGCCCGGACGCTCTTCTACGCTCGGCTGGCCTTCTTGACCATTGGTTTGGGGATTCTGGCGGTTCCTCGGTGGGCCGCGGCCTTCGGGGCCGAGGGCCGCGGCGCGTTCATCTGGTACTTCATCATTATCCTATACAGCGTGGCCAACTACTTGTTGGTGGAGCGGGGTTTTCTAGGCAAGGTGGCCACCTTCGTAACCCTGTGCCTGGACCTGATGGTCCTGGTCTACATGATGGCCTACTCGGGTGGGCTGCGCTCTCCGGTGTTGCCCTCCCAGTTGATGTTTACCATCTTCTTCGCCCTGCTTTTTCCCAATCCGCTGGCTATCGTGCCGCCGCTGCTCACCCTGCCGGTGGTGGCCAAGATCGACACCGAGTTGCCCGGCCGGATCTTGGAGTTGGAGGACATCTTCCTGCTGGTCTGGTATTCGGTGGTGAACTTCGTGGTGGTGTACGTCATCGTCTACCTGAACGAGCGTGAGGACTCCCAGCACAACGAGGTGGTGTCCCTCCAGGAGAACCTCAAGCAGATGGCGGTGATCGAAGAGCGCAACCGCCTTTCCCGGGAGATCCACGACGGGTTGGGGGCTTCGCTTTCTACCCTGATCATCCAGTCCGAGTACCTCTACAACCTGGCCGAGAGCGATGAGCTCAAGTCGGAGATCCTGGAGCTGAAGGGCGTGGCCGAGGAGAGTATCGACGAGTTGCGCCGCTCCATTTCCATGATGCGCTCGGACTACGAGTTGGTGCTGGTGTTCGAGGACTATTGCTGCACCTTCGGACAACGCGCCGGCCTGGAGGTTGCGTGCCAGGTCAACGGGGTTATCCCCCGGCTGTCCGCCAAGTTGCAGCTGGCCGCCTTCCGGGTTCTGCAGGAGGCGCTGACCAACGTGCAAAAGCACGCCCGGGCCTCCAAGGTGCGCGTGGACCTGGTGCACATGGACGGCACCCTGCGCCTGACTGTTTTAGACGACGGCCGGGGATTCGATTACCAGGGCGATCTCAAGGGTCACTATGGCCTTATCAACATGCGCGAGCGTGCCAAACAGTACAGTGGCGAGCTGGAGATCGAAAGTGCCGCGGGCCGGGGATGCAAGATCTCATTCAAGATCCCCACGGAAGAATGGGAGTAGGCAATGGAGCCGATCAAGGTATACGTGGTTGAAGACCAGCCCAAGATCCTCAAGAACCTCATCAAGTTGCTGGGTGGCTTTGGGGAGATCGACATCGTCGGCAAGGCGCTTTCCGGGGAGGAGTCGCTGGAGGGCATCGCGGCCAAGCAGCCCGACGTGGTCTTGCTGGACCTGGGCCTGCCGCAGATGAGCGGGATCGAAGTGACCCGCGAAATAAAGAAGAAGTATCCCCGGCTGGAGGTGCTGATCTTCACCATTTTCGACGAGGAGGAGAAGGTCATGGAGGCCATCCAGGCCGGGGCCTCCGGATATCTGCTCAAGGGGATGGAGGCCGAGAAGATCGTCGAGGCCATCCGCGAGGTCAAGGACGGCGGCTCGGTGATCCAGCCCAGCCTGGCGCGTTCTTTGCTGCGCCACTTTCAGGTGCAGCCCGGGCCGGGGAAGGAAGAGCCCTTTCCCCACCTCACGCCCCGGGAAGTCGAGATCCTCCAGATAATCGCCAAGGGGTTGTCCAACGCCGAGGCAGCCCTGGTGCTGAAAATCAGCCGCGCGACCATCCGTACGCACCTCGAGCACATCTACGCCAAGATGTCGGTTTCGAACCGAGTGGAAGCGATTACCGAGGGGATTCGGCAGGGGCTGATCGACATCTAATTCAGTTCCCAGGTTGACCGCCAACGGGGTTTGCGGATAGCTTGGAGTTAATGGCTCTGTTTAGGCACATACTGGTGGCGGTGGATTTTTCCGAGTTCAGTCGGGAGGCGGTGCGGATCGGGTCGGGGCTGGCGCGGGCGTTTGGGGGGGAGGTTGCGGTGCTGCACGTGTGCGACACACCCAGGTCGGTGGATCACTCGCTCCTGACCAGGCACTCGCGTGCCATCCACTCTCTGCTTGACCTGCAGAAGGAGAACGCCAAGGCCGCCCGGCGCAAGCTGGACGAGTGGGTGGAGCGTTACGATTGGGGGAAGGCCGTGGTTCGGGCGCAGGTGAGGCCGGGCGCGCCCTATGCCGAGATCACCGACATGGCCAAGGCCATCAACGCCGACCTGATTGTAATCGGTGCCCACGGCCGCTCCCCCTTCGTGCGCATGCTGATCGGCTCCACGGCCGAACGCGTGGTTCGCAAGGCCACCTGCCCGGTTTTATCGGTTACGATTCCGAAAGAAGACGCTTCTACTTGAGGATTTTTCTGCAGCCCCCGGTTTGTTCGCCGCTGGCCAGCTTGATGCAGTTCTTACACATTTCCACCGCTTGGTCTCTGCTTTCCTTGTTTTCCATGCTGAGGTTAGTGGCCAGAAAGCAGTAGGGAGGGCCATAGGTCGGATCGATCTTGATCGCCCTCATCAGGATTGCATTAAACTCCCTTACCCGGTTCTTTTTCGCGTAGGCCTTCGCCAGCTTGAAGCAGACCTCGGCGGCCGTCCGGACTTGTCCGCTGACGGACAATGGCTGCACCGCCAGCTCGTACTGGGCCTGGGCGCGGTCGATATCCGGGTTTGGTTGCATCATGTACACGCCACCCAGCTTCATGTGGGCCATTCCCACCACGTCGTCGAACTTGGTGGCGTCCTTGAAGTACTTCTTGGCCTTGGCGTAGTTTTTCTCTCCCAGGTAGGCATCGCCGGCGATCAGCAGGCTCTGGCCGCTTTCGGTGTCCATCTCCTGGACGCGCAGGGCCCGCGCGCGGGCGGATTCGTAATCTCTCATCGTCAGGAAGACCGAGGCTTCTTCCAGGACGAAGTCGGGGCGGGTGCTGTCCAGGCGCAGGGCCATCTTGATGGTTTCCTTGGCCTCCTTTAGCTTGCCCGTCCGGCGCATTTCCCGGGCGGCCGCGAACTGGAACAGGGAGTTCGAGCTGTCCTGTTTCAACAGCTTTCTAATCTTGTCCCAGCCGGCCTTGGCTTCTCGGCGGTTGACCGAGCGTGAGTTGACAACCGCCGCGATGAATTCGGCGAAGACCTTGTCTTTTTCCGAGGCGTTTTTCTCCAAATCGGCCTTGAACCGGTCGTGGATCCTCTTGGCCTCCAGGGTGTAGCGGGCGGTGCCGCCCCAGAGCAGCGTCAGCATGCCTTTGTTCAGCACCGCCTTGATGTGGTTGCGGTTGGTGCCCAGGGCCTTGTTGAAGGCCTGGTTGGCCTCGCGGTACATGGAGCGGCGCATGGCGTACTGGCCCAGGCTAATGAAGGCGCGCATTTCGGATTGGCCGGCTCCCTTGAGCAGATGATCCTTGGCTTCGCCCAACTCGCCCTTCTTGAGCATTATCTGCCCCAGGGCGGTGTGGATGACGGCCGAATCCGGGTGGGATTTCAGCCCATTCTCCAAGAGATCGACCGTGTCGTTCATGCTGCCGCCGCCGTACAGGGCCATCATTCCTTGGGCGGCCAGCAGCATGCTGGTTTCTTGCTTGCGGGACATGGCCAGACCGATGTACTGGTTGGCGAAATCGATCAGCTTGATCGGCTTGCCCTTGGAGTTGACCGTCTGCTGTTCGCCGTACTCGCCCACCAGAACGGCGGCGATGAAGGCGCTTCGCGAGAGCGCCTCGGGTTGCCCCCGGTCGAGCTTGTGGATGGCCCGGTAGTGCTCCAGGGCCTTCTGGTAACCCACGTAGGAATCCTGATTGAAGAACGCCCGGCCTTCTTCCAGGTGGCCGTTGATCTCCTTTTGGCGCAGCCCGGCCTGCCAGGTGTAAATGATGTAGATGATCAGGGTGATTCCCAGAGCCCCGGCCATGTACAAGAAGGTCTTGAAGCTATTGCTTTTCTTGGGCTTGGCCTGGACCGCCTCCATCTCTTGGTAGATGTCGGCGATGCGTTTCTTCTGTGGCGGGGCCGATACCGCCGACAGCGCCCCAGACTGCGGGATGGCAGACTGCGCCGTCGGCGTGACCACCGGCATGGCTTGCTGGGTGGGAATCCCGGATTGGCCGGGGGGCCGCGAGGGCTCCACTACCGGCATGGCCTGCTCGGTGGGGCGCTGGTCCATGGGAACCGCCGTCGCCGGGACCGCTGATTGTGCTTGCGCGAGCGGTGCCGGCGGCGCTGCCGCCGAGGGGATGTAGTCGATCCCAATCTTTAGAAGACTCTCGCGGGCCTCTTGGTCGTCCGGCTTGAGATCCAGGGTCTTCTTCAGGCTCTTGATCCCGTCCTCTGTCTTGCCCAGCTTCAGGTGGATGGACCCCATCAGGCGGTGGGCGTCCGGATTTTCTGGGCTCATCTTGAGCAGCTTGTTGACTTCTTCGATGGCTTTCTGGTGCTTGGCCTGGTCGCGGTAGATCCGGGCCATGATCAGGCGGCCGGTGGGCAGATCCGGGTGGGCCTTGATCCCCTTCTTGCATACCACCATCGCTTCGACGAATCGCCCCATTCCCAGGTAGGCTTCCGCCAGCGGGATAAAAGCTTCAGAGTTTGGGTCGGTAGCGAACTCGTATTCTAGTTTGGTGAGTTCGATTCCGGGATCGCCTGGCATCCAAGGGCTCCAACGACACCGTGCCGCTAACCGTGCATTCTCCCGCATTTGGCGGGAATAATCAATTCCCCCCCTACGGGCCGATCCTCACATTGGATCAACCGAGGAAAAAATGACTATCGCAATCGATAGGGTGTGTCAACGGGAAAATGGGGTTGACAAAAATTATCGCTGGTAGATTCTGGTGCTATCATGGACTCTATCATGGGCTTTGGGAGGATGACATGGATCGCTTTCTGGCTTTTATGAAGATGCTCCGCGAGCGGCGTTTCGGGTTCACGCTAGACGAGGTCATGACCGGCACCCATCATTTTGTCAATGACTCCGGTCCCGCCGGCGAGCATCCCATGTCCTTTAGGGTAACCTGGGGCACTCGCCACGTGGCCGGCTACTTCAATCCCCTCGACCCGGGCTTCATGTCCAACTGGTTGGAAGGCACGGTTACCGTGGACGGCCTGGTCGTGGACGCTCCCTGCCGCGGCACCCTGGAACTGGCCTATTTCACCGAGGCCAAGATCCGCTACACCTTCGACTTCAAGGACGACCTGGGTACCCCCTACCGCTACGTGGGCGAGAAGGTCAACTTGCGCCCCTGGAACCTCCACAAAACCCACACCACTTGCTACGGCACCATCACAAACCTCGAGACCAACCAGGAAGTCTCCAAGTCCATCGTCTACTTCAAGTTCGAAACCATCCCGGATTTCATGGCCAGTTTCCGCTTCGGTTAGCCCCGTGTCGCTCGATGTTTTTTACCCGCCTTTGCGGAAAGCCACGGGATACCAAGGGTTGACGGTTGCCCGGACTTATTGAGAAGTTACCACCAGCGCTCGTAGGACACTATATCTTTTAACTCCTTGCGGGGGGTGCCGCCGAGATTGCCCATGCCTTTCGGGCGGGGGCGCTGGCGGAAGTCTTTTTTTTGGGTCTTCTGTGGGTAGCCCAGGGGCAGGAGCGCTATGACCTTTACACCGCCGGGGATCTCCAATATCTTTTTCACCTTCGGTTCGGAGAACCAGCCCAGCCAGCAGGTGCCGATGCCCAGGGCCGTCGCCGCCAGGATCATGTGCTCGACGGCGATGGCGGCGTCGATCTCGCAGTAGTCCTTGCCGAACACCCGCGCGGCCTTGTGCAACAGCGCGTGGGGCTTGGAGCAGCAGGCGATGATTACCGGGGCCTCGGCGGCGAACTTGATCGGGGAGGGGATGCCCAGCGGCTGGGCCAGAGTGAGATCCCGGCGCTTCTGGGGATCGCGCACCACCACGAATCGCCAGGGCTGGGTGTTGTTGGAAGAAGGGGCCAGCCGGGCGGCCTCGATGATCTTGTCCAGATCCTCCGGCTCTATGGGTTTTGAGTCAAACGCTCGGATCGATCGCCGGCGGTCGATAATCTTCAATAATGTCTCGTATTGGGTGGCCATGACTGGGGATGCTACTGCAGGTGACCTGGGGAGGCAATATAGAGGTTGAATTTCGAAGAACGGATAGGTATATTCCTCTCGGTCGAGCCGTAAGGAGGAAAACATGCGCAAGCCGGCACTCATCGGGTTGATGGTGATTTTCGCTCTGTCCGCCTGCAAGAAGGGCGAGGAAGCCAAAACGGAGGAGGGCAAGACCGCCGAGGTTTCCAAGGCCGCGCCCGCGCCGCCCCCGGCCGCGGGA
The DNA here is from genome assembly GCA_030622135.1 of Deltaproteobacteria bacterium. Taxonomy (GTDB): domain Bacteria; phylum Myxococcota; class B64-G9; order B64-G9; family B64-G9; genus JAUXGL01. The sequence continues at coordinate 6,633 of JAUXGL010000149.1, forward strand.
GTAGTCAAGCTGGGCCAGGCCCTGGCCGGCGCCAAGGAAGTGGCGCTGGCGGATCTATTCAAGGACCCGGCCGCCTGGGAGGGCAAGACCGTCCGGGTCTCCGGCCAGGTGAAGGATTTCTGCAGCCACCGGCGCGCCTGGTTCGGCGTGGTTGCCCAGGAAGGCCAGCTTATGTTGCGCGTCTTCGCCGCCCCGCGCTTCCAGGCGCCCGCCGACTGCCTGGGCAAGACCGCCACGGCCGAGGGAAAGGTCGAGGTGCTCACCATGAAACCCGAGGCCGTCCAGCACTACGCCAAGGAACACAAGTTTTTGACCAAGGAAGAGATCGAATCCGGCCAGCCCATAAAACGCCCGATTGTCCGTGCCTTTGGTGCGGAGTTCAAGTAAAACCGATTGCCTGAGGAGGAGCCATGGACAAGTTAAAGGTACTCTTGGTTTTGTCAATTGCCGCCCTGGCCGCCGGCTGCGCCGCCTCCGGCAAGGCCGTAATCGAACAGTACAAGGACGTTACCCCCACCCGCTTCGAAGGTGCCGTGGCCGTTGTATTGACGGAGGAAAAAAAAGTGGAAGTGAGTGAAGACGGCAAAGAAGTGATCGCGGAACGCTTCGTGAGGATAAAGCTTCTGGATCGTAAAGCCATGGACTGCGGCACGGGAGCGCCCAACTGCCGTTTGGAGAGGGGGTTCTTCTATGAGCCGGGTTTTGAAGAAATCGAGATCGCTAAAGCCCGGACAATCACTCCGGAGGGAGAGATTATCGAGATAGACATGGACGACATGAGAGACATGACTACGACTTCCTGGCTTTTGCCCGAGGAGTCCGGGCGTGCGTTGGTGTATCGGGTGAAAGGAGCTGTTCCGGGATCTATCATCGAGGAGCGATTCCGCTCCCGATCGGTTAAGAACCAGGGCATCAGGGGATTCTACTTCCAGAGACGCGATCCGGTGCTGCAAGCCACCTATACCGTGAACACCCCGGTGGATTACAAATATACCTGGAAGACATACAATATCGATATCAAGCCCGAGGAGCAAAAGGCGGATAACCGGATCATTCGCACCTGGAAGGCCAAGGATGTCCCCCCATTGATATTAGAAGATGAGATGGTGGCTCCCGACGACGTTATCGCCAAGCTGATGATCGGTTGTGAGAAAAACTACGGATATACGGATGTTTCTCCGAACATCGATGTGGGGACGTGGGAAAAACGGGGGGAGTTCATGGTCGATCTGTACAAGGTGCGGTCGGTCGTGACGGATGAGGTAAAAGAAATCGCCAAGCATATTGTCGAAAAGGCCGAGACCGAAACCGATAAGGTCAGGGAGCTCTGGGCGTGGATGAACAAGAACGTTCGTTACGTGGCCCGGAAAAGCGACGAGCACGATCGGGGTATTTTACCTCTCTCGATCCATACGGTGTGCACCAAGAAGTATGGAGATTGTAAGGCAGTGGGTAATTTTATCGCTGTAGTGGGGCGTGAGATGGGTCTTTTGGCCGATCCGGTGTCCATCGGGACGAGGGGTGCGCGCGGCAAGGTCGAGCTGGAGGTCCCCTGCCACCAGTCCAACCACCTGATTGCCCGAGTGGAAGCGGACGGGAAGGTGTATTTTCTGGACGCAACCAACCGGGTCATTAGCTACGATACCATCCCCTCGGGTGACCAGGGCGTCCACGTCACCGTGGCGCGCCCCGGGGCACCCTTTTTGGATTTAGTGCCCATACAGCCCCCGGAACAAAGCCAATCCGTCATGAAGGTGGTATTCGTTCCCGAAGAGGACGGGACCATGCTGGTGAAGGGGGAAAGAAGCCTGACCGGGAACCTGGCGAGTGGGTTCAGGGGAAGGTCATATGCCTACACCTCGGAGGGCTGGCACAAGTGGATCGAAAAATACCTGGCATTGTCTTACCCGCAAGCCGCGGAGGTGGAACAGAGCTTCGAGGGGAAGGAGAACAACAATGCTCCGTTCGTGCTCAAGTTCGAGGCGAAGATTCCCCGCGCGCTCCAGCCCGCCGGGCGCGGAGTGAGCTTCGAGGTGAAGGACCTTTTCCATTCCGTGATCTTCTCTTTTTTCGAGATACCCAAACGTCGCTACCCGATGGATTTGGGATACCTCTGGATGCGCAAGCACCGTTATGAGGTCCAGTTTCCGGAGGGGACTGAGCCGGTGGGCTTGCCAAAGAACGTGATGTTGGATGACGATTTCCTGAAGGTGGAGCGGTTGTCTCAGATCGAAAACAATCGGGTGGTTACAGAGCTCACCGTGTCGGTGAAGAAGCTGCAGATTCCTCCGGAGAAGTACCTGGATGCGCGGCAGTCGTTCCAGAAAGCGCTGGATGCCAGCTCGTATGTCTTGATCTTCGAACCCGCCAAGAAAAAGAACAGCTAAGGGAGTCGAACATGCGACGTATACGATGCCTCGGATTGATTGGGTTGTTGTCCGTTACCGTAACGATAGCTGGCTGCGGCACGACTGGTTTTGTGGTGGTGCCCAATGAAGTGGAAAATGCCAAGGCGCCTGATAAGTACAAGGGTGCGCATGCAATCTACCTTTACGACGTCGGCTTCGTTCACTTCGATCCTATTGACATTGGAGTCTCTTACTTCCCCTCCTATGCATATTCGCGTTACTCCAAGATCAAGTTGCTTACCCGCGCGGCAACGGACACATACTACGGCAATATCTTCGTCGAGCATTATGGAGATCTGCACAAGATTGCCGCGCACGTAATAAAGGGAGACGGCAGCCGGGTGGATTTGAAGGGCGCCGATTTTATCAAGACCATTCTGATCAAGGACGTGGTGCCTGGCGCCTTGCCGCCCATCCATTACCAGCGAACCGCCATCATCTTCCCCGGCCTGGACCCGGGAGACATCATCGTTTACAACTACACCATGCGCGGGCGGGAGCTTTTGTGGAGCTTCAACCACGTGGATGCCCCGGTGCTCTATTCCAAGTTCATGGTGGCCCGGCCGCTGCGGCGCGCCGAGATCCAGCCGGTTATCTACGACCGCCACACCCTGGAGCCGGAAAAAAGCACCGAGAAGGGTATCGCCACGGGCATGGCGGGCTACGTGGGAAACCGCCAGGCCACCTGGGACATCTGGGAGGCCAGGGACGTGTCTCCCATCACCCGGGAGACGGCCATGCCCGCCACGGTGGACCTGGCCAGCCGGATCCGCGTCTGGCAGGGAAGCCGGCGCTGGGACTGGACCACCCTGGGCACTACCTACCACAAGTGGTTCACCCATTACGGGCGCTATCCCTCCAAGCCCGAGGATCTGGCCAAGAAGGTCACCGAGGGTGTGGTGGCCCCCCGGGAGAAGGCCAAGGCGATTCATGACTGGGTGAAGAAAAACCTCAACATCCAGCAGCACGACCGTCTTACCCCCGTGCCACGGCAGGTCGAGATTGAAAAGATCGACATCGACGAGCTGCTGGAGGAGAAGAACGCCAGCCCGGAGCGGGTCGCCTCGCTCATGTGGCTGATGATGCAGGCCGTGGGCGTGGAGGCCACCCTGGTGCTGGCCACCCACGAGGATTCTCCGCCCGCCTTGCAGGACCTGCCTTACCTCTACCAGTTTACCCACCCCCTGCTGGCCCTGAACGACGGCACCCTGATCGACACGACCCACCGCCTGTGCCCCTTCGGGATGGTCCCCTGGGAGTACGAGGGCCGCAAGGCGCTTTGGATCAAGGGCGAGTCCGTCTCCTGGCGGGACATGCCGGCCAACAAGCCGATGGACAACCAGCGGAAGATCAAGATCGTAGGCGAGGTGGAACCGGAGGGCAGCGTCAAGATCGAGGCCAGGTATACCATCACCGGCCAGATGGCCTACGCCTGGCGCCGGTTTTACGCGCCGCTCAAGCCGAAGGAGGTAGAAGATTCCATCCGCGAGTTGATCACCACGACCGCGGACAAGGCCGAGATGGACGAGTTCACCTTCAACAACATCGACGATTTGGACAAGCCCCTCGAGTTGGTTATGAAGTACCACGTGCCGCGCTATGCAGATCTGTTACAGAACAAGATGGTGATGAAAGCCGGTGCCTTCATCCACCATACCGCCTGTCCCGTCCTGGGTTCCTCCGGTGACTCCACCAGGATTTGCCCCAAGCCCATGACCGAGACCCGCGACAACCCGGTGAAGTTCCCCTTCAAGCGCTACGACGAGATGGACATCAGCATCACCTTTCCCAAGACCATGCTTCTCCAGGCCCTGCCCAAGGGATTTCGGACGCGGGAGATCGACAAGGGAACCTCGGTGGGCCTGCAGACCTCCTACGGCTCCGACGGCGGCAATAACCTGCACGTCGTCCGCAAGTTCTCGGTCAACGAGCCGCTCGTTGATCAGAAGGGTTACCCCAAGCTTCGCGACATGATCCGCCGCTACGAGTCCCAGAAGGACACCCTGATAACCCTGGAACTGCCCAAGCTCACGGATTGAGCCGCCGCACCTTATGAAGATGCCTCGTGGCTTGCCGCGGGAAGCTTTACCTGACGATTTCGATGATTTTCTTGAACTCGGGCCCCTCGGCCACCTTGAGCAGCTCGAACAGGATGGTCTCCACGCTGGTGATCCCCGCCCCCGCTCGGCGCACCCGCTCCAGCCCGATCCGCTTGTTCTCATCCGTCCGCGAAGCCACCGCGTCCGCCACCACCTCCACCTCGTATCCGCTGCGCAGCAAATCCAGTGCCGTCTGGTAAACGCACACGTGGCACTCGATGCCCATGAGCAGGTACCGATTGAGCCCGGTGGCCTGGAGCATCTTGTTCAGTTGCTTTTCCCCGCAGCAGGAAAACGACTTCTTGGAGATGGGTTCGAGGTCATCTAAAAGCTCGGCAATGCGGGGGATGGTCGGCCCCAGCCCCTCCGGGTACTGCTCCGACCATAGAATCGGCAACCCCAGCACCCGCGCTCCCTGGATCATCTGCCGCATGCTCTTCAGCAGCATCTCCTGCTCGGGCATCTTCCTAAAGAGCTTCTCCTGGACATCGATTACGATCAGTGTAGCCCGGTTGTTTTCTGACATGGCCTCTTCCCTCCAATCCGACACAATAAACCTTGACCCCTGCCTCCTGCAAGTGCATTATTCGGCGGTGGTTACGGGGCTGTAGCTCAGTTTGGGAGAGCGCCAGAATCGCACTCTGGAGGCCGAGGGTTCGATCCCCTTCAGCTCCATCGGATCGTCAGGGGTTTTCGTTTTCGAAGACCCCTGTTTTTCTTTTTGGGACATAAGGGGACTGTCCCCCTTTGGAATTTCACTGCTACGGCGGCCGGGTTCCGTCTGTAGTTGAAAGATTCAAGCTTCACTCCGCATGGTTATAATCTTGCCTAAATTAGACCAATCGTAACCTGGAAAATCCGACGTAGAAAATGTGGGCACCGTGTTGAACATGTAGTCAAAGAAATTCCCTGTGTTGCGATGGGTCATCACCGAAAGTGGAACGGCCAATTGATACCGTTCGTCGACATAGGGGATAAATCCCAGATCGGTGCGTGCGGCGGCCAGCTCGATTGCCAAACCGCAATCGGCTCTGCCCATGCGGACGGCACAGGCGATGTCATCATGGGAATAAAATGGGCCCACCAACTCCAAGTCGTCCTTGGACATTCCCAGGGATTCGATGATGCCCTGGGCCAAACGATAGGTTCCCGAACCCTCCTGACGCATCGCAAGCCGCGTGCCGGGCTTGAGCACATCGGCTAAAGAGTTGGCTTTGCGGGAGGTCTTTTTATCGAACAATAACCCTTGGGTTCGAACAAACAAATCGACCAAGGAGTACCCGTCCAGGCCGTCCAAGGTTGCCTCGATCCGGTCCTTGGGGAGATGACAGCCGGCCAGGTGAGCCAGCCCGTTTTTCAGCGCGGTCAAACCGGCGGTGCTACCCACCTGTGCCGTGAGCACCGGCAGCGCGGTTTTCTCTTGAAACCTGGAAATGCAAAGCGACAGCAAGGGGTCATCGCTTCCTTGGACCAACACCATCTGGTCCAAGAGGGATTGCACCAGGCCTCCCGGAGGAACGTGGGTGCTTTTTGCCAGCCAGGCATCGAGGATTTCTCTGGGATACAACCACTTGCCCGAAATGCGGGTCGCCGGGATTTTACCTTCAGACACCAGAGCGTAGATCTTTTTCTCGTTGATGCGTAAATAGGCGGCGACTTCCTTGGTGGTCATGTATTCGGTCATGATCTCGAATCCTATTCGGCGGGAGTTGACCACGGGTTCGGATTTGATTCAAGAAAAAACAGGCCAAAACGATTCTCGGCTTAGCTTCGAACCCACCTTCCGCGGCAACCTAAAGACACATGACCCCATTCTGTGCTTGACCGGGAGCGATGGCCTGCCAGTTACCCAGGGACCTCCCTGAGTGAGCTTTGGCTCGACACAAAAGCTGTAGGATCTGATTGAAAGTCGCCCTCCGTTTGGAAATAGCTTGACTCTGTACACGTTAACGTGTACAGTAGTTCTGTGAAACGGCAAACTATCGAGAACAAGCTGACTAAGCTGGGTTGGAGATTCCTGCGCCACGGAGGCAAGCATGATGTTTGGACCAACGGGACCGATCTCGAGTACGTCCCGCGTCACAAAGAAATCCACGAGCTTCTGGCCCGCAAGATCCTTAAACGGGCTAGAGAGTCAGGTGGTGAGGAGTAGATCATGAGATTCAAAGGTCGCGTATGGAAGGACGGAAGGTTCTGGCTTATCGAAGTGCCTATCCTGGACGCAATGACTCAAGGAAGCACCAGGAAAGAGGCCTACGAGATGATCGCGGATCTGATCTTTACCATGGCGAACAAACCCGAGTTCAAGGTTAGCGTGGTTCCAGGGAAATCGGGAACGTTTGAAATCACCTCTGACGATAGCAGAACCCTGGTTGCGCTCCTGTTGCGCCGCCAGCGGATAAAGAATGGTCTCAGTCTAGCTGACATAGCCAAGCGCCTGGGGGCCAAGTCTCGAAATTCCTATGCCCGGTATGAGCAAGGAACTTCAGTACCGACTGTCGAGAAGCTTGATGAATTGCTGAAGACGGTGGCACCCCATAACGATTTTGTTTTAGTTCAGGCAGGATCGGATCTTGGCACCATCAACGAATGAGTCATCCGAAGAGCGGTAAAGTC
>JAUXGL010000042.1 GCA_030622135.1 Deltaproteobacteria bacterium
ATATCAGCCTGCCTCCGGGTACCAGAGCTCGGTAGCAATGACTCCATACACGATCCAGTTCTGTCAAGAACTCCTCGTAGTTTTCAATGTCGCCCATCTGACCATCTGAATCGCGGTATTTCTTAAGAGTCCAATAAGGTGGAGACGTGACAATAAGATGAACGCTGTTGTCAGAGAGGAATTCCATGGTTCTTGCGTCGCCGATATGCAGGTCGTGCTGGGTAGGCAACTGCTGAACAATGGTATCAATCTCAGCGGTAAGTCGTGGATCCTTGGCAATTCGTGGGAGGGCTGTCTGTGGGTCTTCTATCAGACCAACTGATTTGGGGATGTATTTGCTGAGTTCGTTACTTTGGTTTGGTCTCTTACTTGTACGACTTCGTTTCAGCGAAGAGAGGCTAGAATCATTAGGGGACAAAGAACTTCGTGTCATGGGCTTCTCCCAACGCATTGTTAATGCCTATAACATGAGGTTGTGACCGGCGCAACAGCTACTATCCCGAGTCCATGACAACATCATCGGCCGAATACCCAGTGCCAGAACCGTGCCAGAATGCCGGAATGAGAAAAATCAAGGGCCTACGAAAACAGCGATCGCTACAAAATTGTGCGCGTGTCTTGTTTTTCCGGACACGGGCCAGCAGTGCCTGCACCGACTGAGCTGGTGCGAAGTTGGCGCGGAGGCGGGCGGGAGATCCGTCTAGCGACTGATCGAGCTCGGGGCGAACAAGAACCTTGCCAATGCCAACGGGCGCAAGCCAGTCGACGTGGCGCGAGATGGCAAGCATACCGATGTGGTCCGGCTACTGGAAAAATGAAAAACGCGGGTGTAGGGCCCGGGATTGCCGATTCAGGTCATGCCGCCCTGCAGGATGGGGTAGCTAGCGGATGCCCGGCAACCCGGCCGGCGGGCCTTGATGCCGGCGGAGGTCACTTGGGGGCCATTCGCAGCGCGCCGTCGATGCGGATGCTTTCGCCGTTGAGCATGGGATTTTCGATGATGTGCTGGGCAAGCCGGGCGTACTCCTTGGGCTGTCCCAGTAGGCGGCGACCGAGGTGGTGTTGACGATGACGCCTCGCTCGCCCCCTGGGTTGGGCTCGCCCCCCCCCAAGTCGGAGTGCCACCCGAATCTACCTGGATCGGGCGGCACTCAGTGCCAGTGCCACGGCGTACGTGTTGGGGTTGTAACCTTGAAAAAGATTCCAAACACCTAAGATATTACCTTGATATTAATCCATGTTGAGGGTATTATTACCTTGATTAAAATGCACTTTTTGATATCCTTGGAGCCCGGATATGTACAGGAACAAGCTGAAATATTTGGATAAATGGAAGTCAAGTCATGAGAGGAAGCCGCTTGTAATAAAAGGGGCGCGCCAGGTGGGGAAGACTTGGTTGGTGCGGGAGTTTGGGAAGGGATTCGAGGGGTATGTTGAGTTCAATTTCGAGCGGGAGCCTGCGCTTAATGAGGTGTTTTTGCGGGGGCTTGATCCTCGAAGGATTGTATCCGAGTTGTCTGCGGTTGCTGCAAAGCGGATCCTTCCGGGGAAGACGCTGGTTTTTTTCGACGAGGTTCAGCAGTCACTGCCGGCTATCAAGGCTGTCAGGTATTTCTCAGAGGAAATGCCTGAGTTGCATCTGGTTGCGGCGGGGTCGTTGTTGAATATGGTGCTGGACAAGGTGCCTACCGGGGTTGGGCGGATCAGTTATCTCAGCCTGTATCCTTTGAGCTTCTCGGAGTTCCTTGAAGCTGCCGGTGAGTTGGTGCTGGCCGAGAAGATCCGGTGTCAGGACGTGGAAGAGCCGCTTCTCGATATCCATCACAAGAAGCTTCTGGATCGTGTCCGTACCTATATGCTTCTCGGTGGAATGCCGGCCGTGCTGGAGAGTTTTTTCACGTCCGGCGACATTCTTGCCTGCCAGAAAATTCAATCGGATCTGTTGCAGTCGTTCCTGGACGACTTTCACAAGTACTCCCGGGAATCGGATATCCAGCACCTGGTCAGCGTGTTTCGCTCGGTTCCGCTGCAGTTGGGGCAGAAGTTCAAGTACATCACTGTGGATCCGGCCGTAAAGAGCAAGACCATCTCAAAGGCTTTGACCTTGCTAGAGATGGCCGGCCTGGTTCACAAGGTCTACCACTCGGCGGCGGACGGGGTTCCGTTGTCGGCGCGGATACGTTCTAATCGGTTCAAGGTGATCTTCTTCGATACCGGTCTGGCTCAGCGCCTGCTGAAGGTCGACTTGAAAAAATGGATGACCACTGTCGACATCTCATCCGTCAACCGGGGAGCCATTGCCGAGCAATTCGTGGGCCAGGAGCTGGCCGCCTGGCAGGACGCCGGGCCATTGAGCCCCCTGACTTACTGGCACAGAGAATCCAGGGGGAGTTCGGCCGAGGTGGATTACCTGTTGGAACACGGAAAGAGGATCCTCCCGGTCGAGGTGAAGGAGGGAACCCAGGGAGGCATGAAGAGTTTGCGGCGTTTCCTTGAAGAGAAAAAGCAGGCAGCTGGGCTCAAGATATCCAGGTATGGCTTTTCCAACGATGGGACCGTCGTTACCATTCCTTTCTATGCCCTGGAACGGCTGTTTGCCGAGCCTTGGTTTCTTTCAGGTTAACCCTGCTATGCCAACCTCGTTTGACAGATTGTCCATCCAATAAAACGAAGTCTCATTGCTGAGGAATTTTTGTCAATATTTTATCGGATGGCTCATCCACGCGGTCGAATTCGCTGTAGTCAGGATTGGCAAAGAAAGGATGAGATGGCGAAGGAACATAAGAAGTCTATCCCGCGTTTCAGGGGTCAAGTCGCAGGGGGTCAGGCCCTTGCATATCGCTGTGACTATCGATGAGAATCATATTGACTCACAAGAAGGAGTGAGATAGACTCACCGTATGAGTAAGCGCCTTCAGGTTCTTCTCGAAGAGGAAGAGTACGAAGAGATTCGAGAGCACGTGCGCGAGCGGAGAATGACGATGGCTGAGTGGGTCCGGCAGGCCCTGCGCGCGGCATTTCGGCAGGCGTCCGGCGGAGATCCGCGGCGGAAGCTTCTGATCGTGCGCGAGGCTTGCAGGCATCGCTTTCCCGCGCCGGATATCGACCGGATGCTCTCTGAGATCGAACGGGGGTATATCGGTGAGGCGTCCGAGTGATCTTCGTCGACTCCAACATCCCCATGTACCTCATTGGCGAATCCCATCCGCACAAGATCGATGCGCAGCAATTGTTGGAGAGATGCATCACCGACCGCGAGCGGCTGGTGACGGATGCCGAGGTTCTTCAAGAGATCCTGCACCGCTACGTGGCTATAAACAGGAGGGAGGCCATACAACCCGCCTTCGACGTGCTCCTGAGCGTCATCGACGACGTTCTGGACGTCACCCGGGAAGATGTCGAGCGCGCCAAGCAAATCGTGCTCGGCAGTGACAAGATCTCCTCGCGGGACGCTCTGCATTTGGCGGTGATGGAACACCACGAGATCACCTCGATCATGAGCTTCGACTCCGACTTCGACAAGTTCCCGAGTGTAAAGCGACTACGTTAGAGACCTTGGATCCCAGAATCTCCCAAAGTTTCGCATGTTCTCCTGAAGATGCCCCGTGGCTTGCCACGGGGAGCTTCACTTGGGTGCCATTCGCAGCGCGCCGTCGATGCGGATGCTTTCGCCGTTGAGCATGGGATTTTCGATGATGTGTTGGGCAAGCCGGGCGTACTCCTCGGGTTGTCCCAGCCGGCTGGGGAAGGGCACTGACTCGCCCAGGGTCTTACGCACCGGCTCGGGGACCTTCGCGAGCATATCGGTGTCGAAGATGCCCGGTGTCTGGACACACGGGGGACACACGGGACGTTGGTACATTAAGAACATTGATATTGACTACCTGTTTTGGGTTGAGTTAGGTTACGCGCATGCCACGAGGGTCGAGACCGGATGCGCCTGGGGTTTTTCATCACGTATGGGCGAGGAAAGAGAGGGACCTATTGTATTAAAGTTCTTAATGCACCAACGTCCCCCATGATTCCTGTAATCGATTTCTGGAACCTGAATCTATCGGCCCGCCAAGTTGCCACTATGACAAAGTCAACGAAAACTACAATGTCAATTTTACCAAGACTGCATTAGTTTTTCGATCTCGCTCACCAGATTATTGTTATCCCAATATCGACCAATTGACATAAGGTAAAGATTTTCGGAACTTAATTTCAAAGCCAACTCCGGTTCATTGAGACAAACCCCGTGAATACCTTTTTTAGGTATTGTTCTGACCAAATTCCTAACCAGGGGCCCTTTTTGGTTTATTAGCACATGTTTTCTAGTTGCATCGAATACGACCGTTCTTCTGGAAAAGATATGAAAAAAATTAAATACCTGTACGCTTAATAAGCAGACAGCGAACAAGATTGATGCAATAATATTGGAAGATCCATAAGAACATGAGTATAAAATATATACGCCAAACAGTGTCAGGGAAATAAGCAACAGCAGAACAGTCATTTTTATTTTGGTAGAGCGTTTTAGGTTTGCATAGCCCTTAAGTTTTATCGAACCATCGAGGAGAATCTTTCTCTTGCCTGAAATAAAGGTTGCTACACTTTCTTTTTTATTTCTTGACATGAAAATCATTCCTTTCAAAGTAAACTGATATATGAGGTGGTCGTCTGACAATACCATCAACCAAATACCTAACCCGGACAAGCCGGAACCAAAAAGGGTTCGTTGACGTTGCCGTTTCCGTCGCCGCAGCGCTGTTTGCAGCCCTTGCAGTTTGAGGGTCGCCGTCGCCGGATTGTGGTGAGTAATGAGTATCTTCCAATCAAAACCTTATTCATTGGATATCCTCAGAATACCAATTGGTAGCGGGTGGCGGGGCCGCGTCCGTGGCGTTGGATAAGACCCGCGTCTACCAGCGACCGGAGGATGCGTGAAATTGTTCTTTCGGGCAGGTGGGTTTCCTTCCGGATCAGCTTTGGCGTCAGACGTTGTTCGGGCATGTCTTTGAAGCATTGGAGTACCGCCGTTGCGGAAACGGACAGATCGCGAATCAAATCTACGCGTTTCTTGTAGAATTCGATCGAGTCCAGGGCTGCGTTCATGGCCTTGAGTACAAATGCCAGAAACAGCTCTATCCGGTACTTCTTCGGGTCGGGGTTGAATTTTCCGTCGGATACACGTGCAAGGACCGCGTAATACTCGGTTTTGTTCTGCTCGATGAATCTGTCGACGGCACAATACGGTGCTACCCGGTTTAGATTCGGATCGGCGCACTGGAGCAACGCCAACAGAAACAGAGCCCTTCCCAGCCGTCCGTTTTCGTCCTGGAAGGGATGGCAGGAAAGAAAACGGAAGACCAGCTCGCATCCGACGGCGATGGGCCAGGGATGCTCGCGCAGAGTCCGGTTGTACCAGGCGATCATATCCGCGACCGCGGTATCGGTGATGGGGCCCGGATCGCTGGTTTGCAGTACGGTTCGCTCGTCGCCGGTCGTGGCATCCCGTTCGATCACCGAGTTGGGCACGACCTTGTAGCGTCCGAGGTGATAAGCCGCGGGGGCGTGGTACTTGAGCAGCTCGCGGTGCAAGCCGCACAGGGTGGCCTGGGTCAGCGGAAAGAGCTCCGCGCTCTGCGAATAGACCACCGCCAGCATCTCCCGGCAGCCGGCGACTTCCTCGATGCTTCGTTCGCGATCCTTGGATATCTTCTCTTCGATCCGGGAACGCATGGCCGTGAAAGCCGTGGGTCGGCCGTCGGAGGCCAGCTCGGTGTCGATCCATTCGATCTGCGCATCCGTGAGCACCGCGTTCTCGATACGGGTGGTGGCCCCGATGGTGCTGATGCGCGCCTGCCGGTATATGGCCTCCCGGCTCTTCTGGTCGATGCCGGCCAGCAGCTCGGCGCGCTTGGCCGCTTTCAGGTCGACTTCCTTTAGCTGCCTGGTTATCCGGTCGTCCAGATTATAGGAGATGGGCATTTGCGAAGACTGTAGCATATCCCGCCACATCACGCCACAATTATGCTTGATATGCGGCGGAATGTGGCGGGAATTGACTCATTATGTACATAATGGAGGATAAGCCGTGTCTCCGAAAGCAACGAAAAAGGTCGCCAAGATCCGCAGTCGTGCTCGCCGGAAAGCCAAGACAAGCACAAAGAGAGCGGGCAGGCTCGCCCGAGTCGCTCCAGATTCTCAGTCACCTCTTCTCTTGTCACTGGAACACAAACAGATTGCCGATGCTCGGCCGGACTTGCCAACCATGGTGAGGAACGTCGAGAATTTCAACGCGAAGTACACCATTGGCCGACGGGACAATCGTGCTGCTCTGATGATTTCTTTCGACTGGTTCGCGCCCATGCTGAGCCAGAAAAAAAACTCGGAAATGGCGTTCCTGATCGTCAATCGACTACTGAGGAATGCGCCCCTTCACTTGATCAGTCCAACTGTCAAGGAGCTTTCACATCTGCGCAAGGAAGATCTCACCCTTCTGTTCTGGTCAATTGACAAACTCCCCCTGAGAAAGAAGGAGGCCGAGGAGATTCGGACCACGATGCGAAATCCTGAGGTTCTGGATCGGCTTCTCAAGCGTTTCGAGATCGCTCAAGCCATCATCAGCGCTCAGGAAGAAGGCCTTTACGAGTCCGCCGAGCACATGACCAGCCAAATCGACCTGGAAGAAGAAGGTTCACAGGACATCCAGGCTGAAACCAGCACCATGTAGTTGCATCGGGGAGGGTGCGTCCAGTGGATCGTTTTCTGTTTCTGGTTGCCAGAGTAAACCACACGGATGTCCGCACGAGAGGAGTGGGTTGGCTTACATCGGTTTCGAGTCCTTGAAAGTGGGGTCAGGTGGTCATATTCGGAGGGGAACGGGGATGGAAGTGTAACAACCTTCCGTAAAACGGTTAGTTAGACCACCTCCGTCCCCCAAATCCTCAAATCCTTCGCCGCCTGAATCACTTCGACTTGTAGCTATCGGGTTTTTGCCAACTCGAAAATTCCCACCACCGGCAGGTGGTCGGAGGAGCCTGCGCGCAGCACCCAGACTTTCACGGGTTCCAGCTTCTGGTCGTAGGCGATGTGATCGAGCTGGGAGGTGATGGTGCCCACCGATGTGTTCCAGCGCCAAGTCGTCTGGTAGGGGGAGAACTCCGGAAGGGCGCTGGTGTAGCCCTGTCGCAGAAGGTATGCCACCGCATCTCCCGAGCGGTTCTCGTTGAAGTCACCCACGATCAAAGTCGGCAGATCGGGATCCAGATGTTCCACATACCGTTCAATCTGCCGCTCCCGGATGGTGTCGGTGGTGAAGTAGCCGGACACGACGCTCCCGCTGTCGCTTAACTGGGGGCGCAGATGGACGTTCAACGCCTGGATCTTTCCCAGCGGAGTGTCGAGCACCACTCGCCAGGCCGGGAACCATCCACCTTCAGGAGGGTCGATCAATTCGCCCGGATTGAAGCTGAACTTCGAAAGGATCCCCAACCCACCGGCACCCCGGCCGTGGTGGAAGTCGATATGGGCGTACTTCTGGCCGAGCGCTTTTTTGAGGGCCTGTTCCCAGTCCGGCGTGGTTTCCTGCAGGAAGACCACATCGCAGCCGGCCCGTTCGATGGCTTCTACGATGGACAGATCGCCCGCCAGGCCGTAGTTCACGTTGTAGGACATCACCTTGAGATGGGGGATATCGGGGGACGGAGTTTGGGGTGTCCGCGTGGCCTGCGCACAACCGGCCAGGACGCTTCCAATTGCCACCAGAAGGCAGAAAAACCTCATGGCCGGGGCTCTAAGCCGTAGCGGCGGTTGTACTCCCGGACGGTTTCTCCAGGATGGAGCGGGTCTTGATGCCGGCGGAAGTCACTCGCCTTCGCCAGGATGCCCCGTGGCTTGCCACGGGGAGCTTCACCTGGGGGCCATTCGCAGCGCGCCGTCGATGCGGATGCTTTCGCCGTTGAGCATGGGATTTTCGATGATGTGTTGGGCAAGCCGGGCGTACTCCTCGGGCTGTCCCAGCCGGCTGGGGAAGGGCACCGACTCGCCCAGGGTCTTGCGCACCGGCTCGGGGACCTTCGCGAGCATATCGGTGTCGAAGATGCCCGGGGCGATGGCCAGCACCCGGATGCCCTGCCGGGCAAATTCTCGCGCGGCCGGCAGCGTGAGCGCCAGGATCCCGCCCTTGGACGAGGCGTAGGCCGCCTGCCCGATCTGTCCCTCGTAGGCGGCGACCGAGGTGGTGTTGACGATGACGCCTCGCTCGCCCCCCGGGTTGGGCTCGCCCTTGGTCATGGCCGCGGCCGACAGCCTGAGCATGTTGAAGGTGCCGATCAGGTTGACCGTGATTATGCGCCGGTATTTCTCCAGGTCGTGGACGGTTCCGTCCTTGTTGAGGATCTTGATGGCCCCGCCGATCCCCGCGCAGTTGATCAGGATGTTGAGCCCCCCGTGCTTCGAAACCGCCGCCTCCACGGCCTGTTTCCCCGCCGCCTCGTCGGTAACATCCGTCTTGACGAAGATCGCCCCGTCACCCAACTCCTGGGCCACCGCCTCCCCGCGCTCGTCGATCACGTCGGCAATGACCACCCGGGCGCCTTGTGAATGCAGAAGCTTCACCGTGGCATTTCCCAATCCCGACGCTCCACCGGTTACAATCGCACTGGCTCCCTTGATTTCCATGGCTTCCTCCTTGTCGGACTTCCTCTATATCCAAGCGCGCCGAAACTGTACAATGCTTTCCGAGAGTAGTGGTGTTATATAACGGAATGTAGGTTCGTGGGAGGGTGCCGTATGGTTTTTCAGGCTCGAATCTGGCCGGCGGTGATGTTTCTCTGTCTGGTTAGTCCGGCGGGTGGCGGTGCGGGGGAGCAGCGAACCACGGTCCTGATCATGGATTTCCACACCGAGGGCATCGGGGGAAAGGCTGCCCTTCAGATCACCAGTGCGGTCGTCTCGGCGTTCTCCGGCCGGAGCAACTACTCGGTTCTCACCATGACGGACGTCAAGAATGATCTGACCCAGGCGGAGTCTCGGCAGCTGGTCGAATGCCGGGAAGATACCCGGTGCTACTTGCGGTTCGACAAGCTCAAGGAGATCGATCTGCTGGTTTCCGGGACGGCCGGCATGGTTGGCAGCAAAATGACGATTACGATTTCACTCATCGAGGGCCGGACCGCCGTCAGCCGTAACCGGGTCAGCGCCATGGTGGACAACACCAAGGCGCTCCAGGGAATGGTGAAGGGCTTAGTCGCCAGGCTCTTCGACTGGAGTGATGCCGTAAAGGCAAAGCGTTTCAACCTTCCGGGGGATTCGAGAAAGTCCTTCGCCGTGCTGGATCTGGTCGCTTCGGGCATGGACAAGTCGGTCGCCGCCAACCTGACCCAGATCCTGTCCGCCGAAATCAAGCGCATCCAGGGCGCGAAGGTGATCAGCCGAGACGACATCAAGGCCATGCTGATGTTCGCAGAGGACAAGATCATGCTCGGTTGCGCCGATGACAGCTCCTGTGTCGCCGAGGTCGGCGCGGCGCTGGGTGTTGAGTACATGATCACCGGTCACGTCGGCAAAATAGGCGGGGCTTACATCGTGTCGCTGACCATGATTTCACCGGCTGACTTCAAGGTGGTGAACCGGGTGTCCGAGTCTTTCGTGGGCCTGGAGGAGCAGTTGGTCGGTGCCGTCCGGCATGCCGGGCGGGAGCTGATTGGCCTGGGAGGATCGTCCCGGGGAACGCTGGTGCTCAGCACCAACGCGGGCGAGGGCACGGTTTTCGTCGACGGCCACGCGGTGGCTGACGACGGTGCGCCGATCGCGGGCCTGTCTGCCGGCCGGCACAACCTCCGCATCGTCTTGGATGATTTCTTCGAGTGGCAAAGCGATATATACGTGCATCCGGGAGGCGAGACTTCCCTGGCGGTGGATCTCGATCCCCGCCCGGCCGAGTGGTACCAGAGCTGGGTCTTCTGGACGCTGGTGTCGGGAGTCGCGATCATCGGCGCCGGAGTCGGTGTGGGCCTGGCCCTGACGGACACCGGGGGCCCGCAGAGGTACCCCTTTGGTCTCGAGGTCGGTTTGCCCGAGCGTTGACCCGACGTCGCCTTGGCGAAGTCGGATGGAAGGAGACGGGTTGAGCATTCGGAGTTACATCCTGGTGGGAATCGCGTTCGGGGCGCTGCTGGGTGCCTGTGACATGGCGCCGATCGGGGACGGGACGCTGGTGATCTCCGGACCGTCGCGCATGCAGCGCGCGCTCACCTCCACCGACCAGAAACTGTGCAACCGGCTCAAGGCTTTGCTCTCCTTCGACCGTACCGACGATCTCGCGCCGGCTCCCATCGAGGGAGTCGAGCTGACGCCCAAGGATGGCGCCGTTTGCACGTGGGTTCTCGCCGAGGAGGCCAAGCTCCAAGCCGGCACTTACGACCTGGTGGTCCGCTTCGTCACCCAGAGCGCACCCGACACCTGTGCGGAGCCGGTTCTGGTCGGAATGTACGTCCGGCGCGACATCGCCTTCCCGTTTGCGGAGGATTTCCGCTCCCTGGACGACGGGGATTTCCTGTCCCGGGAGTCCGACGAAAACGACCCGCGCCTTTTGGATGAAGAGGTGTCGTTCAACCTCGACGGGGACGAGCGGGACAACCTCGCCGAAGTCGCGGTGGGGACCGATCCCTGCCACATGAGCTCCGTACCGGTGGTGGAGGTCGAGGGCCTGCCGGTAGGCAGCGTGGTGGAAGGCACGCCCATGCAGATCTCGGTTAGCTCTAGTGACGCAGACGGGGTTCCCCACCGGATCGTGCTCACCATAAGCCACCAGAACGGCTCGCAGTTTCCGCCCGAGAGCGTGACTTTCAGCGCGTTTTCCAACACGGATGAATCCAAGGCCATTGAGCCCGACCCGGCGTCTAGGCCCTGGACCGACCAGTGGGACCGTGCCGCCGGCGATGATCTCGACGACCGTCCCGGAACCGGATTTTGGAGCGTTGATTTCATTCCGGACGAGCCCTTCGTGGAGGTCCTGAGTATCCAGGCGGTGGCCGACGACGGGTACGGCAACTACCTGGCCGGCTCGCGGCTCGCGTTGGTCTCGGTCGATCAGGATCCCTCGGCCGATTTGCCCTTGCTGCTTCCCGAGGGTGCGGCGGCACTGGTCGGCTCTCTCGATTTTGCCGAGCAGGCCCAGCCTCCGATCGTCCATCGCTTCACCGTCGTGGACCGCAACCTCGGCTCGGTGGTATCCACCCACACGACCGAGCTTCAGCCCGGCTGGTTTCCCGCGGGGATGGCGCTCTCCCACGACGGAGACATATCGGTCCTCAGCTGGTCACCGACCAACGCGCAGGCGTTGACCCCGGCAGCCCATACGGCCGTTTTCGATCTTTACGACGGGACTCACGCCAAGCAGGGCGAGGCGATTCTGAATCTTCGGGTGTCTCCGACCCTAAACGATGCACCGGTGATCGTCGAACCCCGGCCCCAGTTCCTGGCGCTGCCCCGGCAGACGTTCGAAAGCTGCCTGGTTCCGTTCTTCGTCGAAGACATCGACGAAGTGGACGTGCCTCCGGTGTGCAGCGTGCCCGAAATAACGCCGACCGGCACGACCTCGTGCAATGCGCCTTTCTCGTCGGCCGATTGCGACGTCACCGGTCCGCGGGAAGGCCCGACCTGGCCGCTGGCCATCACCCTGGTTCCCGGTGCCGATTACGCCGACTGCGGCAACCGCCCCACTTTCACCGCCAGGATTCAGGTCGAAGACTCGCCGCCGCAAGACGCGACCAATTCGGGCCTAAGCCACGAGATCCTGGTGGACTTCAGAACCGCCGAGGCCCTGGTGTCCTCCGTCGTCGAGGGAGGCCCGGCCGGCGGCCCGGACGTCGTCTACATCGATGGAACCATCCAGCGCGCGCTGGTGGCTCACACGAACAGTTTCACGATCGTCGATCTGGAAAATCCCGCAGACGGCTTTTTGAAAACCTTCGATTCCAGCGAGGCCTGCCTTGGCGGCCGCTTCTCAACACCCGGTTACCAATACGGAGCGGTGGATGAGCAGAATCACCGGGTTGCCATGCTGGGTCCGTTCATCCCCGACACGCCCTCCTGCGGCTCGGGCCTGGTCATCTTCGATTTGCGGGCCCTTACCGTCGCCCGGTGGGATCTGGATGCCGCTTGCGGGTCCCCGGTCGGCGGCCTCGGTTCCGTGACCAATCCGGTGGTGGATCCGGCCACGGGGGATTTCTACTTCCTGTGCGAAGAGCAGGAGACCAGCCTGGTCCGGTTCGACGGAGGCAACCAGCCAACCGTGAAAACCCTCGGTGGATTCAACTCGCCTTTTACCCAGAAAGACCAGGCCGCGGTGGTCACCGCCGCCGCCGGCACCCCCTGGATGGTGGTGATAGCCAACGACGGGTTTTTCTTTATCGACCTGTCGACCTTCGACGATGCAACTCCGACGGCCATCTCCACGGTCACCTCCCACGACGTGCGGGGCATCGATAAGTGCCGGGTGGATACCCAGCGGGGAGACTACCTGTACATCTACGAGGAAAGCAGCCAGGCTTACCTCGGCCGGGTCGACTTCGACGGCGCCGCTCCGGCCGTCGAGACGCCCCTGCAGCTCGGCGAGACCAGGTTTGACGCCGTCTTGGGGATCGTCCTCCGCCGGCCCTACTCGGGAGAGGCCACCCCCGCTCCGCACCTGGTGGCCTCGCTCGGCGACGACAGCGGCGTGACCTTCTACGACGCGGTCTGGGTGGATCTGGACGGCTGGTCGATTGTCCGGCGGCAGACTCTGGATGACTTCGATTTTGGCTCGCGCTCGGAACGCTTCTGGCAGTCGCCGGACCGCCGGTACTTCCTCCAGACTATGTATACCTACCCGCCGCTGGGGTTCTACTTGCACCCCTGGGACGGTTCCGATCCCATCTTTTTCGACCAGCCCGAGCTTGGCAGCCATGTCTGGGTGGTGGAAGCATCCTTTGGCGGCAACCTGTCTCTGGTGTCGGGCGAACAGCTCGTAGTTTTGGATTTTCCCGAGGCGGCCCTCAACCAAGATCAGTGAATTCGAAACCCTTCCCGGTCACTTCAGTAGCTTCTGGGCCTTCTGCCGGTCGGCGTCGAAATCGAAGTGGTCAAGGATCTGGTAGCTCTTTTTCGGATTGGTCAGGCGCGCGGCGGTCAGCTCGACGGCTTTCAGCTTACCGGCCGAGAAATCGAACGCATCCACGAGTTGACCGACCTGCTTTGCGGAGAAGTGCTGCCGCTTGGCCGCCATATCGAGTATCCGGATTTTTTCTCCCTCGAAAGAAGCAGCCTTTACCGACTTGAGCAGCTGATTGAAGTCTCCGGTGCCTATCGCCGTGTTGCCTGCCGGCTGGGCGGTCGATGGGGCCGGCTGGCCTGCGCCTATCTTGATGATGTTGGTGTAGTTCGGCTTGGGCTCCAGTTTCTTGTGCCAGAGCTTTCCATCGGGGAGCTTGCAGTCGAAGGTGTAGTAGTGGTTTTTCTGCGCCTTGAACTTGAAAGGCACCTCGAAATCCTGCTCGCCGAACCAGCTGCTGTCGCTTTTTACATGGCACTTGGCTCCCTCGGGGGAGACCACCTTGAACAAGGTGACGTAGCCCTCCATCTTGTGGCTCAGCGAGTAAGACCCGTCGTTCGCAAGCGCACCCGCGGATGTTCCCAGCACCATCAACAGTATTGCTCTCACCATCATGTTCTCCTTTGTGTCTGTCTATTCTCACCTGACGATTAGCTTCGGATAGTATTCATTTTTATGCAACTGGCGGGTTGAGTTCGAAGACGGCTCGGGAGGGAACTCTGGGGTGGGCTGTAGCCAGGGAAGCTGTATTTGGTTGTGGGTTGTAGCCCCCAGGGTACAAACTCGTCCGTTTGCCTCGCGGGGGTGCTGGGATGCTGTGGATATTATGAAGGTATTTCAATGAATTGTGAAAAACACGGGCCCGGCTGCGTCGGTTGGCAAGGAATTTGCAGATAACCTAACAGCATGGAATGGGTGTGGCTTGATACCAAAAACGACGTGGCGGATCGGCACGTTTCTCATAGATATGTCGTAGGTACCCACACTAAACTCGGAAGGGCCAGAAAAATAAGGGTATCCGTTCAGGTCCCTTGGTGCCCTCCTTCCATTTCTGTGGCGTGCTGGTGCCCGTTCCTTTCCCGGTCCTCTCCCTTGACAGACAAGCACTTTCTGCTTACAACCCGATCATCAAGTGAAGCTCCCCATGGCAAGCCACGGGGTATTCTGGCGAAGGCGGGTAAATGACGTCCAGGGTGGCAGCGGTTGTCTTGACTGGAGAGTTCGACATTCTGGAATCGCTTGAGAATACCCAGGCGATCCAGGTGACGGGCTCTTGGTCGAAGTCCGTCGTTCTGCGGGTCCTGAAGTGGTTCGGGCAAACCGGGGCCGACCATCTGCTGTGGTGTTTGTCCTCGGCGCCGGTGCTGAACCCCGCGGGCCTGGAGCGTATGCGAAGTTGCGCCGACGACACGGGCGCGTCGATCGTTTACAGCGACTATTTTGATGGAACCGGAAGCCGGCATTCGTTGATCGACTACCAGTTGGGGAGCCTGCGCGACGATTTCGATTTCGGTCCGGTCGTCTTGTTGAACGGAAAGAGCCTGTCGGGATTGGCGGCTCGGATCGAAGAAGATACTCCGGATCTGAATTACGGCGGGTGGTACGATCTGCGCTTGCGCTTGGCGGAGCGAGGTTCCATCCGTCATATTCCCGAACCCCTCTATCGGCTTCCCCGGCAAGACGAGCGCCCCAGCGGCCAGAAGGTGTTCGACTACGTCGATCCCAAGAACCGGGATGCCCAACTCGAGATGGAGCAGGTGGCCACGGTTTATTTGAAGCGCATCGGTGTCTTCCTGGCGCCACCCACGACTTATCCCGTCGAGGCTGACGGCTCTTTTCCGCTGAAGGCCAGCGTGGTCATTCCGGTCAAGAACCGGGCGAAGACGATCGCCGACGCCGTCGGCAGCGCGCTTTGCCAGAAAACATCTTTCGATTTCAACGTCATCGTCGTCGACAACCATTCGACCGACGGCACCACGGACATCCTGGCTAAAATCGCCAAACGCGACCGGCGTCTGGTTCACCGGATCCCCGAGCGCGTAGACCTGGTCATCGGTGGGTGCTGGAACGAAGCCGTCTTCTCTAAGTCCTGCGGCCGGTATGCCGTTCAGCTCGACAGCGACGATCTGTACGACGGGACGGGGGTGTTGGAGCGGATCGTAGCGGAGTTCGACCAGAACTCCTATGCCCTGGTCATCGGCTCCTATACCACCGTCGATTTCGACTTGAGGCGGTTGTCCCCCGGGCTGATCGACCACCGCGAGTGGACCGATTCGAACGGGCACAACAACGCCCTGCGCATCGCCGGGCTGGGCGCTCCCCGGGCGTTTCACGTGCCCACATTGCGTACCGTCGGCTTTCCCAACGTGAGCTACGGCGAGGACTACGCGGTGGTCTTGCAGCTCTGCCGTATCTACCGAGTCGGGCGCATCTACGACTCGCTGTACTGGTGCCGGCGCTGGGAGGAAAACTCCGACGCCCGGTTGCCGCTCGAGACCAGCAACCGCTACGCCACCTACAAGGACGGGTTGCGCACCCAGGAGATTGCCGTTCGTCAGAAGCTGCTAAAATGAGCTGGGAACAAGTCATACTCGACACGGTGCAACCCGGGACCGACCTGTCCGGTCGGATCGACGCGTTGCTACTGCACCAGCGCGAGAACTGGCGGTTGTTCCGTGAGGGGGAAGCAGCGCTCTCGGGAATGCAGACCCGGGTAATATCGGAGGGCCGGGCGCAGGTTGTCGTTCAGGCCAATCCCGGACGCCGCAAGTCCGCCCATGCCCAGGTCGATCCAGAGTCCATCTCGAGACGGCCGTGCTTCCTGTGTGCCGATAATATTCCTTCAGACGAGCGGGGCATAGCCTTTGGCGATCTGGTGATACTTCCCAATCCCTATCCGGTTCTGCGGCGCCACTTTACCATCCCGTCGCGCGAGCATAACCCCCAGCGGCTGGAAGGACGGGTCCCAGCCATGTTCGAATTAGCCCGGGCACTTGGTCCCGGCATGTTGGTTTTTTACAACGGCCCCCGCTGCGGCGCCTCCGCCCCCGACCATTTTCACTTCCAGGCCTGCAGCACAGCCGGTGTTCCGTTGCTCGCGCACCTTCCGCCTCTGGAGAGAAAGGTCGCTTACACGACCTTCGGACGGGGGCTGCTGGTTTACAGTGACCGGGACGCCGAATCGGCCGTCGAGCACGTCCGGCACGTGCTTTATAAACTGCCGGCGGATGACGGGGAGCCGTTGATCAACGTTCTGGCGGTGTTTCAAGATGACCGCTACCTGACCATCCTGTGGCCCCGGTCCAAGCACCGGCCGGATTGCTATTTCAAGGAGGGCGACGAGCGGATCGCAATCAGCCCGGCCTCCATGGAAATGGCGGGAATCCTGGTTGTCGCCGAGCCCGATCATTTCGACCGGGTGGACCGGGAGACGGTGGTCTCCATCTACAAGGAAGTGTCCCTGGAGGCCAAAGAATTCAAAAAACTAGCAGAGGCGGTGACGTGATCGACAAGGAGCCGATCATCGCCGTGGGCCTGGCGGAGAACCTGGAGTCGGTTTCCGTCCGTCTCGATGGCGATTTCATAGACACAAAGGGACGTCCGGTTCCACCGGGTGTGGTTTCCCTCGGGTCGGAAGAAATAACGCTTACCCCCGTAAATGCGGACCGGGATCGTTTCTCGATCGAGGCGACCATCGGCATCGACTTTCACTGGCAGCAAAATGAAACCCAGACCTTCCTCGGCCGTCTCCGCCTGGTGTCCCAACCCGGCAACCGTGTCACCGTGATCAACGACGTTCCCCTCGAGACCTACATCGCCTCGGTGGTTTGCTCGGAGATGCGCTCGACCTCCCCGCCCGATCTGGTAAAAGCCCACGCGATCATCTCCCGGAGCTGGCTCCTGGCCCAGCTAGAACCGCAGCCCCCGCGGCCGACCGAACGGATCCGAAAAGACGAGGTCATTCGCTGGTACGATCGCCAGGCTCACGCCGGCTTCAACGTGTGTGCCGACGACCACTGCCAGCGATATCAGGGGATTGGTCGCATCGACTCGGCGGAGGTCGCCGATGCAGTCGGCGACACGCGTGGGATGGTGCTGACCCATGGCGGCAAGCCCTGCGATGCCCGCTTTTCCAAGTGCTGCGGGGGAGTCACCGAGGACTTCAAAACGGCATGGGGCGACGAGGCCGTGGAGTACCTGGTTCCCATATTCGACGGTCCCGGTTTGGAAATGCCGGTGCCGCCGCTTACCGAGGAGCGGGGGTTGCGCGAGTTTTTAAAGAACCCTCCCGAGGTGTACTGCCGTTGCACCGACGAGCGGATTTTGAAACAGGTTCTGAATCCATATGATCTAGAAACGCAAGATTTCTTCCGCTGGCGGCAAGAACTGAGTGCTCGACAGGCGAGTGACCTGGTGCGAAAGAAGTTGGGCGTTGATCTCGGACGCATCGTTTCGATGCAGCCCGTCGAGCGCGGTCTCTCCGGAAGGCTGAAGCGACTGCGGCTGGTGGGGGAGGCCGGCAGCCTGGTGATCGGCCTGGAGCTGGAAATCCGCCGGGCCTTGTCGGAGTCCCACCTATACAGCTCCGCGTTCGTCGTGGACACAAAAGGGCCGGATGACCGGCCCGATGCTTTCGTGCTCAGCGGCGCCGGTTGGGGGCACGGGGTGGGCCTTTGCCAGATCGGCGCGGCGGCGATGGCCTTTCAGGGCGTCGGGTATTTAGAAATACTCGAGCACTATTACCCGGGCACCGTGCTGAAACGCTTCTGGAAATAGTTGAATAGCCTTCCCTCTCCCTTTTGATGTTTTTTCCAGATCCTGCTAATATTTCACGAGGGTGGAGCATGCGTGATCGATTGGAGGAATGAGCTATGTCAAGCAACGTGATTATTCAGTTGCTCAAGGGAATTGTCCCACTTTTGTTAGTCGGGTTATGTGTGGGGTTGCCTTACGGCAGTGAAGCGGAAGAGTTTGCTCCCGTCTTGAGTTTCATTGCTCCGACACCGGATGACGGCGCCACTGTTACCGGTTCTTCCGCTGAGATTGCTATCACGGTCGATACTTCAACCGCTTCTTTGGACACGTTCGCGTTCAACTGGAACGGAACGGCCTCGTCGTTCTATGACGATTCTTTGGTCTTGGCAATGAACCTCAATAACAACACTGATATCGGAGAGAACTCGACAACTGCCATAGATGCCTCGAAGTATTCAAATAATGGAGCGATAGCGGGAGCGGTATGGATTGACGGCGGAAGATTCGGCTGGGCGTTGGAGTTTGACGGAGAGGACGATTATATCTCTATCCCGAATTTCAGGCTGCCGTCAAATAGCAAGATTTCGTTTGAATTCTGGCTGAGAGCAGCCGATCTTGCAACAGACGAAAGAGAAACCATCTTTTCCGATGCGTCACAATCGAGGTCAACAGGATTTATTTGGATTTTCAGATCATGGTCGAACGAAAGAGGAAACTGGATATGTTTAAATTATGCCAACGGCAGTGACCAATATGGAAAAGCTGTTACCTGGAATTACCAAATTACAGATACCGACTGGCGCCACTTTGTGCTGGTTGCGGAGTATGATTCCGACCAGGCGGTGCTTTATAGAGACGGCGTGTTCGTCGGGACCAGAGACATCCCAAATGCAATGGCTCCTGAAACAGACGGCAAAACCGGCTATATCGGCACATATAGCCCCTCCCACTCATCTAAATGGAACGGCGCAATTGACGAGCTCAGAATTTACAGCCGGGCCTTGAGTGCGGATGAAATAAAGCTCCACTATCAATCGGAATTTATGAAATACAATCCGACCGAGTGGAGATTTTATGACAATGTGCGTCTCGCCGATGGAACTTATACTTATTATGCATGGGCAAAAGATACGGCCGGAGATTCCACCCAGACTGAAACCAGGACCTTGAATGCAGACCTGCCTCAAAGCATAACCGGCTCTCTGGATGCAGGCGGATTTGCGGGAGTGCCTTTTGAGTGGGATTATTCACTCTATATTGAAAACCCTGAAGGTGTTACCGCAAGCAGCGATGACCCGGCACGCATTTCCTGGGACGGGCTGACCGCTACCTTCAACTATTCAAACCCCGGAGATTACAATGTCAATCTTACCTTTACGCCCGTATTTGGAAATGCATTCTCCGGAGCAGCGACAATAAGGATTGTCGAGAAGAAAGAATGGGGATTTCCAATAGTGATGTGGACCTTTCCGGTTAGAGAAGATGCGCGAAACGGAGATATCAATGCCGATATGACTGTTGAAGCTCTGAGGGATATAGGCGCGAATACTATCGTATTCTTACTTGGTAATGAAGACCTATATAATGAGTTTCTGGTCTTTCTTGAGCAGATGAAAGATTCGGATATAATAATATGGCCGAGATTGTCTCCAAACTTAGAGGGTTGGGCTGACAATTATCCATACGGTATGGATTTTGAAGCCTGGGCAGCGCACTTCGCAGAGCTTTCATTGCAATACACACAACTAGAAGCCTTTACGATCGATGATTTGCATCCTGACAAGAATACGCATTTCACGCCGGGGTACATCGAAAAATCAATAAACGCAAAAGACAGGGTTAATCCGAATTTGAGGTTTATCCCGACTCTGTACTTCGACTCTCTCGACGAGCTTAAGTATTTTGAGGTTGACAGTCCATACAAGCCTGTATTGAAAGACGGCACTTTCATGTGGTATTGGGCATCCTATATGGGTTATTCCGCAAATCTTACAGAATTGGAAAACTTGATTAACCAGGCAAAGACAACAATCCATCCGGTGTCTTTTGTGACGGGAATATATCCTATCAGGTACGGAAACAGCATTGACCCCTTTTATCCTCTGGGTTTTTTGAGACAGATGATGGAGCTGGCGATACGGAATTCAGACGGCGCAGCCCTTTTCGAGGTTCCCCTCTGGCTTTACGATTTGGACTATTTCTATAACGGAACCATCTTCCAACAACTGATAAACGACGACCCGGCTTTTGATTGTAAATTGGGTCTTCCATCCGGTCGCTGGGGAACATGCATTAGTTGGTATCAGGCTATTGCTCAGAGTATCTCTGTGCCCGAAGATATAACCGACGCCAGCATATCGTTCAATATAAGAGATACCAGAGGCATATCTTCTTTGACCGGATACCATTTCAAACAACTGCTGGTAAATGACGAAATCATTTGGGATGTGGATATAAGCGAGGACGGAACCGATACCCTGTATATAACCGAGGATATTGCCGCTTATCTTTCCGGACTCGATAAAGCCGAATTATCTATAAGGTTCTTTGATAAAAAGCCCGTTGGCAATTATCCTGCCAATATTTATGTCGGTAATATCGAGATTCATATAAACGGAGAACTTATCAATAACAACTGGACATTTGAAAGTGGGATTGAAGACATATCCAAATACATGGAGGTCTATAATATTGTAAAGGATGTCTTGAATCCCTACTCCAAAGGTATCCTCACCGGCGTTGTCACGGACGCGGATACGGGGCTGGCCGTGGGAAGCGCTCGGGTAAGTGATGGCATGCGCTTTGCGGTCGTTGATGGCAGTGGGGCCTTCACAATACCGGATATACCCATGGGTATATATACATTTACCGCATCGGCGGACAATTACGGTTCTGTTTCGGAGAATGTGGAGATAACCGCGGGCAATACTACCAATGTTAACTTCGGATTAGAGCTTGAAGACCCTACTGTGCCGATCGATCCTGACAGCCAGGGTTGTTCGGGCTGCAAAACTTCCTCGGGCGGCTCGTCGGCGCTGATCCTGGTTGTGGCCTTTGCCCTCCTGCGGCGCAGGCGTTAGACTCTTCGTTCGTATTGTAAGGCGGGTTGGTGATGGCAGCGAGTGCCCGCCGGTTTCACATACCCATTTTCTCAGGGTTTGTGCCGATTGGGAACTTCGTCGAGGATGTAGCCCTTTTCGGCCGCGCCTTCGCGCCAGAGGATTTCCTCGGCGGCTGTGAGCATGTCGGTGAAGCCGGTCTTGTCCCGAGCGGAGATGAGGATGCCGTTGGTGCGGCGGGCCAGGGCCGGGCCGCGGTCGTCCTTTAACAGGTCGCACTTGTTCAAAAGCACCAGACGGGGAACCCGCAGCAGGTCCAGCTGCTCCAGGATCCGGTTCACCGCTTCCATCTGGTCGTCCAGGCGTCGATCGTTTACATCCACCACGTGCAGGAGCAGGTTGGCGTGGGTGAGCTCCTCCAGGGTGGCGCGGAAGGCCGCGACCAGGTCATCGGGCAGATCGCGCAGGAAGCCGACCGTGTCGGTGACGATTACCTCGCGGTCGCGGGGGAAGCGCAGTCTGCGGCTGGTGGGATCCAGGGTGGCGAAGAGCTTGTTTCCCACGAACACCTTGGAGTGGGTCAGCTGGTTGAGCAGGGTCGACTTGCCCGCGTTGGTGTAGCCGACGATGGAGACGATCGGCAGCCGGTTGCGGCTACGGCGGCCGCGCTTGATCGCGCGCTGTTTCGACAGCTTTTCGACGTCCTTCTCCAGCCGGGCGACGCGGTCGCGGGCCCGGCGCCGATTGATCTCCAGCTTGGTCTCGCCGGGGCCCTGGCCGCCGATCCCGCCGGTGAGGCGGCTGAGGCCCCCGTCCTCTCGGGTCAGCCGGGGCATACGGTAGCGCAACTGGGCCAGCTCCACCTGCAGCTTTCCGTCCCGGCTGTGGGCGCGCTGGGCGAAGATGTCCAGGATTAGCTGGGTGCGGTCCAGCACCTTTAGCTCGGTGATGTCGGCGATGGCCCGGGCCTGGGCGGGGGTGAGATCGCGGCCGAAGATGATCATATCGGCGCCCTTCTGCATGGTTTCCACCACCAGCTCTTCCAGCCGGCCCTTGCCGACCACGTAGCGGGGGTCCGGCTTGGGCCGCACCTGGAGGACGGTGCCCAGGATTTCCACGCCGGCCGTGTGGGTAAGCTCCGCGAGCTCAGTCAGGGTATCCTCGCCGTCGGCCGCGTGCGGGCTGACCGTCACCAGTACCGCTCGGCCTTTCTCTGCCTCGGTCTTGGGAAGGGACACCTTGCGGGAAAACTCATCCTCCAGGGCGGTGACCATTTTTAGGAAGTCCATCTCCACCGCGTAGATGTCTTTGAAGTCCTCCAGGCGCCAGGGCTTGGGTGAGGAGTCTCCGGGCAGCAGGTGGGCGCCGCACACCCGTCCGGGCAGGCCGTCTTCGCGGGCGCACAGCGCGGCCACGTAGTCCAGACGCAGGAGCGCCAGGTCGGCCAGATCGTCCCGGGACAGCGCCTCGTCTTTTAAATGCGTATGGACCAGGCGCAGGCCGCGGAAGTGGGTTCGCCCGCCGCGGAGGCGGCCCACGTCGGGCAGGTACAAGCGCTGGGCGCTTCCCACGATCACCCACTCGACATAGCCGCGGCGGTTTAGCAGCACGCCTAGCTGGCGGCCCAATTCCCGCGACAGCTCGCACAAGGCCCGGGCAAGCTCCGGGCTGACCAGCTGCCAGGGCCGCGCGCGGCGGCGGTACAGGTTCTGGATACGCCTGAGTTGATTGGGTTTTAAGCCCTGAGTGTTGCCGAAGGGATCCTTGATGGAGATTTCCTCCCGAAGGTAGCACTGATTATTCTGAATTTAGCACTTATGCGTTTGTTGTTGCAAATGAAACCGAAGAAAGCCCCAATCCACCACCTGTGCCCACAAGAAAACACGTAACCAGTTGACTTCCAAAAGGAACTCAAGATACCCGGCGCCATAGATACGGTGTGTGAAATAAACTCATTGGCCTCTCGCAAGTTGTCAAAGTTACTCGGTGGATTGGGACTGCCGCGGAAGGGGGGTGGGAGATCCGGGGAAAGTAAAAGCACTTGAACGTGCGGTACCTCGGTCGTACCATCCGCTTGCCGATTGGATTTCAATTGTTGGAGGATTTCATGCAGAGGCTTGCGCTTGTCCTGTCGGTCGGGCTGTGTCTATGGCCGCTAGCGGTATCGGCTCAGGAAGAAGGAGAAGAGAAGGTTTTGCCCCCCGAGAACTGGAAGCCGGCGGGGGAAGTGACCTCGCCAACCGAGCCGGTCGCGCCCGGCCCCATGTTTTCCCACGGCGAGCTCGAGCTTTCCGTCCACGGCCGCGTCCAGGTGCTGGGCGGGCACGTGGGCGAAGACGCCCACGTCATGAACGGCGACGTGCTCAGTCGGGACGGGTTTCGCATCCGGCGCGCGCGCCTGGGAGTGGACGGGCAGATCGCGGACAGGTGGGAATACGGGCTGGAACTGGATTTGATCGACGAGGACAGCGGCGGCAACGCGCTCTTGGACGCCTATATCACTTACAAACCCGGCGAATACGGCTGGATCCAGGCCGGCGCCGGCAAGCTTCCCTTTTCCCGGGCACTGATAATTTCTTCGGCCGACATGCAACTCATCGAGCGGCCGGCCTGGGTGGGCGTCGAGGCGGCCACCGGGACCAACCGGCTGGACCTGGGTCGCCAGGTGGGCTTGACTGTCGGCGGCCAGGCCGACATCTTCGACTTTGCCGCGGGCGTCTACAACGGCGCGCCGGGGTACTCGGTAGGCGACCTGAACGACGGCCTCTTGTATGTCGTTCGCCTGGGAGCCGGTCTGGGCGATATGGGCCGGTCCGAGGCCGACCTGGAGGGTTACGGCTTGCGCTGGGCCTTCGGCCTCAACGGCTATATGAACTTCGCCGAGGCCGCCGACGTGCGCGGGGCCGGCGCCGACCTGGCCGTGAAATTCAAGGGAGTCAGCCTCTACGCCGAGGCGTTGTGGTCCAAGTCCATCCCGGACACCCGCCCGGAGGGTACCGCCTATGAACTGGACGAGACCGAGCGCTGGGGTATGTATGCCCAGGCCGGGTACATGCTGCCCCTGGACTACGCCGACCTGGAGCTGGTCTGCCGCTTCGCCATCATGGACGACAACGTTCACTGGGAGAACGAGGGGGATCTCTGGGAGCTGACCGCCGGGTTCAACGCCTACTTCCATGGCGGAGACGTCAAGCTGATGATCAACTACATACTCAAGGAAGAGCAAAAGGGGGCCGATCTTGCCAACGATTCTATCCTGGCCATGCTGCAACTGATGTTTTAGCGCTGGTAGGTGCACTATGCCGAGGAACATCTGGCCGATTATCGCGCTGCTGTCTTTGCTCTTGCCGGGGTGCAACCAAGGCCAACCCTTCGCCCGGGCCTACAAGATCAAGAACCGGACCCAGGCCATCGGCGGCGTAGCCGCCCTGGCCGATCTGAACGACTACGTTCTCGAGAACGACAAGATCCGCCTGGCCTTTCCAGAGAAAGGCAACAGCACCGGCCCCGGCGTCTTCGGCGGCAGTCTCATAGACGCCGATGTCCAGAGGCCCCAGGCTCCTTACCGGGGCGGTAAGGGAAAGGATCAGTTCGCCGAGTTGTTTACCATCGCCAACCTGGCCGTTCCGGCCATTTGCGTCGGGGAGCCGGGCAAGCATGCGGACTTCTGCGAGCGCCTGCCCGGCGTTCGGCCCGAGGTAATTATCCTGTGCAACGGTGAGAACCCCTGTGAGCTGGATACCTCCAAGACCGAGAACGCGGACTACGCCATCGCGGGAGCGGCGCCGTCGGAGGGAGCGGCCATCGTCCGGGTGCAGGGGCGGGCGGGAAACTACCTGGAAGCTCTGAGCCTGGTTTCCATCGCCGGCGTGAAGACGAACTTCCTCATCCGCAACGACTTCATCCTGGAGCCGGGCGCGGCGCATGTCCGCATGCGGTCGATGCTCACCGTGATCGACAACCGTGGCGAGGTGAGCCGGCCCGACGGGGAGGTCAGGTACCTGCCCGTGCTGACCGGCGCCCGGGAACTGTTCGGCCTGTTGCTGGGAAGCGAATACTACGACACCGAGCTTCCCGACATGGAACCCGGGATTACCGGGGGCGACTTCCTGTTCTTCGGGGAGCGGCTGAAGATGTTCGGCTCGGGCATCGGCTTCGATATCTACAAGGAGATCCGCAATAAGTTTGCATTGGGAAAGGATCCCCTCAACGATCCCATCGTTTCCGACTTCCTGGCCGGCGTGGGGGACCACGTGTCCTACGCCATCGCCAGCGCCGATGCCGGCGGCAAGTACCTGCTGCCGCTCTACTCCGGTTCGGTGACCGCCGGATTTACCCACGGGGCGCACTGTTACACCGGCGCCTGTCCGGGCACGCCCGAGCAGTGCGCCAACGTCATCGATTGCTCGGGCATACGCAGCTACGTTTTCGAGCGGATCTTCTCGGTAGGGGACGGCGACGTGGCCTCGGCGGTGAAGAGCATCTACGCAGCCTGGGGAACGCCCATGGGGAGGATCGCCGGTCATGTTTATGACCAGCGCACCGGCGATCCGGTGACCCTGGCCGATGTGCACGTATTTGCGGTTCCCGCCGACATGGCCGAATGTCATCCAGGGGGAGACGCCGGCCGGCCCTATACAGGCGGTCCGGAGAAGTTTTGGGAGTTGTGCCTTCAAAAACGGAATTTCATGGGTGCGATCAACCACCTGCGCACCGATCGGCGGGCCACCGACCTGCCCGGGGGGGCCTTCGACGGCTGGTTGCCGGCGGGAAGGTACTACCTCATTGCCAAGAAGCTCTACCGGCCGACCAGCCGGGTGGTGGAGGTGGACATCGTAGCGAACCAGACGACGGAGACGGCCCTGCATCTCCTACCGCCGGCGCGAGTCCAATACCGGATCCAGGACGAAAGCGGCCGGCCCATCCCCGCCAAGCTCACCGTGGGTCAGTGCTTCCCAAACTGTTCGGGTCGGCTGGAAGGCGAGTGCGAGCAGGACACCGATTGCGCCTCGGGCAAGTGCCTTGCAGGCGGTCTGTGTCTGATCGACAATTGCCCCGAAGGCCGCATCTGCGATCTTGCTCGGCTGCGCTGTGTCAAGCGAGAGCCCTGCCGGAGCCATGACGACTGCGAGCCTACGGAGCGCTGCAAGGGAGCCGTCGGCTCCGCCGACCGGCACTGCGTATGCGTGGACCCGCACATGCGCAAGGCTGCTTTAGGGGAGGGGTCTTACCCCAAGGGGCTGGCTCGATACGTGTACACCGCCGACGGCCTGGGCGTGTTCGAAATCGAGCCGGGTTCTTACGAGATTCTGGCCAGTCGGGGCCTGGAGTATTCCATCGACCGGCGGCAGGTGGTCCTGGCGCCGGCTCAGACCACCTTGGTGAACGCACGGTTGGTGCGCACGGTGGACACCTCCGGGTGGATCTCCGGCGATTTCCACGTGCACGGCCAGAACTCCTACGATGCAGTCGTCAAGCACCGCGACCGGGTGATGGCCTTCGCCGGCGAGGGAGTGGAAGTGCTCTCCACCTCCGATCACGACTACATCACCGATTTGCGGCCCTACGTGTTCGAGCTGGGCCTGGAGAAGTGGGTAATGACCCAGGTCGGCTCGGAGCTTACTACCGTGGAGCTGGGCCATTTCCTGGGCTTTCCCTATCGCTACGAGGAGTGGGAAGACGGCCGGAGAATTCAGGAGCAGGGAGCCATCGACTGGACCGGGAAGACGCCCGACAAGATCTTCGACGAGATGCGGGCGCTGGGATTATACGGGCCGGAGGACACGGTGATCGTGGTGGCCCATCCGCGGGATTCCTTCTTCGGGTACTTCAACCAGTACGGCCTGAACGCGTACACCCTGGAAATCGAGGGAAGCCTGCTCGAGTGGTTCCCCGGCATCTTCGAGAACCCCCTCGCCAATCCGCGACTTTTCAGCGGCCGGTTCGATGCCCTGGAGTTGTTCAACTCCAAGCGCTACGAGCTGATCCGGACGCCGACGGCCGGGGAGATCCGCGAATACAACCATCAGCGGGAGATAATCCAGGCTCAGGGAAACCTGGGTGCCTCCCCGGACATTGTGGAGAGAGAGCTGATCGAGCTGGATCGGAGGTTTATCAAGGACATCCTCAAGCGCACCGCCGCCGAGCAGGACGCCTTGTGGGACGCGGACGGCGAGGAGGAATGCGACCTTATTTCTTTCTGCACGCAAGACGAGGATTGCGATGTCGACCGGGGAGAGCGGTGTGACCGGAGCAGCAGGTCCTGTTATCTGCCCTGCTCAAACGACAGCGATTGCGACTCGAACGGCTGCATCGCCGGGAAGTGCGATCCCGGCTTTACGCCAAAGGGGTCTCCCTGCACCTCGCACGCAGGGGCCATCGACGACTGGTTTCGCATGCTCGACTACGGCGTGGTCAGTACGGGTATGGGAAACTCGGACACCCACCAGCTGTTCACCCAGACGGAAGCCGGGCTGCCCCGCAATTTCATCAAGTTGACCGCGGAGCAACCCAGGGGTGTGGACAAGCTGGAACTGGCCCGAAACATCAAGGCCGGCCGATTGATGGTCACCTACGGTCCCTTCATTCAACTGTGGCTCGACGACCGGGAGATAGGCGAGACTCTCTCGGTGAACGCGGGTGACGGCGTTAGCATGCGCATCCGGGTCCAGTCGCCCTTGTGGTTCGACGTCGACCGCGTGGAAGTCTACCGTAGCGGTCGATTGATCCACGAGCTCACCGGGTCGGGCGACGAGCTGGATCCGGGCAGTAGCGTGGATGTCTCCGGGCTCAGGCTTCCCAACCGGCGGGTGGTGAACCTGGACGCCCGCATCGAGACAACCGCCCCCGATTCCGACGCCTGGTACGTGGCGATCGCCATGGGGCTGGATGGCCGGGACCTCTCACCGGTCTACAGCGAGCATCCCTTCTTGAGGTTGCAGGTCGGCGACATACTCTCACGCTCTTTTTCTTCGATTCCCTTACCCTTCGACATCTCCGGCGCGTCCATCCCCCGGGTGTTCAGGGTTTACCCGTACGGGGTGACCAACCCGGTTTTCCTGGACGTGGACGGAAACGGGAAGTACGACTCTCCCCACCCCGCTCCCGAATGGGCGAAGGGCGGCATGGATCTGTGGCCCATGTCTCAAAATTAGAGGGGTCCGCATTTGCGGACGTTTCCAAGACCCTGTGAGTTGGGGTTTAATATGGGAATTCGCTTTTGAGAATCTGGACGCTTTCGTTGTCGTTGAGCTAACCTGTGGTCGGACATGTCAGAGGTTGGTGATAAGCTGAAAAAGGTTGAGCCCTCGCCTTACGCTGTGAGGCTTGGCTTGACGAAAATAACAATCAGAAACACGAATCCTACGAATGGAAACATGACAAGAAAGACTGGTGGATCGACGGAAAACTGGGGGACGGAGATAGAACAACCACCTGAAATCCCAACAGGTTGTTTACCTCCCTATGTTCTCCCTTGACAATAGGCACCCAAAGCAGTACAGTAACTTGTACAGGAGGTGTTCTATGGAAGCCACAACTTACACAGCGGTCCGACAAAATTTGGCAAAAACAATGGAGAAGGTATGCAAAGACCATTCGCCTGTCATCGTAACTCGGAGAAAGAGCGACTCCGTGGTCATCATGTCGCTCGAGGACTACGAGGCTTTGGAAGAAACAGCGTATCTGCTACGCTCCCCCAAAAATACCAGGCGTCTGATCGAGTCGATTGCCCAGCTTGAAGATAGTAAAGGCATCGAACGGAGCCTGATCGAGTGAAACTCATTTTCTCCGAACGCGCCTGGGAGGACTATCTTTACTGGCAGCGTTCCGACAAGAAGATCCTCCGACGAATCAACAGGTTGATAAAAGAGATCAGTAAACATTCGGTAAACCCGTCGGCCCTTGCGGCGAACGGTGGCTGATTCTTCTGTGAAGGGCGCGGTCAAGCGCAGAGCACGTGGCGAAACTCGGTGGTAAGGGGCCGTACCCAC
>JAUXGL010000092.1 GCA_030622135.1 Deltaproteobacteria bacterium
GTGGGCCTGGACACCGGCGTGGGCCTGGACACCGGCGTGGGCCTGGACACCGGCGTGGGCCTGGACATAGGCGCCGGGGTATACACCGGTTTGCGGTCGTCGCTGGTGGGCCTGGGCATCTCCAGGTCACCCATATCCACCTTGCCGCGAACCGACGCTCCCTCCACGATGATGACGCGGGGAGCCCGAACGTCTCCCACCATGCGCCCGGTCTCGGTGATCTCCAGTGAATCGGAGGCGGTTAAGTTGCCCACCATCACGCCGCTGATCACGGCGTTGGCGACGGAAACATCCGCCTTCACCACGCCGTTAGACTCGATGATCAGGGTCTTGGTCAGGCTGAGGGATCCCTCGATGCGTCCCTGGACGGTCAGATCCTCGTCACCCTCCAGGTTGCCCTTGATCAGTATGGTCTGTCCAACAACGGTGCTGGTATCGGTCATGGATGGCTCCTTTCGTCGGCGCTGCTATCGATCCATGTCCACGTTACCCTTGAACGTGGCTCCATCGGCAATCAGGATCCGGGGCGCCTTGATGTCCCCGGTCATCTTCCCATCCGACCTCAACTCCACCTTGTCGGTGGCGCGGATGTTTCCGATAACCGAGCCGGAGATCTCCACGTTTTGGGTCTCGATGTCCGCTTCCACCACACCGGAGCTTTCAACGAAAAGGCTCTGTTGCAGCGCGATCCTACCCTTGACCGTTCCCTGAACCACCAGATCCTCATCGCCGGTGATCTCCCCATCGATGACGATGGAACTGCCAATAACGTTGGCCATGACTTACTCCTGTATAATTGTTAGAGAATTCCGTCGGGGATGGGGACATCCATCTCGATATTTCCCTTAAATCCCGCTCCGTCCTCGATCACCACGATGGGGGACTTGATGTCGCCCATGACCTTGGCGTTGGTCAGGATGGCCACCCGATCACTGGCGATGATGTTGCCGCTCATCTCCCCTTTTATGGTCAACCTCTCGGCCTCGATATCCGCCTGGACCTTGCCGGTATCCTCGATGGTCAGGTGGTTCTTCAGCGAGATTTGACCATCCACGGTTCCTTCGATGATCAGGTCGCCACCTCCGCTCAAATTACCTCGAATGCTAATGCCTTTTCCGATTACGCCCGGTGGTTCGGAAGCCATTTTTGTTCGCCTCCTTGGTACAGGAATCATAATACTTCTGCGACGAGGGGGAAAGATAGCAGCCCCCCCATGGGTTGTCAACTGTGTTTGTGCTATTAATGCCACATATCAGAGTTGCTGTTTCAATCTTCCTGGAGAAGCGGCTGTTCTTCGGAGGGGTGGATCAGGCCGTGGGTGGTGCCGACCAGCATATAGAAGAGGGCCAGGCCAAGCAGGTACTCGGGGAACACCATGGCGAACCCCATCACGTAGGAGAGGATAATGTTGACGGCCTGAAAGATATTGAAGGCCGGATTCTTGCGCGGAACCAGCTTGGGCACCGGCAGGCGTGAGATCATTCCCAGCCCGAGCAGCAAGGCGACTATAGGTAAGAATTCCATCCACTCGACGGGAATACGGTGCTTGAATGAAACCAGGACGGTGGCCGCCATTATGGTGCCGCACAACGGCGAGGGCAGACCCTCGAAATGGCGCCGCCCGGGCCGATGCCCGTCCAGGTTGAAGCGGGCCAAGCGCATGGCGGTCAGCAGGGCGTAGAACCCCACGCCGGCCACCAGAAGAAGCCACAGGGGTTCACCGAGCCTCAGGCCCCACACGTGCCTGCCGGTAGAGTACACCAGGTAGGCGGGGGCCAGGCCGAATGCAACCAGGTCGGCCATGGAATCGAACTCGGTGCCAAACCGGGAAGTGGCGCCCAGCAGCCGGGCGGCGGTGCCGTCGGCCTTGTCCAGGAGCGCGCACCACAGGCACAGCCAGGCGGCCATCTCCAGCTTGAGTTCGGTGGCCAGCAGGATGGAGGCGATCCCCAGGCACAGGCTCACCGCGGTGAAGAAGTTGGGCACAATGTAGCGCCAGTTCTTCACTGCCGGTGGCTCCCCAGCCAGGAACCCAGGTCCGAAAGAACTTTATCGCGCCCCACCTCGTTAAGAACCTCGTGATAGTAATCCGGGTATTCATAGAGGATCTTGTCCGTGGAACCGGCTCCCTCAAAAAGGCTCTTCGATGCGGGAGAAGAAACCACCCGGTCGTTCCCGGCCAGAAGCATTAGCAGGGGACAACGAATCTCGCCGGCCTGCCGCAGGGCGGTTTCCTGGGCCGGCTGGATCTCGGTGAACCAACGCGTCGTGGCGATGTTGCTCACCAGGGGATCGTCCGCGTATTTCTTCACCACGTCCCGATCGTGGCTCAACCAGGCCGGATCCAGACCGGTCTTAATCGCCAGAGTCGGCAATATCTTAGAAGCCAGCTTACCCGCCGCGGCTTTGAAGGCCGACACCTTCATGGCCAGGCCCAGAAACGGCGAGCTGAGCACCAGGCCCGCTACGGCATCCGGAAGCATTTGGGCGAAGCGCGCGGCGATCAGCCCGCCCTGGCTGTGTCCCAGTAAAATGGGCACGCCCGCATATCCCGCCCGCTTTACCTCGTCCAGGAACGAGCCGGTATCGTCCAGGTACTCCTGAAAGTAATCGATGTGCGCTCTCCTCCCCCCACTTTGTCCATGCCCCCGGCAGTCAAACGTGGCTACCGACCAACCCGCCGCGCACAGGAAATCCACCACTTGCTCGTAGCGTCCGCTGTGCTCGGCGAGGCCGTGCACGATGGCCACCAGACCCTTGGCCTCGGCAACGAACCATCTGCGGAAGAAAAGGCGCAGGCCGTCCACCGCGTCGAAAAAATGCTCGTCGTAGTCTCGGTTCAACGTTGTTCTCCTCAACTCCGGCAAACAATATCCAACCACGTCGTCAATGCGAGGTCAACCTGGGAACAGCAGCAAACCCAGGGCTTTTCCGTTCACCGGGAGATCGAGTGGATTCCTGGTGGTCTTGAGACCGAAAAG
Source organism: Deltaproteobacteria bacterium (assembly GCA_030622135.1). Taxonomy (GTDB): domain Bacteria; phylum Myxococcota; class B64-G9; order B64-G9; family B64-G9; genus JAUXGL01. The sequence goes on from JAUXGL010000092.1 coordinate 2,982, forward strand.
CGCCCGGACCAGAGTCTTCTCGCCGACCAGACCCACCAGCTTCCGCACCAGCAGCCGGCAGGCCGCGTAATCCTTCTCCAGTTGATCTCTGGGCGTTTTGGGGAAGCCCAGACGTTTCTCCAACTCGGCGAGCTCCCCCTCGTCCGCCGGCGGGGTCACGTCCCTCAATATCTTCTGCCCGGCCAGCCACTGCGCCAAGCCCTCGTCCAGCCACCGGGGACAATTGCGGCCGGCCACCTTGCGGATCAGCAGGTGAACCAGCTCGTGCGCCAGGGTGCCCTCCAGGTTCTCGAGCTTTTCGAGGGAACCCACGGGCTGGGTGAGTATCTCCTCGTCGCCCACCAGCGCGGCCGAGATGTACCCGGGGCGCCCGCTCCTCTTTCTCCAGCACTGCATGTCTTCGCAGATACGCACGCGGACGCGGCTCTTTTCACCAAACAGTGCGTCGAGATCTTTTTTTCGTCCGCATACCAGCTTGGCGATCCGCACGGCGGTTTCTTCTTCCGGCCCGATCACTTCCACTCGATCACACTGGTGGACCACCACCGGCGCGGCGGCCAGCAGCATGAGCAGCGGCATCATGGCCATTGCTTCAACTCCGTGCCCGGATAGTAATGCTCCAGAATGACCCGGTAGTCTTTACCCGCCTTGGCCATGCCCAAGGCCCCGTACTGGCACATGCCCACCCCGTGCCCCAGCCCCCGGCCGTGGAACACCACCCGCTTCCCGCCGGTCTCCACCCAAAACCTGGCGCTCTTGAATTTGCCCCAACCGAACGCCCTACCCATGAGGTTATGGAAACGCTCGCCGTGCAACCGCACCAGTTTTTTCCCTCGCACCGCCACCCGGCGCACCCAGCCACCTGATCCCACGCTCTTGACCTCCAGGGTGCACGGCCCCGGGCCCAACTCAGGCAACGCCCGGCCCAGTTGCCGACACAGTTCTTTCCGATCAACCTCGAACCGCCAGCGCGTGTGCTCCGAGGCGGCACAATAGGGCTTCCGGCCGTCCTGCACTCCTTTCAGGTAGGGGCGAGCCGCCTTCGGCCCGAAGACGTCCGCGGCCGCGGCCGTGTGGCCGGCGCAGGTGGAGTGGTAATAGGTCATGGCCGGGCGGCCCCGGTGCAAAAGCGTCAGGCCGGAGACGGCCTCGAGGTGTCCGTGCTGCTTTGCCGTGCAGGCGTCCCGTCCGGTGTACACCTGGCAATGGGTCAGATCACAGAAGTCGAATCCCTCCGGGTTGTGCCTGTTCGTAGTGGCGAGCGCGTAGGTCCGAACCGCGACCGCCTGGGCCTTCAAGGCCTCGGGCCCGGACACGCCCAGCTCCCGGCAGGCCACGTCACGGCTGTACTCTTCCAGGGGCACGTGGTTGATAATCAGGCAGTGTCCCTGTCTTTCCTTGATCTCGATCCAACCGGCGTACTCCCGCTCCGGGCCGTCCTTGACACCCACCCGCAACGACTCCCGTCTCGACGCCGGCCTAAACTGCGCGCCGCCCGCCAGAACCAGGTTCTTTCCGGTATCCATCTGAACCGGCCAGCGCCCCCCACAACGGATCTTTACAGACCGGGAAGTGTACTTGCCCAGGTTGCCGTCCTCGGCGACGGCGGTGATCTCCATCGGCTTCTTCGAACTGACTTGGACGTCTGCCGGCTTGAAGATACCGAAGATGCTTACCCGCACCGAGGCGGCACCCCCGGCGTGGGCGTGGGCCGCCAGGAACAGAAGAAGCAGCCATGGAGCCCGACCCATCATTTACAGGCCTGCATGGCTTTATACACCGTCTCCATTACCGACCGGGCAAGCATGGCCCCCTCCTTGGAGCCCTGCCCATCGTGAACGAATACCACCAGGACCACCCGGGGGTTGCGGAAGGGAGCGAATCCCATGTACCAGGCGTGGGTTTTCCAGCCCACGCTCCACGCGGCGGTCCCCGTCTTTCCGGCAAGCCTCAACTTCCAGAGATTCTGGGCCATGCCCGTCCCAAACGTGGATCCCTCCTCCAAGGCGTTCCGGATGAAACCAAGCGCCGCCTGGTTTTTCAACTCCCCCCTGACGGGCGTCTCTTGACCCGACGGATCGGCGCGGCGCGGACTGTAGAGTATCCCGCCGTTGGCCACCGCCCCGATCAGGCTGAGCACTTGCAGGGGCGTCACCCGGACCTGCTCCCCCTGGCCCACGGCCAGGCGGGCGGCTTGCCCCACCACGGCCGCCGATGGCAGGCTCCCGCCGCTCTCTCCGGGCAGATCCGACCCGGTGGACTTTCCCAACCCGAACTCGCGCGCTCCCTTCAAAATGAGCTCCGCGCCCAACCGGGTGCCCAACCGGGCGAAATACAGGTTGCAAGACAAGGCCAGGGCCTTGGCCAGGTTCACCGGTCCGTGACCCGGCCTCAACCAGCAACGCACCGGCGCTTTATCGTCACCCTCGAGCACTTTTCCCCCTTGGCACCGGTAGACCTCGCGCGGGTTCACCCGATCGCGGTCAATGGCAACATAGGTTGCAATCACCTTGAAAATAGAGCCCGGCTGATAGGCCATCCGCGCCAGAACCGACGGATTCCGGTGCCAGAGAATGCGGCCGCTGTGAGGATCCATCAGCGCGAATGCGTCGCGTTCCCCGACAGGGATCTTCTCCTCGCTGACCACCGCGAGCTTCTCGGCCAGGCAACCGCGGGTAGCCGCGGACAGCCTTCTCTCCGGCGGAGCCGCAAAGGACCCGGCAGAGAACGACAGCACCAGCAGGCACGAAATCGATGCGATCTTCAAGACTGGCTATTTCTTTCTTCTCTTACCGGTTTTCCTCGCCGGTTTCTTGGTCGGTTTCTTGGCCGGTTTTCTGACCGGTTTCTTCGACTTCTTGACGGTCTTTTTCTTTTTCTTCCTTTTCTTTATGCGCTTTTTGATCGACTTCTTTCTCCAGGTTACCTTGATGAGCTTGGTTTGGCCCTCCTCGATCTTCGGATCGTAGTTCTTGGCCCCGGTCCTTCCCGGTCGCCGCACCTCCAGCATGTGGGGGCCCACCGGCAGGGGCTGCTTGATGATGGGGGTCAGCCCGATTCTCTCCCCGTCCACGTACACCTCGGCCCGGCGGGTCGAAGTGACCGACAGGTACCCCACCTGGCTGGGCCAGAAGATGTACCCCAGGCCGCCGGTCAAAAGCGCCAGAATGAAGGCCAGCCCGATCAGCTTGCGCTTCCAGCTGGGGCGGCGTTTCTTCCGCGTTATCTTCTTGACCTGCGCGTTGCTCGGTTCGGCGACGGATCGCTTGTGGATCTTCGGACGGGGAACCTGGATCGGATCGACCAGGTCCAGTAGGGTGTCTAAATGAATTTCCTGGGTGTGCTCTCCCAGGGTGCTGTCGGGCGGAAGGAAGGACTGGATGTCGGACGGGCTGGTAGCGGGGGCTGCGTCCTTTTCCATCAACCGGGAAACCCGCGCGCCCAGGGCTTCGGCCACCCGCTCCCTTCCGGTATCGGAAAAGAAGGACACCAGGACCGCGGCCATCTCCTCTCCGGTGCGGTAACGCTTGTCGGGATTCTTCGACAGCGCCCGGGACACGACCGCGTCCAGCGCCTTGGGGATCTCGGGTGCGATCCGGCTGGGTTTGGGGGGATCGGACTTGACGATCTTATCCCAGATATCCTTGGGCATCACCGCGGCGAAAGGATTCTCCCCGGTCAGAAGCTCGTACAGCACCACGCCCAGCGAAAACAGATCCGCCCGGCCGTCGAAATCCTTGCCCTTCACGTACTCCGGGGACATGTACTCGTACTTGCCCTTGAGCACGCCCGGCTTGGTGAAGCTGGCATACTGCATGGCCCGGGCAATGCCAAAGTCGGTGACCTTCACATGTCCATCCACGTCGACTAGGATGTTACCCGGGCTGATGTCCCGATGCACCACCGCCCCATCGGCGGGGCGCGCGCCCCCCTTGTGGGCATAGGCCAGTCCCATGGCCACCTCGTGGATGACGTAGGCAACCTCGTCCAGGGGCAGCACCAAACCCCCGGGCCCCTTCGCCAGAATGAACTCCTCCAGGTCCAGCCCCTCGAGATACTCCATGACGATGTAGTAATAGGAACCGTAGTTGATCAGGTCGTAGGTCTGCACGACATTGGGATGGAACATGGAAGAGGCGATGCGAGCCTCGTTGACAAACATGCCCACGAACTCCCGGTCGGCCGACAGCTTGGGAAACAAGCGCTTGATGGCCACCACCCGCCGGGGCCCTCCGGGCACATCCTCCTCCGCCTTGAAGATCTCGGCCATGCCCCCCTTCCCGATCTTCTGAGCCAGGAGATACCGCCCAATCCTCTGTCCCGTCTCCATCACCATCCGGCACTCACCTCACACTGGGTTGGGCACGTCCAGGTGAACCACATCAACTCCCAGTTCCTCGGTCAACAAATCCCCCACCGCCCGAACCCCCAGCTTCTCCGAGTTGTAATGCCCCAACGCCAAGACGTTGAGCCCGGCTTCCCGCGCCACCGCCACCGACTGCTCGAAGACCGTCCCGGTGACGTAGGTATCACACCCGGCCGCCACCGCCTCCAGCAACATGGGAATGTCCCCGGCCCCGCCGGACACCACCATAACCCGCCGGACCTGCCCGGGCCCGGCGTCCACCACCACCGGCTCGGCCTCCAGCCGCCCAGCGACACCGGCGCTGAAGTCTTTCAGGTCCACGGGGTTCTCCAGATTGCCCGCGCAGCCGATGGGAGTTCCCTTGTAGCGGCCGAACTCGAAGTCCAGCTGTTTCAAGCCCAGCATCTCGGCCAGCTGCGCGTTGTTGCCCAACTTCGGGTGGGCATCCAGGGGAAGATGGTAGGCAACCAGGTTCATCTCCCCGTTCAGCAGAATACGCAGGCGCTTGGCCAGGAGCGGATCGATCGCCCGGCTGGTGCCCTCCCAGAAAAGACCGTGGTGAACCAGCAGCAGGTGGGCTCCGGCATCTTGGGCCTTTTCGAAGAACGCCGCGGACACCGAGGTGCAGGTGGCCACCCGCTCGATTTCCCCGCGCCCGTAAACCTGCAGGCCGTTGGGACAAGCATCCTTGAAGCTCATAGGCTTCAGGAGATCGTCCAGGCAAGCTACGATCTTGTCACGGTGAACCATGCTGTTCTTCCTCTCTCTGGGGCGGCGCCACCTCGAAAGTGCCCACCGCCAAAACGTCGCCGGTCTTGGTCAACATCTTCTCGAACTTCAAGCGGCGCTCCCGGCTGGTGCCCTCGAACATGACCACCTGCACCCAGAGCTGCGTCTGCGGGTAACCGTGGCTGGAGAAGTACTTCACCCGCACCCGGTACTTGCCGCTCACCGCGTTGGCCAGGGTGAACACCTCCGGCCCGAAGCCGTCGGTGTCGTCCACATCCAGCTTACCGCCTATCTTGGTCAGGCGGTGCCCGTAGTAGCATTCCTCGCCGCTGGGATCGACCACGTGCAGGTCGACATCGGTCCCGTCCGTGTCCCAGCTCAGCACCACCTGCAGGTCCACCGGCGGGACGTCCGAAAAGAACGAAACGCTGTCCCGGCCCTCCCCGGCCTGGTTGGCGGCCACTACCTCGACGCTGTTGGCGCCCTTGGACACCACGATGGTCGCCGAGAACTTGCCGCCGCGGACATCGATCCAGCGCTCGTAACCGTTTACCACCATGGTGGCCCTGACGACGGACTCGTCGCTCACGGTCCCCCGCACCTCGACGATGCGTCCGGTGGACCAACCGCCCTTGGGCTCCTCGATCTCCATCGTGGGCGCCTCCGCCGGCTCCGCGGCCCCGGCCCGACCCGACAGCATCAAGCAAAACAGAATCGCACTCGAAACGCGCATGGGGCTACTCCTCGACGTTCAGCACGGCGTTTTGCGAATTGCCGGCGAAGTGGGGATCGTACATGGGCAGAATGCGGACCGGCATGATGTTGTAACTCCCCGGCAGGGTGGCCCGGATCAGGTAAGCCAGTGTTCGCTTGCCCCTGCGTAGGTGGGAGATGAAGAAGGCCACGTGCGAGTCGCGAAACTCTCGGTGCAGGCGCGGCTGCTGAAGCCGCACCCCCGGCACGGCGTAGCCGCGATCTTGCTCGATGGGCTGAGTACCCGCCGGCATGGGATCCTCGACGATGATATAGTCGGCATCCTGCGCGGCCTCCAACTCGAGCACCACCAGGATCTCGTCCCCCGACCGCACCTTGCCGGCCAGGGGCTGCTTGCGGATGCGCCAACGGTCGCCCTCCAGCTTCTTTTCGATGGCGAACATCCTCCGGGTTATTTGGAACTTCCGGCCGCGGGCCGGGATCTTCTCTTCGCGCCCGAAGTACTTGACCGAGGCGTTGTAAAAGAGCGAGCCCCGACCCTTTCGGGACAGCTGGATTTGATTTTCGCCGATCCGGGCGGGCCGATCTCGGACAAGCAAAACGCTCGGATTGAACACGTCCTGCCCGGAGAACGACCGGGCCGGCAGGGCCCGGTCGTTGAGGGAAGCGGTCACTTCCGCCTGGTAATCCACAGAGCCCTGTTTCTTCAGGTAGTCGACCAGGGCGTAGACGACCATGGCCGTGTCCCGGGTAGAGTGCCAGTGATCGCCTTCGCGCACCGCCAGCAACCAACGCACGGCCGCGGGGATGTTCACGCTTTTCTGGTTCGTAGCCATCAGCGTCCGCAGCACCATGGCGGTGGTCTCCACCGGGTCCCGCTCCCATCCCAGGCTGCCGTTCCGGCTACCCCAGTGAGCACCGCTCGGCCCGGTGTGCACGGCCAGATCGATCTGGGCGGCCAGCTTGGCAGCCTGCTTCCGCTGGCCCAGCTCGAACAGGGCCATGGCCATCAGGGCGCGGCCGTACTCGGAGAGGTTCTGGTCGCCCAGCTTCGTAAGCATAGACTGGTACTTGATCCCCGAAAGGGCCAGGCTGTAGAGCAGGTAGGCCCGCTGGTTTGCGTTCAGGTCTCTTCTTTTGACCAGTGACTTGAGCCGGTTCGCACCCCGGGAGAGCATCTCCGCGTTGACCTTCCAGCCCAAGCGCTTGGCCATGGCCAGTCCGCAAACCACGTAGGCGGTCATGAAGGGATCGGTGGCGTCGCCCTGCCACCAGCCCCAGCCTCCATCCTGGTGCTGAAGCTGGCTCAGCCGGGCCAGTCCCGCGTGGATGTATTCCGGCAGGGTCTCCTCCAGCTTCCGGTTCTGCATACCCAGGTCGGAAAGCACCCGGGCCACCACCAGGTCGGGAAGGAAGCGGCTCATGGTCTGCTCGGTGCAACCGTAAGGGTAGCCGGCCAGGTATTCCAGCGACGCCAGCAGGACCGGGGCGATGCCGGTGGACAGGGTCACCCGCGCCCGGGGGCTTTTGGGCGCGGCGCTCTGGGGAACCGTCAGGGCGATCCGGGCCTCGGGACGCTCGTCGTCCAGCACTCCTCCGGCCAGAAGCACCTGCTCCATCCCGTAGGGCCGTACCGGGATTTCACGTTCCAACGCGTCGGATAGGTTCTGGGCAAACGCCGCCGCCTTCAATACCGCGGTTCCGGCCTTGCGAGCGGTGAGCACGAAAGCAGCCACGCCGACCTTGCCCGGGGCCACCTCGATCGATCCCGGTTTCCCCTCGATCTGAATGCCGTCCCCTTCCGTCTGCAGAGTCACCTGGAAGGAGTGCTTCTGCTTGGTGTAGTTGTGCACCAGTAGGCCTACCGAGGTCCGGTCCTTCTCGACCAGGGTTGCGGGAGCAGCCAGCCGCAGCACCACCGGCTTGGAAACTGTGAACTTGCCGGTGGCCTGCCCCACCCGGGTGTCTCGGGTGATCACCCGGGCGGTTCCCCGCCAGGAGGTCAGGTTGTCCGCGGCCGTCACCACGGCGGTCGCCTTTCCGTCACTATCGGTTACCAGGGAAGGGAAAAAGGCCAGGGTGTCTTTGAACTTCCGGCGGACCTCGGTCAAAGCCAGGGCCTTGAACGAGCCGGGCACCACCGGCGCCCGCAGCAGGAAGGCGGCCATGCGGTCCTTTTGGTCCTGGCCGTATCCGTAGAAGCGGAAGTCCAACGAGCAAGTGCCGCGCACGTTGTTGCGCTTGCGGTGGAAAAAGAAGCGGGAGATGGGTATGGCAATCTCGGGGCTAATGCCGTACACCGCCGCGTCCACCACGGAAAGAGCCACCTCGGCACCCGATACCGGGTTGCCGCGGTGATCGCGGACGGACACCGTGAAGCTGACCTGGTCGCCCGGGCGCGCCTCCCGCCGGTCGGCCGCAACCTCCACATCGAGCAGCTTCTCCTTGGGCGGAACCACCACGTCCAGGCGCCGCTCGTATAACGTGCGGTCGAACACCGTAGCCACCCGGATGAAGAAGTTGGGGGTCTGGGCCTCCTGAATGGGCAACTCGAATATTGCCGAGTACCCGTGGGCCTGCAGGACCTCGTGCCGGTACAGCCGGCCCCCTTCCACGGTGACCAGCAGGTGGGTGCCCGGGTGGGGCACCAGCAGGAGGAAGCGCGCCCGGTCTCCCGCCTGGTAGCTGCGCCGATCGGCCACGATCTGAAGCTCTTCGGGGGCATAGGGAATGTCCCCACCCCGCCGGGTGACGTAAACCAGGGTCTGCGCGGCCACCTCCGAGCCGGCGTCATCCTGGGCCCGGGCAATAACTTTGTAAGTGCCCCCGCGAGAGGGCTCGAAGGAGATCACCGCCCGGCCCTGGGCTCCGGTGGAAACCGTTTTCTTGAGGATTTCCTCGGTCACCATGGAGGCGGGGTCCTTGCCCAGCCGCGCCTCCACGGTCACCTGAACATCCGCCGCCACCGGCTTGCGCGCGAAATCGACAGTCTCCACCTGAACCCGAACTTCGCCACCGGGGCTGAAAATCAAATGTTCGGGCCGCAGAGCCACGCGGAACTTGGCCCGGGTCACCCGGACGGATCCGTATCCGCTGACCGCCCGTCCGCCCGCGTCGATGACCACGGCTTCGATGCCGTAGGTGTAGTCCTGGCTATCCGGCAGCGTCTTTACGCTGAAGTCGAACTTGCCGTCTTGGTCGAGGCGTCCCTCTTGCTCCAGTATGGTTTCACGCCGGGTGTTTTGGTATTCGGCGTCGGAGTAGTACCAGGAGTAGTCGGCATCCACCCACCAGGGAACGTGAAAGCGGGTCCGGTAGACGCTGACCTTCACCTTGGCGGCTTGCACCGGCGGGCCGAAGTAGTAATTGGCCCGCACCCCCGCCCGCACCTCCTCGCCGCCGATGGCGGCCCGCTGGCCGATCGACACATTCACCTGGTACTCGGGCTTGCGGTAGGCCTTGACCTTGAACTCGCCCGCGTACTCGTTCCCGCTCACGTTGGCCAGCAGCCGGTAGGACCCCATGGAGGGATGGTCGAAGAGCTTGAACTTTCCGTCGAACGAACCGCCGGCCTTCACCGAAATCGACGCGGAGAACACCTCCTGGCCGTTGGGATCGACCGCCCGGACCTCGACTGCCTTGATCTCGGGTTCGATCCGGTACTGCTCATCGCGGTAGCCGCGGATGATTCCCTTGAAGAAAACCTCCTGGCCCGGCCGGTACACCGGGCGCTCGGTGGTCAGGTACACCTTTCGCCTGAAGAGGTTGGCGGGGTGATAGCTGGGGGCGGAAAGCGCGAAATTCTTGTCCCGGGAGGCAAAGACCACCAGATCGCGCACCAGGGGAATCTCCTTGGACCACAGGCCCTGCTCATCGGTCCGGCCCTGGCCCAGAACCTGGTCGCCCCGGCGCAGGGTGATCGACACGCCCGCGGCCGGGGTGCCCAGGTCGGCGTCGACCGCGTACACCAAGAACCGGTCGGGGCTCTGCCTAGTCAGCAGGACGATCTTCGAGATGATCACCACGGTGTAACCCACCTCGTGCCCGTATACCCCCTCCAGCAGATAAACGCCGGGCTCCCGGGCGGTAACCGCCACGTCCAGGTAGGCCCACTCCGGCGAGTTTGAGGGCAGGTTCTCGCGCCAGAGGTCCACCAACAAGTAGCCCTTGATCAGGGGCACCACGGTGGTGGGCGGAGACACGTGTTCCGCCCCGCTCTGGATCGAACCCACTTCCTCGGGATAGGCCCGGCGTCCCGCGCTCCGGGCATCATCGGCAAACCGTCCGCGGACCAGCGCCAAAATGTTCTCCTGGGAAGCGCGCAGGGCCTCGTTCAATACATCCATGCAGCTTACCCGCTTGGGCACGTTGGGCAGTTCCACCCGATGCAGATCCGCCTGCCCTTGGAAGAACTCCTCCGGGTAGGGGATGCGGTACAGCCTGAAATCTACATGCGGCACGCCCCGGGCCTCCAGGCGCACCTTGGCTTCCTTGTCCCCGGGCGCGAACACCCGCTCGGTGGACAGGTAGAAGCGCGGCTGAACCGCCCAGGCGGACGTGGTGGCTACAACCAGCAAGATCAGCGCAACCGCAGACCCGTACATAAATCTCATGGCCGACCTCCTTCGAGGATTTTCCACCGATAGAACCCGAGAAAATGGGGATTGTCCGGACGGACGTGCCAACAATCGTTACGGTGGACGTTCAAGTCCGCGATCGTGACCATCCGCACCTGGTCGTCTCCCGTCTGGCCGTCTCCCGTGTGGTAAACCAACCGCCCGTCAAGCAGAATCATGGAATGCATGGGCGATGAATGACGCTCCGGATCCCGGAAAAACAGCAGATCGCCCGGACGGGCGGCTTGCAGCTCTTTTCCCAGAAACACCGTGTTATGCTCCCAGAGCACCCGGGCGCCGGCGGCGGATGAGAAATCCCGCCCCGGGTCGTCTCCGGACCGGTAGGAGCCGGGGCGGCTGCGGAAAACCCGCTCGCCCAGTGTAGGTACTTCCGGGTAGTTGTAGCGGTGCACGTCGCGCTGAACGGGGCGGTGCAGGTACTTGATCCCCGAGAGCCATTCCCGGTCGTGCCGGCGCAGGGCTTCCTTGTAGGCGAAGCGGATCAGCCCGGCGCAGTCGTGGTGAATCGGGTCCCAGCGATTGTCCGGCCGGTAGAACTGGGCCTCGGCAATGGCCACGAACCAGCTACGGAAGGCCTCGCGGTCCGCCCGGTCCACCAGTTCCACCCGGTCGGGCATTCCGTCCGAGTCGCGATCACCGTCCACCTCCAGCAGGCGCAGGCGGAAGGAGCAGACCTCCCCGCCGTCGTGCAGGCGTACGGAGACTTGGCCCGGTCGGGTGCCCGCGCGCAGAAATATCTCGAGCCGGGCGGGCCCACCGGATCTCCGGCGGTCTCCCACCAGCCTGACCAGGGAGTCATCCGGTTCTATCTCCACCCGAGTTGCCCGGGGATAGTACGGCACCGGACTGCCGAACGCGTTCTCGACCGACCAGACCAGCCGGGCACTCGAAGTTCCGTTGGCCGGGATGGCATCGGGGACCAACGTGGCCGTACGGGAAACGGGCACAAATATGCCGGCAACGAACAAAATCAAGACCAAGGCTGTGCCGGCAAACAGAATCCGCATAGCATTAAAGAGGAACAACGCTCCCGGTGATACCCGCTCCGCGCTGGGTCAACGCACCGCCGATCCTTCCCGTTTTTTTCAGCGCATCCAGTAACGGAGTTATGGTTTCTTCAACCGTGGCCTGGTCGAAACGATCACCGAGCTTGGTGACCGACCGGAAATAAGCCTTCAGATCGTCAAAAAGCAGTCCGCAGTCCAGGTACGAGAGAAAGAAGTACGGCCGGGCCCCGGCCACCTTGTCGGCGAAACCGGGCAGATCGCCGATGGCCGGCTCCTGCCCCAGCGAGGTGGCCACGATCTTGCGCAGCATCTTCTCGGAGGTGCAAACCACCAGCCAGTCCTCGACCACCGAGAACGAAGGCGAAAACGCCTTGTCGCCGGCCGGTACGTAGATTACATGATCCGACATCTGGCGCAGGACACGTTTCTCCGCTTTTTCGCCGAGCAGGAAAGCGAACAGCTTCCCGGTGGCCGCAACCACGTCGGAGACCTTCTGCTTGTCGATCTTCACCATGATCCCCGCGTGGGGAACCGGCCGCTTCCCGGCCACGTCCACGCCGCCAAGCAGGACCAGGACCTCGCTCCCCGTGGCGGGCAGCAGCTTGGACGAAACTCCCGCCCGCACCTCGACCGGCAGCGGTTTTTTGGCCTGCATGCGCGAAACCGCGAGCTTCCAGGCGGCTTTCAGATCCACCCGGGCCAGGCCCAGAATCACCCGGCTGTCCAGCGGGACGATCTTGCCGGCCTTGAATGAAACGTTGAGATCTTTTCCGGCCTGCTGCTTGTCCAAAACGCCGGTGATCTCGAGCTTGGGGGGAGCGCCGGTCTTGAAACGCAGCATCAGCCGATCCACGGACTCGATCATCCGGGCTCTTTTTTCCTTCTGATTGGTCCACAAGCGCGCCGGATCCAGGTACGCCACCAGATCGAAGTTCTCCCGGCCGTCCAAGAGCAGCGCCGCTATCTCGGGGTCGTCGGAGATGGATCCCGAGGACTGCCCCCGGGCCAGGTCGACGGCCTGCAGCAGGTATTTCTCACTGTTGGATATCAACAACATATTGGAAAACAGCAGGTAGTACAGGCGGTGATCCTCGTCGACCGAAAGCTCCCGCAGGTTGAGGCCCCCCACCTTGCGGCTCTTCATCATCCCCTCGCGGGGGGTGATCTGGTTGAACACCTCGGCCAACCGGTCCAGCGCCTGGATCCGCAGATCGATCTGCTTGACCAGCAGCACCTCCGCCCCCTCCAGGCCATCTTTGCCATCTTTGCCATCTTTGGATGACCGCAGGGCCAGGCCCACCGGCGTCTTCAACATCTCCTTGAACCCGGCGTCCCCGACCCGCACCGCCGACACCGATTCGATCCGGTGCTTGATCGTAGACAACCTAAACCAGCTCCCCGTAAACCGCAAATCATCGTAAAACGGAGTCTTTTTAAACTCCCTAAACCACTCCCGCCCCTGAAGCCAGGTAAGCATTCGCGCCAGATCGTCGGAAATAACCACCAGGCCCGCATCGTGCGGAATCACTGAGGCCACATCGGCCCTCTTCACCCCGGGCAACTTGGAAACCGTAGATTCGTACTGCGGCCCCCGAGCCTCCTCGACCTCAGCTTCTTCCTTTTCCTTCCCGCACCTGCACGCGGTAAAAGCCAACACAAAAAGCCCAACGGCAACTGCCGTCCAGATCCGCCTGGACTTTATCATGACAACCTCCGGGTACGGTTAGCCCACCGAACGTACCAAGCCCGGTCGAACAAAGTCAACGCCGCTGGCCGTCCCGACGGCACCCGTGATAAGAAGGCGTCTCAGATAGGAGGTACCAACCCATGCAGTGTCCCAAGTGCGAAACCAAGATGACCGTCAAGACTCACAAGGGCGTCGAGATCGACCGCTGCCCGTCCTGTCTGGGGATCTCCCTGGATTAAGGAGGAGATGGAGAAGAAGGTGGGCCCGTTGGCGGTCGGCCGGTCAGCAATGGCCCACATGGATTTGGTTTTGGTTGAACCCACTCCGTCCTCTTACTTCGTTACTTCCCCGCGCAGTAGGCGCAAAACACCATCTCACGTTCATCGCCAAATGAACGGATCTGTTTCATTTCAGCAATTTTCCCCGTCTGTCACCCTTCTCCAAAGCTTGCGCCACTCGTCGGACGGCATCATCGATGTTACGCTTTAGATCCGACTCCCATATTCGAATAACATGCCAGCCGTCTTGCTCAAGGTCTTGTGTGTGCTGCTTATCCCGCTCCATGTTGCACTGGATCTTTGCGACCCAGTACTCGGCGTTGTGCCCGTTCTTGAGCTTTTTCCGACGCTTCTCCCAGTTTTTGCCGTGCCAGAAATCCCCATCACAGAACACTACGACTCGTGGGCCGGGAAAGACAAGGTCAGGATGTCCGGGAATTCCTTGGACGTTCTTCCGATACCGATATCCAGCGCGCCATAGGGCTCGTCTCAGCAACAGCTCCGGCTTGGTTCCCGCCTTCTTGCTAGCTCCCCGCGCTGCTGCGCTCGCCCTGCTGGAAGCTGGGGATAGGTCCTTGTAGCTTTGTGATCGCATCAGTTCGAGCACGCCGTCAATCGCAGTCATCCTCACTCAGATCGGAATCATCTCCTTCTACTTCAAAACGCGATGAGCAACTCTCAATCTCGAACAGAGCGCTTACGTCAGTAGAGACCCACCAGCCAATCATTGATTCCGGGACTTCACCGAAAGTAACAGCTTCGACTTCATGTACTTGCACCTCCTGGCGAAGTTGCTCGACAAGCTCGTCTAGCCAGGATTCCTCCACGCCAAGATGAACTGTGCGCCCCTTCCACAGCTTCAGGAGTGCGCGGCCTGCCGCGGACCGCAATGATCGCAGCTTCGTACAGGCGTCAGTGACTTTACCCGCAGCTCTCTCGGTGTAGGTATCGGCAACTAGATTCCAGATAGCAGTGATCTCCTTCCGTATGTGTCTTGGACCGATCGGTGCCGCCTGGTCTAGATTGAGCCATCCGTCCACGGTCTGCTGTCCGCGACAAACACCGATTTGTTCGAGGCTCGATCTCAGCTCCTCGATCGACCAATGTTTGTCGTCCATCAGCCTGCACAAAGCTCGACGCCACTCTTTGACATCGCGGATCAAATCGGGATGAGAGGCTTCAATGGCTTCTACCACAGCCTGGGTAAATTCGTCTGCCGGAGACCAACGACCAGAACCTGGCCCCAAGATCACACGATCATCCGGCTTGATCATGTGTGCACGCCTTTCCCTGGCTCTGTCGCCAACCTCCATAAGGACGCGATTGTCCCTTGCCATCACCTTGCCCTCTGGCTCACCCGCAAGCCAAATAAAGACACAGGGTACGCGAGCTTCCTGTTCGTTATAGAGGGCAGCTTCTTCAGCGCGCGCATCCGCATGCGAGGACGAGTCGATCTTCTGTGACACCGTTGCTGACACATGTGCGCGTTCCTGGGGTCGATAACCGACCGCCTCAAGAAGCGAGTCGCCATGGCACTCGCGCGCCTGAGCTTCGACCCTGTCCCAACGTCGTCCTTCGTTTTCATCGACGAGAGCGACAAGGCGACGCGGTGTGTGTGCCCATAGGCGCTGGGCGAACGAGACATTTCTCCACCCCACCACAATGCAACTGCGGCACACCCCCAGATCTCGCAGCAAGACCGGCTCAAGACCTGAAATTGAAGACTGTCGCACCAACCGCCCAACAACTTTCACTTGGTCAGGGCGGTCGCAGACCAGCCGCCAGCCCTCGCCGGGCTCATCGGTTACAAGATCAAGCAGCGCATCGGCCTTTGTGTTCCGTTCAGCAGTGATCTGAGCAAGGCATTCAAAGATGTCTTGATGTGCATTCGCCACTTGAGCCAGCGCCTCGGTTGCTCGTATCCGTAGAGTTGCCCACTGCTCCTCAAAGGATTTTCTCCACGAAGACGCAAACTTGCGGACATCGGACCAATAGGCGGGTGTTGCTACCGCAAGTACCCGCACGGCGTTTGCCGAGGAGCAAAGGTGGTATTGCCAGTACTCGGGAATTTCGGGAGCTTTGCGGACCTCCCGTAGAAAATCCTTAATCGTGTCGAGAAGTCGCTGTTCTTCGTGCGATGTGGCAACAAGCAATTTCGTAACGCCAGGCCCGGTTGCAGCCTCCCATAGCGAAGCTCGGCTAGGCGCCATTTGGTCATCGATATCGCCGTCAAGCTCAAGGATATACGACAAGTCCTCTGATGACACATTCAGGCGGCGATGGCCTGGAAGCCACGCAGGAGACTCACTCGGGTAATAGCCAGTCGGTGACCAAGCTATCACCGGTAGTGGTGAGGAGCGCTTCATGAGTAACGGCAAGTCGTGGCGCCCGCGGCGGAGACGCTCGTATCCATCGACAACGATCGCGTGAACGTCAACGCCGTGGTCAACCAGCTGTCTTGCGACTGTGAGATTCGGCACCACGAGCACGAGGCCGCCGCGGAGAACGTCTGGATTCGGGGTAAGTCCGGAAAACCGGATCAAGCCATCGTCAAGAAGTCGAATTCCGTTCGAGCTAATCCCATCGAACATCTGCGTTGCTCTCTGGCGAGAGGTTACCAGAAGAACACGACCTGATATTGATGCTGCTCCGATGGCCTCATCCCAGTTGAAGAACTTCTGAATCGGCTCGGCGTCGTCTGAATGCATCCGCATTGAAAATGCTTTAGCAGAGGACAAGCGTCGTTCCTGAGTTGCGACCATTCGGTCCGCAATAGACGGCGGACGAAAATCGATGCCATCACGGAATTTCAAACGCAGCCATCCAGGCACTGGTGGCCCAGAAACGCCATCAAAACGAGCGTAGAATTTGCCATCAATTTCATATATTTGACCTTCTTGCAGCGTAAACATTCGGTAAACCCGTCGGCCCTTGCGGCGAACGGTGGCTGATTCTTCTGTGAAGGGCGCGGTCAAGCGCAGAGCACGTGGCGAAACTCGGTGGTAAGGGGCCGTACCCAC
>JAUXGL010000240.1 GCA_030622135.1 Deltaproteobacteria bacterium
ATCCACCACCTCGTTTTGCAACTCCGCGTCGCAGCACCGAAGTCGATGCTCGACGTTACGAACCACGCCTCCGCTCGACTTCAGCGCAGCTCCTTGATTTGCAAAACGATCTGGCGTCCCGGGAAAAGAAGGGTGGGAGATCACGGCCACTGGCGCCGGCTTGACCCGTCACAACCGCTGTGGTTCAATCGATGCCCGGCTAGATCCGCAGGAGAACCGAAAAATGAAGGTGAGATGCGAGCAGTGCAAGGCGGAGTATGAAATCGATGAGAGCCGCGTGCCTCCCGATGGCCTCCAGATCAAGTGCCCGAGGTGTTCGGCCACTTTCACCGTAACCAAGAAAGAGGCCGTGCCGAAAACCTCCGGAGGTCTGTTCGATCTCGGCTCGGTAGATCTGGCCCAGGGAGAACCGGAGTCATCACTGGAGCTGGACCTGGGAAAAAGCCAGGAGTTACCCGACATGCCGCCGGCGCCGCCCCCGCCCCGGCCGCCCAAGGACAGGTCGACCCTGCCGCCCATCGGCAGCCCTGCCTCCACCCTGCCGGAGATACCCACCGACTCCACCTCGCCCAAGCCCACACCGGGGAGCGAAGGGCAGATCTTCGATTTCATCGATCGAGAAATCGGCGAGGAGCCGCAAGAGGAGAAAGCCGCGCCGACGCGCTACCGCATCCGCCGGAAGAGTGGAAAGATATTCGGCCCGTTCGACACGGAAACCGTCAACAAGATGCTGGCGGAGCATCAGTTGATGGGCAACGAGGAAGCCTCCGAAGACGGCCACAACTTCAAGCCGCTGGGCACGTTCGATGAGTTCTCCGACACCATCCGCCTGCTGATGGAGGATACCGCGGCTACACCGGGAGCACTCTCGATCCCCGCGTCCATGGTTCAAGGCGTGGACGAGGACGAAGAAGTCCCCGAAATGGCCGGGGTGGGGGTCACCGAGCCGCCGAGCAAACCGACCCGCACGAAGAAGGCGCCGGGGGCCTTGCTGTTCGTTCTGATCGGAGCCGTGGTTCTGGTGATCCTCATCGGCATCGGGTTGGGATTCACCCAGTACGGGTTTTTCGGCTACACCCTGCTCTCGGGATCCGCCCAGCCGCACAAACCCATCGACGTCGGTCCCGGCCCCGATAATTCGCCGGCCAGCGGAGCACGGCAGCTCTTCTTCCAGGACACCTTTTCGAGCTATAAGCAGGCAATCCACCAGCTTCAGCCAAAACTCAACGGCGGCGAGGCATCCCCGGACGATCTCTACCTGCTCGGCCTTTCCTGCGCCGCCATGCTGCGCAACTACGGGGCCAGCGAAGAGTACCTGGCCCGCGGGCGACAGGTGGTGGCCAAGATGAAAGACGAGGCCCCCGACCGGGCGGAGACCATAAAGGTCGAGGCGGCCATAGCTACCCTCACCAACGCCGCCCAGGCGGGCACGCTGCTCGAACCTCTGGTGGGCAAGGATTCGCGGGACAAGGAAGCCCTGTTCCTGGCCGGATGGACCCGGGCCTACCAGAAAAAGTGGAAAGAAGCCGCCAAGTTCTTCGATCGGGCGACAGTCGTCGATCCCGATTACGCCAAAGCCTACCACGCCCTCGGGGACATCCAGTCACTGCAGGGCGACTTCGACAACGCCCTGCTGTTCTACAAAAGGGCCATGGAGAAGAACCCCCTCCACATCAACTCGGCCGTGGAGCAGGCCCGCATCCACATCGAAGTGAAGGAAGACGACCAGACCGGCGAACAAATCCTCGCCGCGGTATTCGGCGAGCACTTCCGGATCTTGTCCCCCTCGGAACAGGCTAAGGCCCACTACCTCCGGGCCCAGATCCACATGAATCGACACGCCAACGAGAAGGCGTCGGCGGACCTCAGTGCAGCCATCCAGCTCAGGCCTTCCCAGGTTGATTACCTGGCGGCCATGGGCAACTTCCTCCTGGACATCGGCGAGTACACTCAGGCCAATTCCAGGTTCGATCAGGCCCTATCCAAACAGCCCAACAACGTGGACGCCCTGGTGGGCAAGGGCCGCGCCATGTGGCAGAGCGGAGATGTCGTCAAGGCCAAGATGCTGCTGGAGAAAACCGCGGCCCAGGCGAAGGACGATCCCCGCCCGATCTACCTCCTGGGCCGCATTGCCGAATATCTGGAAAAACCCGAAGACGCGATGAAACTTTACCGTAGCGCGACGAAAGTCGCTCCGAGCTACCTGGTTGCCCGGGTGGCCGTCTCCCGGCTGAACCTGAAACAGGGCCGGTTAAAAGAAGCTCTGGGCGAGCTCTCCGCCGCGAGTAAGATCAACCCACGCTCGGCGGTGGTGCGCAGCGGCCTGGGAGAAGCATACCTGATGCAAGGCAACCTCCGGCTGGCCAAGCAGGAGTTCGAGGAAGCCCTGCGCCTGGATCCCGAACTGGCCTCGGCGCACTTCAACCTGGCCAACGTCCTCAGGGAGCTGGGCCGGCTCAATCTGGCCATCGGAGAATACAAGCGGGTCGCCGTCATCTCGCCCAAATACCCGGACATGGCCCTGGAATACGGCTACACCCTGTTTTTAAAGAAACAGTTCACCGAAGCCCTGAAGATGTACGAGGGAGCCATCCGCGAGAAACCCAAAGACGATCGCCTCTATGTCCGGGCAGGCCTGGCGGCGGACGCATCCGGAAACACGCAAAGCGCTATCCGCTACTTCCAGTCGGCCACCGGCCTCAACAACGGCAACGTCGACGCCTTCTTCCACCTGGCAATGGTGTTCCAGAGAAAAAAAGAACACGAGCAGTCGCTGGAGTTGTTTAAGCGGGTCACGGAGCTAGACCCAAAAAACGTGGAAGCCCACTTCCGCATGGGCGTATCCTTCCTGGCTACCGAGACGATCAACGACGCCATAGACGAGCTCCGGGAAGCCATCAAGCTCAAGCCCAACCATGTAGATGCATTGCTGGAGCTCGGCAAGGTCCTTTCCAGCCGGCTCCAGTTCGCCGAGGCCATCCGCCACTTCAAGCGCGTGATCCGGGAACGGCCCAAGCGGGTGGACGTGCTGCTGGCAATGGGGAACGCTTACTCCCAGCAAGGCCTCTACCGCAAGGCCCTCAAGATGCTCAAGAAGGCCTACGCGAAAAAGCCGAGACACAAAGGGCTGGCCTATCGCCTGGGCCGCGTGTACCAGGACCTGGAAAAGAGAAGCTCGGCGATCAAGTTCTACAACCTGGCCATTGACTTCGATCCCAAGGACCCCATGCCGCACTATTATCTGGGGCATATCTTCAAGGCCCACGGCGGCAACAAGAAAGCCTACAGCGAATTCCGGAAGTACCTGCAGCTGAGGCCGGACGCCCCGGACACCGATGAGGTCAAGGAAGAAATGGAATACCTCCGTCAGTGAGGCCGACCCATGCTCGATCGAAAACTGGTAACCGATAACCCCGAACAAGTCAGGGATCGTCTGTCCGTCCGGGGTGAGATCTCGGGCCTTCAACGGCTGGTCGAGCTCGGCCGGCTACGCCGAAAATTGATCCGCGAAGTGGAAGACCTGCGCCACGAGCAGAAGACGGCCGGATCGCGGATGCAGGACCTGATGAAATCCGATCCCGACGCCGCTTTGAAGCTGCGCACGCAGCTGAAAGAAAGCTCCGCCCGCCAGAAGGAGCTGGACGCCGAGCTCGAGAACGCGGAAGACCGGCTGCAAGGCCTGCTGCTGGAGATTCCCAACCTGCCCCACGAATCGGTGGTCCCGGGAGAGGATGAGGCGGACAACCCGGTCATCCGCTGGGTGGGCGAGCCGCCCGCGTTATCCTTCGCCCCCAAGCCCCACTGGGAGATCGGCGCGGCCCTGAAAATCCTGGACTTCCCCCGCGGGGCCAAGCTCTCCGGGTCCCGCTTCACCGTAATGCTCGACCAGGGCGCACGCCTGGAGCGGGCACTCATCAATTTCATGCTGGATCTACACACCCAGCAACACGACTACACCGAGGTGCTCACCCCCTTCCTGGTCCTGCGCCAATCCATGGAGGGGACCGGCCAGCTTCCCAAGTTCGAGGAAGACGCCTTCAAGACCGCCGACCCGGAGTACTTCCTGATCCCCACCGCCGAGGTACCGGTCACCAACCTACATCGCGACGAGATCCTCGAGGGGGAACGCCTGCCGATCAATTACGTGGCCTACTCCCCCTGCTTCCGTCGCGAAGCCGGCGCCCACGGCAAGGACACCCGCGGCCTGACCCGCCAGCACCAGTTCAACAAGGTGGAAATGGTCAAGTTCGCCAGACCCGAAGACTCCTACGACGAACTGGAGAAACTGACCTCCCACGCCGAGGAGGTACTCAAGCGCCTGGGGTTGCACTACCGGGTGGTCAGCCTCTGCGGGGGCGATCTGGGCTTCTCGGCCGCCAAGACCTACGATCTGGAGGTTTGGATGCCCGGCCAAGAATGCTTTAGGGAAATCTCCTCCTGCTCCAACTTCACCGACTTCCAGGCCCGCCGTGCCAAGATCCGCTTCCGCCGCAAAAAAGGCGAAAAACCCGAACTGGTCCACACCATAAACGGCTCCGGCCTGGCCATCGGCCGCACCCTCGCCGCCATCCTGGAAACCTGCCAGCAGGAAGACGGCTCGGTCAAGATCCCCGCCCCCCTGATCCCTTACACCGGCTTCGCCCAAATAACGCGAACGTGATCGTGATCGTGTTCGTGAACGCGGCGTTGTTTGCCGTCACAAAAACTCCAGCTTATCCCCTACCTCCGTCCCCTCCAGCACCCCCACGGGCAGCTCCAGCACTCCCGCCGCCCCCGGCACGATCTTGGAGATCCTCCAGGGGTTCATGGCCCGGATGACGTGCAGCACTTTCCCCTCCCCGTCCACGAAGGCCGCGTCGAAGAGAAACTTCATGAAGAACGAGTGAATCGAGTTGCACGGTCGAATGTACAACCCCTCCCCTTTCCCCAGCCCTTCCCGGCCCAGCAATCCCTTCAAGCGCGACCCGAACGACCGGGCCTCCCCTGCTTTTTCGGCCAGCACGCGATTGCGGGTTGTGTTGACGATTCGCAACGCCATCGCTACCGGACTACGATCTCCAGTCGCGGCCCCGCCGTGAGCGTCATCCGCTTGCCGGTCTGGTGGATATCCCCGTCCAGGGTGTACTTGAGCGGCTCCTCGGACTCGAAGACCACTTCCTCGGCTACTTGCTCGACGATCTTCTTAGACGACACCTTGCGGCCGAACCAGATCTTGGGCATGGCCAGGGCGAAGCCCAGCGGCGAGGTCACGACCCCCAGGAAGTGGAAGGAATGCGGTCTCTCCTCACAGCGAAAAAAGGGAGTGAAGCCCAGGCCGATCTGGTGAATGGTCGCCCCGGCCATGGCGGTGTACGAGTCTTGCTCCCACTCCTTACCATCGACGAAAACCCGGGCTCGAAAACGCTTGAATATCTTCCGGGCCATCTTGCCGCCCACAATCACCGAGGCGGTTCCCCGGACCAGCAACTTGAAGGCCGTCCAGGGATTGGGGTTGCCGGTGCCGTAGTAAACATCTAGAAAGTTGTGGATCAAACCGTTGCCAAAGATGAAGCCGTAGCGCCCGTCCACCTTCAAGGTGTCGCGGTGGATGGTCTCGAAAGGAACGCCCTCGCGGTACTTGCGGGTGAGGTTCATCAGCAAACCCGCCTGGGTGCCCTTGATCCTGCAGGAACTCGAGACGATATTCATGGTGCCGCCGCGCAAGAAGGCGATCTTGGGGAGTGGCCGATCCCCGTACTCCTCGATGAAGGCCGTCAGGGTGACGTGGTTGGAGCCGTCCCCCCCGTTGATGCCCAGGATGTCGATCTCGCGCTCCATATACAACTGGGCCATCTCGTGAATGTCATCGACGTCCCGGGTAGCCACCGCCTCCCCCTTGGTGCCCAGGATGTATCCCAGGCAGTCCATCTGCTGGGGATTCATCTTGTTTTTTCTGGAATGGGGATTGTTGATGATACCGATACCAGGCACGATTTAGACTCCCCCGAAAAACTCCCCCCTAACTAACGCAC
>JAUXGL010000034.1 GCA_030622135.1 Deltaproteobacteria bacterium
CGCGAGGATCTCGGTAAACTTCAACGGCTGGATGTATCGCAACACCGAGCTTATGAACGTGAGTGACGGCCCCAATATAAACGGCTGGGCCATGCTGAAGAACAACTGGAGGGTGGGCTTCTGGGTCAACACCAACCCATCATCCCGTTGCGACGACCGGGAAACCCGCTCGGCCGGGGCGGTGGACTTCTGCACCGACACCCCGCACTTCGGCGGCGGCGTGTCCCTCCAGACCGACCAGCGCAAGTTCATCTCGGCGGGCCTGCAGTCCAACGTCAGCACCACCGAGCGCGGGCAGGGCCTGTACGTCAAGCTGCCCGTTACCATAAACCCCGCCGCTCGCCTGCAGCTGGAGGTCATCCCTGGCTACCAGCGCGACACCGGCGGCCTGCGCTGGATCGACACCCAGGCGACCGCGCGGGGCGACCGTTACCTGTTCGCCGAGCGTCACCGGGAGTTCTGGGACGTCACCTTTCGCAGCACCTTTACCTTCACCACCGAGCTGACCCTGCAGGCCTACGCCCAGGTCTTCCTGGCCGCGGTTGACTACGGCCGGAAGTACGAAAACACTCCCACGGGTTCCCGCATCCACGTAAACAACCTGCAGGATGCCCCCACGGTAGCCGACGACTACGACTTCACCGACTCGGTCCTGAACCTCTCCGTGGTACTGAGGTGGGAATACCTCCCCGGCTCCGTGGCCTACCTGGTCTACACCGGCACCTTCGGCGAGTCTTCGGACCGCTCCGACTTCCGCTTCGGCGGCGGGTTGAACGATATCTTCCTGGCTCCGGCGGAGCACGTCCTGCTTTTGAAGGTTTCATACTTCTGGGGATGATTACCGGAACCTGTAGGCCCCGTTCTTCCCGACGATGAACCGGTTGGGAATATGATCCTCCTCGAATTTGTCGAACCCCACCTCGATCTCTTTCCAGAACCGGATCAGCTCGGGCTGGTCCTGGTACTTCTCTTTCAGCCACCGCATCCCCTGCTCATTCATCCGAGCCGGAAAGATATGCACCAGTCCCCGGCGCTTGTGTTTGTGCATCGTGTCTAAAAATATGAGGTAGAGTTGTTCGATTTTGGGATCATCGATGGTGATGCAACCGATGGTGACGCAGGAACCGTGGATGTAGATCAGCCCCCCGGGATCCCGCGGATGCCCCCGGATGGTGTCGGAGGGATTGGGGTAGTTGATCTTCATGGAAAGCAGAAAGCTACTCCAGGGATTGAAATCGATCACCCGGTAGAACCCCTCGGGTACCTGCAGATCCCCGCGCTTGCGCTTGGGTCCCAGTACCCCCGATTTGCAGCAGATCTCGTAGGTCGTAATCAGCGTGTACTTCTTTTTCCCCACCGGTAGGACCCACAGCTCCAGCCGGTCCTCGTGCTTGAACGTGCGCAAGAGAACTTGCTTGGGAGGATAATCGATTCCGTGCTTCTGAAACAACTTCCTAATCCCCTCGTGGCGCCGCTCGCGTGCCGCCTTCACCCGCGGGTAGTTCTTCTGGGCGGTGGTGGGTTCGAAGCGGATCTCTTTGGGCTTATCCTGGGGTTTTGCGTTGCAGCATAGAGCCAGGGTGGCGATTGGCAGGAGTATCTGTAGTCTTGGTATCATTTAAACCGACCCCGAAGTTGCCGATTGTGGCAATTTCTCAAAAAGTTCGGTCAATCGTCAACCCCCTGAGAAAAGGGGGTAAGCCCTGCGCTAAAACCGTTGTCATTTCGGGATGTCCTGTACTACTGACCCCGAAAATCTTCGCGGCCCGCGAAGATTTTCTGAGTACTGCGCGGTTTATTGGGTTGCGGCGGAGCCGCGCTGTGATATTATTTGTTTGTTTTTAATTGCGGGTTGGGTTCATGGAGCGACCGGAAGTCAGGCATTTGGAGCCCCCGTCGGGAGAGTGGTTGTTCAAGCTGCACGGCGAGGTGCTGGGTCCGGTGCCCTCGGCCGAGATCATCGAGCGGATGTTCAACGGCGAGGTGGACGAGTCCACCGAGATCTCCTTTGGGGAGGAGGGGGACTGGCGCACCATTCAGGTGGTGTCCGGTTTTCATCCTTTCCTGCACCAGGCCAAGGCCAGGATCCGCGCGGGCAAGGCCCGGGCGGAGGCCGCCCGGGCGGCGAAGCGGCGACATATTCGCAGCGTCATCAAGGTGGCCCTGGGAGCGGTGGTCCTGGTGGCCTTGAGTTTCGGTGCCAGCTATATTCTCATAGTCAGCCGCCCGTGGAAGAGCGGCGACACTATTCGTGCCTGGGCCGAGAAGCACGTCCCGTTGCTGAGCGTTCCCAGCGCCTCGGCGGCTACGCTGAAGGACGACGCCGAAGCGAAGATGGAAATGGAAGAGGAAGACGAAGACGACATCAACATCGATCAGATCCTGATCGACGACGCTCCGGGCCTGGTGGCCATCAAGTCCAATAGCGGGAACAAGAAGAGCACCCACAAGAAGCGTAGCAAGAAGAAGACGCCCAAGTCTTCCAAGCCCGAAACCAGGACCGCTTCGATCGGGTCCCTGTCAAACGACGAGATCATGTCGGTTGTTTACGCCCGCAGCAACCTGCGGCGTTTGTATGCCTGCATTCGCGTCGAGATGAAGCGCAACCCGGACATGACCAAGCAGTTCACCCTGGATTTCTCGATAAAAAATGACGGTCACATCGGTCAGGTGAGCATGGAAAACCCCAAGCTCGACGGCAGGTCCATGCACCAATGCTTCAAGCAGAAGCTGGCCCGCCTGAAGTTCCGCCCTTACTCCGGCCAGGTAAGAAACGTCACCATTCCGTTTAACGTAGGCAAGTAACGCGCCCGCGGTTTGCCGCCCTCGGTTGCGGTGATTACCCCGGGGCCGGCGAAGACAATTGATCGCATGGGCCGGATCATTTAGGGAAACATACGAAAGGGCGAGTGCGCGCTCGCCCTTTCGCTCTCGGCGGCCCACCGCAGGTAGGAGGGGGTAACCCACGGTGTTCCGACTTATGGCTACATTGTACTACATGTGGGATACGCGTCAAGAAAACGGCCGTATTTTTGTTTCTTTTAATAATACTGGTGGTTATCCGGCCTGGAAGTGGAAACTGGTGAGGAACAGCAACGAGAGGAACATCGCGTCCGGAGAGGGATCTATGGAGTAGTGTTCGTTGTCGTCCCAATCTGTGTGCCAGCGATCGTAGAAGGGAAAGTGGAAGCGGATCTCGGCCCCGAAGCTGACCCAGGATACCGGGAAGTAGCGGCCGGTGAAGCCGAGTTCCAGGGCGCCGCCGTCCAGGCCACGATCCTCGTTTTCATCCGCGTGCCCGCCTCCGATGATGGAGTAGCTTCCACCCAAGAAGAATGTGGCGTCGAAGTCGCGCTCGGGCATGAAGAACTGGAAGGGATGTATGTGTGCTACTCCACCGATGTGTCCCGATCCACCGATGCTGCCGGAATCGCCCAGGTTCCATCCGTGGGCGGTGAGGCCCGCTTCGATAGAGGCGTAGCCCAGGATGTTGTAGGCCATGGAAAAGCGCAAGGCCAGACCGTTCGAGATGGTCTCCAGCAGGCGTTCCTCATCACCCGGTACGTATTTGGACGATCCCGACAATGAGGAGCGTAATGATCCTCTGTCCAGGTTCCATATACCCCCGCCCACGCCCAGGGTGACCGAGAAGCCTTCCTTGGCCGGCAGGGCCGGGGAGAGCAGCAGAATGGCGATTATTGTCAGGCGTTTCATGCGGCTCAGCGTCGGCGGCGCTTGGACTTCTTCTTTTCTTTCTTCTGTTTCTCCTGCCATTCCTCCTCCACCTCTTCCGGGGTCTTGCCCTCCAATAGCGCCTTCTGTTTGGCCAGGTACTCGCGTTCCTTTTCCTCGCCCTTGGAACCGCCCAGGTAGTTGAAGATCTTGGCGATGGCTCCGTAGATCCCGGCGACCTTCTTGGGGGACTCGCCGGACCTCTGGGCCATCATGATGGCCTTGGCGCAGTTGTCCAGGGCGTTGTCGGAGTTTTCGGTGGCCAGGTAGACATTGCACATCTGGTAGTACACCTCCCAGCGCTCGCCGCCGGGGAGGATTATGGTGTCTTCGTACCACTGGCGGGCCTCGTTGTACTTGGCCAACCTCTCGCCCTTCTGGTCCTTGGTGTTGGGAATCTTGTCGGCCATGGTCTGGTGGCACCGCGCCACGTGGAAGCGGGCGTCCGGGTCCAACTCGTCTACCTTGACGCCGTTTTGGAACTCGTTCATGGCCGCCTGTAGGTCGTCCATGCGCATAAGCAGGTTACCTTTGGTCACGTGGTAGGCCACCGTGGGTTTCAAGAAGCGCTCGAAGTCCTTCAACGAGTTGACCGCCTCGGTCTGTTTGCTCAAAAGGAACAGGCTCTTGGCCCGGTCGAAGTAGGACTTGGGTAGCCGCGGGTCTAGTTGGATGGCGCGGGCGAAACTGGCGTTGGTCTTGGCCTCGTCCTGGTTCAACGCCGCCAACCGGCCGGCCAGGCCGTGGGCCTCCGCGTTGTTTGGGTAGATATCCAGCGACTTGCGCAGCCAGTCGTCGGCCTCGGGGACGTTCTCGGTGGCCAACTCGTACTCCGCGTGGATCAGGTGGAGCATCCCGGTCAGCAGTTTGGAGAACTCTCCCTCGGGGTGTTTCTGGCGGTCCTCGAACTCGTCGATGATTTGCTTGGCGTTCTTTAACCGTTTGCCCTGCTGAATCAGGGCGTAGGCCACGCGCAGGTTTGAGTAAACGTGGGAGGGGTTCTTGCGCTTGGCTTCTTTGAAATAGCGAATGGCCCGGGGCAGGTTGCCCTCGCGCAGGTAGACGTCGGCGAAGGCGGCCTGGTAGCGCGGGGAGTCCCCGGAGAAGCGGGCCGCTCGGCTGTAGTCTTCGCGGGCCTCCTTGATGTTGCCCAGCATGAGATTGGCCCGGGCACGCGCACCGAAGATCATCGCGTTGAGGAATATGTCTTGTTTGTCCATGCCCCGCTTGATGGTCTTGTTGAGGAACTTGACTGCGTCTTCGGCCTTGCCGTCGTTTATCATCAACAGGGCCTTGACCGCGAAGCGCTCGGAGTTGGGCAGCTCCTCCGCATCCATCCACTGCTGGTATTCCTTTAGCTTGACCAGCCGGCCCTGCTGGTCGTGGTTTTGCCAGAGCAGGCTGAGCACGTTGGCCTGGGCGACGATGGCCTTTTCGTCGCTGTCTTTCAGCAAAATGGCGGCGTTCAGCTCCTTTTCGGCCAGGAGCAGATCGTCGTGGTTGTCGTTGGGGATGGCCCGGCCGGCTGTCTTGATGTGGTCTGCGACCTGAACGCGGATGTCGACATAGTGGTTGTACCAGACCAGGAAAGCGGCCACCAGCACCGCTACGATGCCCACTTGCACCGCCGTGTGCCGGAACGGCTTGGGGGGTTCCCGGGCGATGCTGGATTGCCGGGGGACCCAGTACACTTCTAGCCGGCCGTTACCGCTCTGGGGGACCGACTCTTCCATGGCCTGCAGCAAGGCGCGCGTGTGCGTATCGCGGGGCTCGATCTCGAAGGACTGCATTAGCTCCGCCGCGGCCTTCTGTTCCTGACCGCGGTCGAGAAAAATCTCTCCCAGGGTCCGGTGGGCCACGGAGGAATCCGGCGACGCCTTCAAGGCCTTCTTCAGGGCAATGACCGCACGCCGATCGTCGTAGTTGTGGTAGTAAGCCATGCCCAGGGCCAAAAACCCGTCGGGCGTGCCCGGGTTGCTTTGCAGGCCCTGTTTGCAGGCCTCGATGGCTTGCAGGGCCAGTTTTCTCTCCAGGTAGGCCCGGGTCAGGGATACGAAGTTGCCCGGATCGGCTTGAAAGTCCGCCTCGAGCTGGTCCAGGTCCACTTTGACGGTTGCCTTCCCTTCGGCCATCACGTCCTCCGGATTAAACACCGAAAACTCCGGTTATTTGGATACCACTCCCCAGTCTAGAGGTTTGAATAACAAAAGCCCGCTATCGTGTCAATCGTCAAGCTGGGGTCAGGTAATACCACTTGACACTTATATGCGGGGGATTCTCGCCGGCCACCGTTCTATCCACTCTTTTAGCTGACCCGTCGCACCATCTCGGCGAATCTTGCTGAGTAGCTTGGCGACCTGCGAATACGGCATTTCGAGGATCCGGGAGATCTGCCTGTAGGTCTGGTCCTCCCCGCGTTGCAGGGCCCATGCTGCGAATCTTCTTGCCGGATTGGCTCCTGGTCCCATCTCCCTTCTCTTTAACTCCGGCATGCTTGCCCCGGTCAATTCGCAGACCTCTTTCAGCACTCTCTCCGCAAGCCGGCCGGCCCTTTTACCGACAAGGGAACCTTCCGGCTCGTTGAATCTTGCCTGTCTGCGTTCGATCGATTTCTTTCCAAACAGCCCGGTCTCGGGATCGAAGTCCTCGGGATATTCGATGGCTTTGTTGCGCACCGACCGGACGAATTCGTTCAACTTAGAAGCGCCTCCGAACAATTGCAGGAAGTGCTCCAATGTCAGCCAATCAGGCGCCGAGTCTCGACCCAGGTATGCCCGGTGGCTGGTCCACGCAATGGAGTCGAGCCTCGTGACCAGACGCGCCTTTATCGGGTTCAAGTGGATGTACGCCACGAGTATCCTCAGGTATTCTTCGTCCTCCACCACCTGGCTCTTGAATCTGCCGCGGAAAACCGGCCCGTCCCAATCGTGTACCCGGTTGAGCCAAAGCGTGTAGATCCCGTTGAGTTGCCGCATGCAACGGGACAGATTGGCGAGTGGGGTTCTTACCAGGAGGTGATAGTGATTTGGCATCAGTGAAAATACGTGCACTTCGATTGCGTGACGTTCGACGACGTCGCCCATGATCGAAAGGAACTTCACGCAATCGGCGTCACGCTTGAAAATCGGAGCACGTCGAGCGCCCCTGCTCATGACATGGTGCCATGCACCCGGGTAGTCTTCTCTCCTGGACCTTGGCATGCCATGAGTGGAGCATTACTCAAGGAAAGTGTCAAGTAGTATTACCTGACCCCATATGCTCACCACCGCCACCAGAAATCGATGGCCGGGAGTATGGGTGTGGTCAGGGAGTCCTCTTCATCGTTTTTGAACTCCCAACCGGAGTCGACTCTGAATAGGAACCCGGCCATGAGACGGAAGGAGCCCCAGCAGTGGGCATAGAATGCTCCGCCGATGAGCGGTGTCAACTTCTTGTTCTCCACATCGTATGAGCTGCCCAGGGTGAACACCAGTATGTTGTGCGGGTTGAGCAGTAGATCGACCTCGCCGCCAAACGTGATACCCTGGGCATTTTCCACGACGAGCGAGGTCTGCTTGTTATCGCGGATGTCCGATATCCAGAAGTAGCCTCCGCTTGCCGATACAAGTAGCTGCTTACCGATTGCTACCGTGGCGGTCAAGTCTCCGCCGGCACCGGAAAAATCGTCCAGGACCGGCCCGAACGAGTGCATGCCTGCACCGGAAATGGACAGTGCAAAGTTCTCCATGTCCAGCATTGTCAGCTCGATCTCGGCGTTTACAATGCCGAGAAGGTTGCCGAGCAGCACGGTGGACAGTTGCAGGCGATCGGTCAGCCCGACCGATGTCGGCCGCAGCAGGCCCACCTGCCACTCGCCGGCTTGCAGGGTATACGCATTGCCGAACTCGGGTTTTTCATCGCCTTCCCAGGCAGCCTTGGAAGTGCCTGCCAGGCAGACCACGGCCAGGGCGACTACGCAGATTTTCAGGGTCCAGATGCCGGTAAATGGTTTCATTGGTTCAGCCTCCCTACTCGGAACCGTGTCAGGTTCCCTCGTTTGGTTTACCTTCACTGACACGCGAGGAAGGCTGCGCGGACAAAAAAGCTACCAACAAGTTGAAAGCTGACCGCCCTTCACCAGCGCCACCAAAAATCCAGCACCGGGAGAATCGGCGTTTGAAAGCTTTCGAAATCCCATGGCTCGGTGGAGAACATCAGGCCGATCATGATCCTGAAGGTGTCCCAGCGATGGGCGTATGAGAAGGTGCCTATCAGAGGCATGAGGCCATTGTCCAGGAAGTCGTAGCCGCCGGAAACGCTCCAGATGAGGAGGTTCTTCGGGTTCATCACCAGCTCGATTTCCCCTCCGAAGTTGAGCCCGCTTTGTGTTGGGGTATTCGGCCAAGCATGCCCGGAA
Source organism: Deltaproteobacteria bacterium (assembly GCA_030622135.1). GTDB lineage: Bacteria > Myxococcota > B64-G9 > B64-G9 > B64-G9 > JAUXGL01. The sequence continues at coordinate 8,129 of JAUXGL010000034.1, forward strand.
TTCTCTACTTCAGATCTCGATGATCCCGAGGTGAACGCCGTGTAGCCGGCGCATGCCGAGATATACAGCCGGTGGCCGATCGGGATGGTGGCGATCAGCCGGCCATCGATAGCACCAAGCTTATTCGGGAAGAAGTATCCCCCCCCGGCCTCGACCGCTGCCGCGAAATGGGAGGTTCTGATAAAGCTCCACTTGGCCAGCAAATTAAGAAATCCTATTGAATTCGCGAATATGGAGGTGGATAGCTGGAATCTGCCCGCGATGCCCACGCCGGTCGGGCGCAGCAGACCAACCTCCCACTCTCCGTCCCTGAGCGTGTAGGCGTTCAAAAAAGCGGGGATCTCGTCGCTCTCCCAGCCCTGGCGCTGGATGATGCCCTTTTGCACCAGCACGTCATAATCGACCTGTCTGAGCTTGCCTGTGTTCAGGACGCTTGTCGATCCTGCCTTGATGTCGATCTGTCCTTCTTGCAGGTTATCCGGCGTTCTGAAACGCACGAAGTAAGGTCCGGCAGGCAGCCACACGATACGTGCTTTTTCGGATACGTGGGCTTCCATTTCCAGGGGATCGTTGGATCCCTTTCCCCGGTGCAGCAGATACACACCGGGATTGGTAAGCTCGAGCGATCCGATATCTCTTGTGGTCTGGAGGTGGCTGAGAACCAGATCCGCCTTGCCCCGCATTTCAAAGTGGAAAGTCGGGTGCTGGATACCGACGAGCGTTCTGGCCGTGCTCACGATCGTTCGCTCGGACGTATAGCGATAAGCCTCGGCCAGCGTCACTCTCGCGTCGGCATTGGAGTCGGCAGCACCTCTCAGCGCGGACATCAAATGGTGGGTGAAGAACGAGCCCCCGAGATCATCCGATTCCTGGGCCTCCTCGCCGGCGGACGCCGATGAGAGGATCACGAAGCCCTCTGTCTGGGTGGCGTCATTCGGCAGCAGGGCAAAAGGCTTGCTGAGCTTGAAGCCCTTGACCCGGGTGGCTTGCCCGGAGCGGCAGGCGTCGATGATCAGCAGACGCAGGTCGGCGGACGAGCCCATGGTCAGATCTCTGAACTCCTCCCAGGACATTGAGGTCGGACCTAGATGGAGCGATAGGGCATCGGCGTGTCCGGAGTAAAACACCAAAAGCACGCTGCGGCAATCCCGGCAGACCTCCGATCGGATCCGGACGTTCAGCCTGGCCAGGCTGCTGCGGAGGCCGTCGGCTGTCGGATCTTCGAGAACCACGACGTTTTTTTGGGGGAACATGCCGTGGCGCATCAATACATCGGCCAGTTGTCTGGCATCCTTGGCAGCGTAGCGAAGAGGGTGCTCACCGGCCTGACCGTGATTGGAGCCTACCAGAATCGCGTACCTTGAGCTTGCCCAGGTGTGAGATGCAAGTAAGCAGAGGGAAACCAAGATAAGTGCCAGCATGGCCCCGCGGCCACTCGCGTGGCTCGAACCTGTCATGGCTTCACCATAAGCTCCCAGGTCTTCATATGGCAACCTCTGGTGGCCTCGGGAGGCGCGCGGTCGCGGTCCAGATCGGCAAGGCATTTTTGCAGGTCAACTGAGCTCCCGCACGCGAGAAGCACGAGCCGCGTGCGTCCGGGGGTTGCGGTAAGGCCGATGGGAAGCCATTTGTCTGCCGGGAGGTCGCCTTCGAAAAGGATCTCGCAGGCATGCTGTTCACAACCGCCGAGAGCCACCACGCGGCCAGAGGCTCCCAGAACACGGAGCCTGAGCTGATCGCCCACAAGAAGCGGCGGTAGCTTCTCCAAGGGAGTCGATTGGGCGATGATGCGGCCTGCTCTCAGAAGCGTTACATCGAGCGAGAGTGTTCCTTTAGCCCGCAGGCCGAAATCACCACGCCTGTCGGAAGTCGGCAGCAGGAAAAGCACGACGACCGCTATCATCGATATGGTTGCGGTCGCCAGTGTCCAGGGTATCCAGCGCGCGGGTGTGTGCGAGTCGGTGTCGAGAAGCCGTTGTGGGATGTGCTCGCAGGCGGCAAGTTCGACCTGCTCGCGTTCCCGATCGACCAGTTTCTGGCAGCGCGGGCATGTGTTCAGGTGGGCTTCTGCGATCCGGCTCATCCTCGGGCTCAGCTCGCCCAAGACAAACCGGGATACGGTGAAATGCGAGAGGCATTCCAAAGATTGCCTGGTGCGTGGGATCCGGTCGCTCGTCATTGTGATCTCTTTGGCTCGGATACTTCCAGAAGCCGTCGCGCGTGCCTTCGAAATCGTTCCAGTCGCCGGCCCACGGTTCGCCGGTTAATGGACAGCAATTCTGCGATTTCTTTGTGCTCCATGTCGTCGAGGTAGTAGTACGAGGCGATGCGAGCCTCTTTTTTGGAAACCTTTGCCAGTAGCTGTCTAAGTACCAAACTCTCGTCCGGCGCTTGAAATCCTTTGCCATGGGGATTGGCACCTGCTTGATCGAGCAACTCCTGTCTCCGGCGCGTGTCGCGCAGATGGTTGAGCGACATGTTGGTCGCCATCCGGTAGAGCAGACCGGCCGGGTTTTCCTCCCGGCCGCCCTTTCGTCTATGTTGGAGATACCTCACGAATACCTCCTGGGCCACATCGTCAGCCAGCGTGGGGTTTTTGAGAATCCTGAGAGCACGGTTTCGTACCATGACGATATATCGCCGGTAGATCGTGCCGATGTCCACTTTGCCGGCCGGCTGGTTGTGTGCCGTTTTCAAAAATAAAGACCCCTGGCGAGTGGGTTCTTGGACAGGAAATACTATGCTATCGAGTCAGGAGGATCAATCCATGGCTTGATCCCCCAATCTTCCATTGGTGCCCCTACGTTCCGTAACTTCTAAGAAACTCGATTGTAAGTCCTTGATATTGCTGAGTCGAGTTTCTTAGGAGTTACGACTTGACTTTTTGCGAGGCCATCACGTTTGAGTTACTCTGACCCTTCTCTCTTTTGTGCTTCCAACAGCGACTTCCTTGCGGCGATGGCCAGGAATCCAGACCGGGTGGTGCCCAGGGCCGCGGAGAACTCGTCCACGTTGCCATGTGTATATTATACACACTTCATTTCAGTTATCAACGGACCACCGCAACGCCCCTCCTCCCCATTTTCCAGAGTGTGTGAGCGACCGTGTCGTGCCTTGGCTAGCCATGCCCCCTCCACTGCCTGAATCGCAGGCTGGGAATGCTGGGAATTGACACGAAACGGGGTATCCTCTAATCTGCAAGTCTGCGTTTTTGTGGGAGCAAAACGTGCTGAAGAAGCTGTTTAGACCATCCGGCTTCAAACTGGGTCTCTTGCTCACTCTGCTGTTCTGCCTGGTTAAGCTGAATTACCTGGTCTTTGCGGGGGCGCACGCCTTCCGGTTCATCGAGAACATCGAGAACTCGCTTCTGGATCTCAAATTTCAGATTCGCGGCGGTCCCGGCACCCCCGAAGAGAAGCAGGTCTTCCAGGAAAAGGCCCACGTGGTCATCGCGGCCATCGACGAGAAGAGCGTTCGGATGGAAGACCTGGGCATGTTCCCCTGGCCCCGCGACAAGATCGGTATGCTCATCCGGCAGTTGAACAAGTGCGGCGCCAAGGTCATCGGTTTCGACGTGGTTTTCTCGGAGCCCGACGCCTCCCGCACCGCGCCGGTGGTCGGGTCCATCGTGGAGAAATACGCCCAGGCATCCAGCCGGGACGAGGCCTTCCAGAAGGAACTCGAGGAGATCTATGCCCGGGTGCAGGGGGACAAGATCCTGGCCAAGGTGATCGAAGATTCGGAAAACGTGGTGCTGGGCTACTTCTTCTTCACCAATCCCGAGGAAGTGGCCAAGCTGTCCGACCGGGACAAGCAAGAAATCAAGGAGGGAAAAGACAGCATCGGTTTCGGAACGATTGCATACACGGCCAAGTCACCGCGGACCAACGTGGGAGAGTGGTTTCACCGGGCGCTGGGCGTGAGGGCCAATATCCCCGTCTTGACCGAAGCGACGGAGCGCTACGGGTTCTTCAACCAGGTCCCGGACCAGGACCGGATCTACCGCCGGGTCCCCATGGTATTCGCCTTCGATGGCAATGTGTTCCCGTCGCTGTCTTTGCAGGTGCTCTCGGCCTACTACGAACAGCCGGTCGAGTTGCTGGTCAATACCATCACCAAGAACGAGCACATACCGGGCTTTGTGGGCCTGTTCATCGGGCCGCTGGGAATGCCCACCGAGGAGCACGTCGAGATTCCCGTGGAGACCGGAGGAATGTTCCGGGTCAACTATTACGGCGGGGGGCGGACCTTCAAGCATGTTTCGGCGGGGGACATCATCCATGGCGAGCCCCAGGCTTGCGCCGATGTGAATGACAAAGTGGTACTGGTCGGCGCCACCACCTGGGGTATCTACGACCTGAGGCCCACGCCGTTCGAGCACAGCTTTCCAGGCGTGGAGATCCACGCCAGCGCCATCGAGAACGTGATTACGAAGGATTTCACCAGCCGGCCGATTGTCCTCCAGCACTTCGAGGCGTTGTTCATTCTACTGGCGGGGATTTTCCTCAGCTGGGTTTTAAACCGCATCCGGTTGACCTTGGGTCTGCTGGTGGTCATCGGCCTGTTCTTAGGCGTACTGGCGGCCGACTCCGTGTTTCTGTTTAGGAGCGGTATCCAGGCGCACATCGTCTGGCCCCTGGTGCACATGGTGGTTTTGTTCATGGGGGTGGCCGTCTACCGCTACGCGACCGAGGAGCGGCAGAAGCGGGAGATCCGGCACGCGTTTCAGTTTTACCTGTCGGGCAGCGTCATCGACACCATGCTGCACGATACCTCCAAGCTGAAGCTGGGCGGGGAGCGCCGCGAGCTGACCGTGCTGTTCTCCGACATCCGCGGGTTTACCACCATCTCCGAGCAGATGGCTCCCGAGGCGGTGACCGAGCTGTTGAACGAGTACCTGACCCCCATGACCGACCTGGTATTCAAGTACAACGGTACCCTGGACAAATACATGGGCGATGCCGTCATGGCTTTCTTCGGCGCCCCGGTGTCCTTCGCGGACCACCCCCGGGCCGCCTGCCGGACGGCGCTGGGGATGATGGAGAAGCTCCGGGAGCTGCGGGCGGACTGGCGGGTGCGGGACATGCCCGAGCTGGATATCGGCATCGGGGTCAACACCGGCCCCATGTCGGTGGGCAACATGGGCTCGGCCGATCGCTTCGACTACACGGTGCTGGGCGATCACGTAAACCTGGGCTCGCGGCTGGAGGGTTTGAACAAGCAGTTCGGGACTCACATCATCGTCAGCGAGTTCACCCAGGCGAAGCTGGGCGATCATTTTACCTGCCGGGAGCTGGATGCCGTTTTGGTCAAGGGCAAGCTGGAGCCCGTGCGCATCTTCGAGCTGCTTCACCGGGGTCCGGCGGATCCGGACCAGGACGGCTGGATTGAGGATTTCCACGGCGCGCTGGGCAAATACAAGCAACGCGAGTGGGCCCGGGCCATCGCCGGGTTCGAGAAGCTGTCGGAGGACCGGGTTTCGAAGATGTACATCCAGCGGTGCATGGAGATGCAGGCGAACCCGCCGGGACCCGAGTGGGACGGCTTGTTCAAGATGACTACCAAATGATGCCGGGAGGGTGTCGTGTAATCCAGGGATTCAAGCGAGATACCCTAAAGATGGTAGCTCCCATTGGATCAGTCGTCAACCGGCCGGCGGAAACGCTTGCCGAAAAGGTCTAGACAGGGAGCGCGCCGGCGGGTTACAAGAAAAAGGTGTTGATCCAACCGGGCGGGAGTACACGCATGGCGGACAGCGATAAACTTTTCGAGCGTTTCGGAAAAGAGTTTTCACCCGGCACGGTGGTTTTCAAGGAAGGCGATGTCGGCAACGAGATGTACGTCATCCAGTCCGGGAAGGTTAACATCACCAAGAAGGCCCGTGACCAGGAGAAATTGCTGGTAACCTTGGGGCCGGGCGCCTTTTTCGGCGAGATGGCCATCATCAACAACAAGCCCCGATCCGCCGGAGCGGTGGTGGTGGAAATCGCCCGGTTGCTGGTCATCGGACCCAAGACTTTTGATGCCATGATCCGCGGCAACGCCGAGATTGCCGTGCGGATGATTAAAATACTCGCGCAGCGGCTGCAAGAGGCCGATGAGCAGATCGAGAACCTGATGCTGAAAGACCACAACAGCCGGGTGGTCCACTTTCTTACCAACCTGGTCTCCAAGGGACAGTCCGTCCCGGGCGGGACCCTGGTGGACGTGGATCCGAAGGCGCTTTCTCAGAAGATCGGGATCGAGGTGGCGCAGATCGACGAGGTGTTGGACAAGCTCCTGAAGGCGAAACTAATCCGCAGGCATGCAGAAGGCGGCTTGTTGATCCATGAAGTGAACCGGCTGCGCGAATTCCTGGAATTCCTGGAGATGAAGGAAAAGTTCGGGGATATATAGCACCGCAGCTCCACAGGGGTTGCTGAGAAACGCAAAAAGCGCGGCATACCGAAGGGTTGGGCTGGGCTGCGCTTCACCGCAGGGCCTATTCGCGGGCGTTGGGAGACTTTGATTGCCCACTCCCATTCAAATCGAAGTACTGGGTTGCCACGGCGGCGAGATGGCCGGGTATCTCCCACCCAGCATGCTGATCGATGAAAAAATCATGTTGGATGCCGGCTCGTTTTCGAGCGTGTTGACCTTCGAGCGGCAGCTCGAGATCGATCACGTGCTGATCAGTCACGCGCACTGCGATCATGTCAAGGATCTGGCGCTGTTCGCCGACCTGATCATCGGCCACCGCCGGAAGTCGGTGAAGATCCATGCCTCGCCCGGCGCCATGAAGACAATCCGGGGAGACTTCTTCAATAACCGTTTCTGGCCGGACTTTTTCATGCTTCCCAACCCGGACAATCCCGTGCTCAAGCAGGCCGTGTTCAAACCGGAGCGATCCTTCCGGGTGGGTCGGCTCGCCGTCCGGGCGATTCCGGTCAGCCACCCGGTGGAGTCCATGGCCTTCATCGTTCGGGGTCCCACCGGCACGTTCGTCTACACCGGTGATACCGGTCCCACCCAAAAGCTGTGGCGGGCGGTCAACCGGGTGCGGAACCTGAAACTTTTGATGATCGAGACCAAGTTCCCAAACGATCTGCAGGTGGTGGCGGATGCGGCGGGCCATCTGACGCCCCGGACCTTGGCGGAAGAGTTGAAGAAGATTGACGCTGCCGACGTTCCCATCGAGTTGTACCACCTAAAGCCCGATCGCATGAGCGACCTTGAAACCGAAATCTCCGCCCTCGGCGACCCCCGCATACGGATCATGAAGATTGGCGATCGTTTCAAGGTCTGATTCATGCAAATGCAAATCGAGCACGTCACCGCATTCCTTTACGCGCTGAAACCCAAGGGCATCCGGTTTGGGCTCGAGAATACCCGGCTCGTTTTAGAAAAGCTGGGTGCTTTCCATCGGCGGCTGAAGGTGGTTCACCTGGCGGGCTCGAACGGCAAGGGCTCCACCGCCGCCTTCCTGGATGCCGTGCTTCGCCGGGCGGGCCACCGGGTGGGCCTCTATACCTCTCCGCACCTGAACCATTTCCGCGAGCGCTTCCGGATAAACGGTGAGCCGGTGTCCGACTCCGCGGTTTGCGAAGCCGCGGCCGTGCTGTTTGACCAAGGGCTGGAGGTGGATCCCCAGGAAGTGGTCGATTGGGTGGAGCGGGAAGGCATGCTGGATAAGATGGGCAGTGAAACCTGGTACCAACTCCGCGGCGGCGCCAGCGAGTTCACCCGCCTGACCTTCTTCGAATGCACCACGATTCTGGCCGTGCTGCTGTTTGCCCGGGCCGGACTGGACGTAACCCTGATGGAATGTGGAATGGGTGGGCGCTTGGATGCCACCAACGTGCTCACGCCGGTGGTGTCGGTGATCTCGCCCATTCACCTGGAGCACACCGAGTGGCTGGGCGATACCCTGGCGGCCATTGCCGGGGAGAAGGCCGGGATCGTCAAGCCGGGTGTTCCGGTGGTGTGCGCCCGCCAGGCGGAGGAAGCCTTCCAGGTGATTCGGGATCGCGCCGCCTGTTTGGATGCGCCGCTGTATTCGCTGGGGAAGGATTTCGAAGCCGACGGTGACTGGCGGAGCGCCCGCTTCGAGGTTGGTGGGCGCACCTTCGGGCCGGTTCGCCTGGGTCTTTCGGGAGCCTACCAGGTTGACAACGCGGCCGTGGCGCTGGGATGCCTGCCGCATCTTCTAGAGCACGGCATCCGGGTGGATGACCGCGATGTGACCGCGGGCCTTCGTGGGGTGGTGTGGCCGGCCCGTTTCGAACGCTTCGGTTCTTCGGGTGAGTGGATCCTGGACGCGGCCCACAACCCGGACGGGGCCAGGGCGCTCGCGGGAACGATTCAAGACGTATTCAAGGGCGGTAGGATTCGGTTGGTGTTCGGAGTTCTTTCAGACAAGCAGGCGGGGAAGATGCTGGATTGTTTGGCTCCCCTGGCTGCCCAGATCGATCTGGTGCGATCCCAAGACTCGCGGGCGCGGGATCCGGAAACGCTGCTATCGCTGATCCCGGGCCCGGCCCGCGTGCATTCCTCGGTTGCGGCGGCCCTCGGTTGGCTCCGTCAGGATCCAGGCGAGCCGGTGGTGGTTTGTGGCTCGCTGACGGTGGCCGGAGAAGCCCGCCTGTGGCTGGAACAGGCGGGAGCTTCCCCCTGGTCCGGGCGGGGCGAAGAGGCTCAGAAATCCGGGTAATTTAATGTAAATTAAGCTTAATTTAATGAAAATTATGGTTAAAAAACTTGTTCAGCCCATGAAATTCATGCTACATTTCATTCGGATAAATCTGGTGGAGGTCCAGGCATGGTAGACTCTTTGTTCAGGGCTTCTTCTCATTCTGCTAGAAGCTTCGGAGTGCGTCCAGGGAACGTCGAGTCCTGCGCGGTTCATTACAGAGGTTTTTGGGCCGTGCGGGGTCAAAGACTTTCTCATGTCGCTTTGATTCTGTTCTTGTCTTTTCTGGCCGGCCCGGTTTCTTCCAGGACATTGAGCCTGAATCGCATCAACGTTGTTCGCCTCAGCCACCAGGGACAGGCCACCGTAGTAGAGATTGCGGGGGAGCGTGCCCCCAACTTCACCACCTTCAAGCAGATGGCCCCCCGGCGGGTGATCGTGGATGTGGCCGAGTGCGATCTTGACGGTGTGCCCCCAAGCATCGCGGGGGACGGGAAGATCGTGGAGAAGATCACCACCGCGCGGTACGGTCGCGCTCCTAACGTCATGTCGCGGGTGATCATTCGCTTGACGCAGGAGGCCGAGTACAAGGTCACCATTCGTGGAGGCACCTTGCTGGTTCATTTGGTCCCCGGAGCGGGAGGCCTGCTGGTTTCAGCGGGCGTTCCGGTGGGGCCCGACCGGAAGCTAAGGAAGAAGACGGTGGTCATGAACACAAGGTCCGTTTCATCGGACGGGGCTGTCATTTCCCGGGACGAGGCGCTCTCCGAAGAGCTTTCCGAATCCCGGGCGTTTCCGCATCGGGTTCGGTCCCGGGCGATGAAACGCCCGGGGCATCGCCCGGGACAAAAACGGACCTTGTCCCGGGCGCGGGTGGGGAACCTGGGCGCGCCGCAGGAGTCATTGCAGGTCGACTCGGTTTCTTTGCCGGATCCGGCCGCGGATGCCGAGTTGGAAGGAGACGAGGCCGAGCCGGACTTGGTGCTGGTCGCCACCCGGACGCCCGAGCCTTCGCGATCTCCGTTGCACCAGCCCAAGCCGCGGCCCGTTTCGGTCCCGGCGGAGCCGGGCCCGGGGCCGGACACGGAAACAGAATCCGAATCCATCCGAAATGTAGCTCCCCCGCCGTCTCCGGCACCCGCGTCCATTGACGCCCTTCGACCGGAGCCGGAAAACTCCGTAGAAGTGAGCATGGCGCAGGAAGAAGCGGCGGACGAGGTGCCTGTCGAGGTGGTGGAAGAGGTGGAGGAAATCTCGACCCCCGCCGGGGGCGAAGCAGTACCGCCTCCGGTTGCCCCCGGAGAGGTCGAAGAGCCCCCGCCTCCACCCCTGCCCGAGGAGTACGTGGAGCGAGAGCCGCATGCGCCGGCCGATGAACGCGTGGAGATTTCGTCCGCCATCAAGAACATGACTTGGGTGGGATTCCAGCAGACCCGGGATTCCTCCCGCGTTTTCATCAAGACCAACGAGCCGGTCAAGTTTCACGTGGTCGAGGAAGGCCGGAACCTGATCGTCCTGGAGCTGGAAAACACTCGTGTTCCACTCAGCAACAACACGCGGTTTTTGGACACCCACTTTTTCGATTCGGCGGTCACCATGGTCGTACCGCGGGAGATCGAAGGCATCAGCCGCAACGTCCGCGTGGAAATCCAGCTCCGCAACCGTGTCCCCTATACCTCCGGTCAAGAAGGCAACCTGGTCTACGTCAACTTCCAGCGCAACCAATAATCGTAACCGTTTAGCCACCCAACGCGTATCTTCAATAATTCCGGGCGAAAGCCTAACGCAGGTTTAGGTAACCGGAGATGAGGGGGATTTGTTGGTCCCTGGCAGCGGGACGACAAAACCCGTCGAGATGGGGTGATGAATAGGCGAAGGGTATATCCCCTTTTCTCAAGGGTTGACGGTTGTGCCGTCCTGTCTTTAGCCGGGCCGCCCGCGCAGTTCGAGGGTCGACGGATTTTCCATAAGCTTGAGCCTTTCCGGTTCCGAACGTATCATGAGCAATAATGGCTAGAAGTGTATTCGTCCTCTTTCTCTTGTTCTCCGCTACGGCCTCGGCCCAGCCCCAGCCCAAGTTCGAGGACTTCACTTACTGGGAATCCATTTCCGGCCCCCTACGGATCGAGGCCGGCCAACTAGTCACCAAGAACGGCGGCGACCGCCTGTTGTTGAAGGACGGCGTTTTGGTAAAAGGGGGCCGGTTGACCATCCAGGCCGACTGGATCGAGATCCTGACCAAGAAGCGGCAGGTAACCATGGCGGGGTCGGTGCGGATCATCGAGGATACCTCGGTGTTGCTCTGCGACCGGCTCGAGCTGGACCGGCGCTCCTCCATTGCGGTCATGCACCGGGCGGTCATCTTGGTCAAGACGGGGGTGAGCGCGGACAAACTCATCGCCTGCCGGACGGCGTCCGGGTTGGCCGGGGCCGGTTTCAATGCCATGACCTTCGAGGGGGATCGCCTGGTGCGGGAGCCGGAACACTATCAGGTGGAGGGAGCCCGCTTCACCGCGTGCGACTGCGGCGATGCGGCCCCTTCCTGGGAGATCCGGGCCGCGCGCGCGGAGGTCCTGCCGGGCGAGCGCGCCTGGCTGACCTGGCCGGTGTTCTACCTGAAGGGGATTCCCGTGTTTGTATTGCCGGCGGCTTACCTGCCTCTGAGCGAGCGCCGGACCGGGCTGCTCTTTCCCCAGGTCAACTACTCGGGCCGGGATGGGTTCGTGCTGTCCGAGTCCCTGTTTGTCACTCTGGGAGGCAGCGCCGACACCACCCTCTCCCTGGACTGGTTCGAGGAGCGCGGCTTTCGCGAACGGCTGGAGATCCGGGCCGTGCCCGGGCGACGCAGCCGGGTGGAGGTGCGCTTGGCCCACATCAAAGACGAGAAGGGCGAGTTTGGGCACCGGGCCTCGGGCGAGCTACACGCTTGGGTCCGGGGATCCTCCGGGGGATCCCTGCGGGTGGCCGTCCGGCTCTTTTCGGACAGCGATATCAACCGCGACTTTGTCAGCGATATGACCGGCCGGGCGACGGACGCGGCACCTTCGGCGGTCGTGATCGAGCAGCGCTGGCCCCACGCGGTGCTCGCGCTGGATGCGCTCTATTACCAGGACCTGCGGTTTGCCAATGTGGATCTGTTCTCGTCCGAGGCGCATGACACCATCCAGCGCCTCCCGGCCATCTGGTTTCACATCGCGCCGGTCCGTCTTTTCGACTTCCCGCTCGAGCTGTCTCTTCTGGCCGAGGTGGCCAACCTGTCCTCGTTGTCCGCTGCCTGGCGGGACTGGGGCGTCGACGGAACTCCGGATGAAAGGGAGCCGAGGTATGCGGGGGCACCGGCGGATCGCGGTGGGGACAACGGCCCCGGCGGGGAAGGGGATGGAATCTTGGGCGCCGGCGAGATCCGTCGGGCGTCGAGATTCTTGCTGCACCCCGAGCTCCGCTTGCCGCTGTTCTTCGGACAGGTGCTGAACTTGCAGGCTCGCCTGGGCCACCGCCAGGTGGTTTACCTGCCCCACGGACCGAGGTCACCGGACCCGTCGAGCCGGGGAATCACCTTTGCCGGCGTGAACCTGGGCACCGAGCTGTCGCGGGCGTACGGCGCTCGCAGCGGCCACACCCTGGCGCCCTGGATACGTCTGGCCGGGGCCGTTTTGAGCTCTGCCTCCGGCGATCCGGCGGTGTACCTGGACGTGCGCGACCGGCTGATGACCGACGCCTTCCAGTTGCAGGTCGGTCTGGACTCCGGCCTTTACCGGAGCACCGGCGAGCGCGGAGGGTTTAAGAGAGCCTTGCACCTGCGCCTGATGCAGGCGGTGGATCTGGCGGGCGACCGGCTGGGCCAGGCGGCGGGCTGGGTTCGCGTGGCGGCCCATCCCGCACCAAACGGCACGGCACACATCGCCGTAACCGCCGGGTTGCGGGCGAGCTACGATTGGGAAGCGGCCAAGCTCGCCGAGGTGGATGCGTCCCTGGGCGTCCGCGATCGGCGGGGTGATTCGGCGAGCATCACCTATCTGTACATGCCCGCCCACCGCGACGCCGCCGGCCGCCCCCTGCCGCTTTCGGAGCGCACTCAGCGCGAGGAAGGCCTGCTGTTTGGGCTCGATCCCCTGCCCCTGCGCGCCCTGGGAGAGACCGTGCACGTGATCGAGGGGACCGGCCGTCTGAACGTCGGCCGGGGTCTTTCCCTGCACGCCGGCGCCAGCCTGGACCTGCGCGAATACGAGCTTTCTTGGTACGGTGGAGGGCTGGCTTACCGTTCCGACTGCCGCTGCTGGGGATTCTCGCTTACCGTGCGCATGCTGCGGGCGCAGGATTTCCCCGATATCTTCTTCCTGCTGGATCTGGCCTACCTGGGAGCCGCCGGAGTGGGGACGAACACGCGGTTTTAGGCGCCAGCGTTTTTCTGAAGGGTTGACGATTGCCCGGGATTATTGAGAAGTTACCTAGCGTTTGATGATGCCGTGCAGGAAAATCGACACCAGGCTGGCCTTGCAGGCTTCGTGTTGTTCGCCGTTCTTGGGTTGCAGGGTGCCCAGCAGGTAGCCGGTGAGGATCAGTTCGAGGATGCCGAAGAAGCAGTATGACAAAAACTTTGGCTCCAGGTCGGTGGCGATGTCGCCTTTCTTCTGGTGGTGGGAGAGGATCTCGGCCAGGCGGGAGAAGGCCTTCTCGAAGGCTTCGATCTTCGGCTCCTTGAGAAACTTGGAAGACCGGGCGATCTCCATGACCATGACCTGGATGATGTCCGGGGCTAGCTTGTAGGCGTCCAGCATGAAGCTTACGATCAAGAGCAGCTTCTGGCTCAGATCGTCGGTCTGTTCCTCCACCGTATCGATCACCTTGGTCAACAGGCCCCAGTTATTTTCGAAGATGGTGTGCAGGATCTCCTGCTTGTTCTCGAAGTAGTGGTACACCAGCCCGTAGGCCACCCCCGCCTCGTCGGCGATGTCGGAGATGCGGGAGCGGTGGAAGCCCTTCTGCGAAAACACCCGGATGGCGGAGTTGAGGATCAGGCTTTTTTTCTCCTCGGCTGAATATTTCCTTCTCTTTTTTTCAGTCCGCGGCATGAAAAGCCCTGTTGATTCACGTGTCAATCAAACGGAGTCTGCACAAGATTGACTCAGGTGTCAAGTGGAAAGCCGAACTTGATCGGCAGGCCGGCCGCCGCTATCATCTGAGTCGTGTTGGAGGAGAACACCAACATCACCGTTCTGCACGCCAACGCAGGAATTCTTTATCATTTTTAGCCGATATACCGAGTAGTTAGGCGCCCATCCGTCACTTGACCGATTGCCCCGGCCGGGTATTTTACGTACAGTTGTCGAGAAGCTGGCAAATTAGGGATATAACCGGTTCTTTAGAACTATTCATGAAAGGAGACGGACATGTTAGCGAAACTGAGAGGTCGTAAAGGTCAGGGTATGACCGAGTACATCATTATCGTTGCGCTGATAGCCATTGCCGCCATCGGCGTGGTGTCGCTGTTCGGTGACAACATCCGCGCGCTCTTCGCCACGTCGGCCGACGCCTTGGCGGGCGACGACGCAATCGGAGACACTGGGGCTGACGTGGCCTCTGATGCGTTAAAAGGGCGCAAGGGTATGGATGACTTTGCTGATGAAAACGCGCCGCAGTAATAGTAATTGTCTGGTTATCGGTTCTGCGGAGAGAAAAGCGGCGTCCTGAGGCGCCGCTTTTTTTTGTTTCCCTCCTCCCTCCGGTTTTGTAACCTGAAGCCGGAATGGACGCACTGGACATCATTCTGGACATCTTGCTGGTCGGCGTGGCCGTGGCCGGGGGGGTGACCGATCTGCTCAAGCGGAAGATCTACGACTTTGTTACCTATCCCGCCATCGCTCTGGGGCTGATTCTCCGGTTTGGCGGGCACGGGTTCGGCGGTGTGTTCGATTTGGGCTTGTTGTCGGCCATCTTTGGGGCGGGTTTCTGCGCGCTGGTTTTCGGCGTCTTCTATCTCTGGGGTCGGGGATTCGGTGGAGGGGATGTGAAGCTCATGACCGCCGTGGGCGCCCTGGGGGGATTCGTTTACTCGCTCTCCTGTGCCATGGCTACCGCAATCGTCGGCGCCGTACTGGCGCTGATTTTTCTCGTTGCCTCTAAAAAAGGGCGCGCATCCATGCAACGCCTGTTTAGGCGCGGGCAGGCGGGCGAGGAACGCGCAACGATTCCTTACGGTGTGGCCATCGCTCTGGGGGTCATATGGGCCGCGTCAATGAAGTACGGCGTTCTCCCGGGGTCAACCCCGGCTGCGTTTCTCTCTTGACTTGTCGGTTCCCTTGGTTGATTCTTGCGGAAAATCTAGGGGATAGGTGTTACTTACCTGATTACTGGAGATATTTCATGAAGCGGTCAGGGCAGGCATTCTCGGTTGTTTTAATGCTTCTGGGATTCCTTGGGGGACTGCTGGTTTCCTCGGGCGTCCGGGCCGAGGCCCGGGTCGTGCGCATGGTGATTGGTGAGCAGAAAAGCATGTCGTTTCCGGGGATTACCAAGGTAACCGTGGGGAATCCCCGGGTGGCGGACGTCAAGATCATCGGATCGAACAGCTTCATCCTCTTTGCCACCGGCGATGGTCGCACCACCATGATGGTCATCCGTTCGGGGCGGCCCAACATTTCGTTTAGCATCGTCGTCTCGAAGGTGGACGTGAAGTCGCTGATTCGCGAGGTCCGGGAGCTGCTCGGCGATCGCGAGGGGATCAACATCAAGCCCATCGGCGACCGCGTCATCCTCGACGGCCGGGCATTTACCTCGGAGGACTATCACCGGGTCGCGGAGATCGTGAAGCTCTACCCCCAGGTTAAGAGCTTCGTCAAGGTAAACCCCAACGCCAAGAAACTGGTGGCCAACCAGCTCAGCCTCTCCCTGCAGCAGGCCGGGCTGAAAAACGTTGAAGCCACCGTGGTGGGCACCAAGATCTTCCTGGAGGGTTCGGTGGAGTCCAAGCACGACCTCCAGAAGGCCGAGCTGATCACCAAGGCCATCGGGGAGGAGGTGGAGAACCTGCTCGCCGTGGGCATCAAGCGCATGGTGCTGGTCGAGATCGATTTCGTGGAGATCAAGAAGCAGGGTACCGACCACATCGGCATCAAGTGGCCGCTGGACATCGAGGGCGCGGTCAGCGGTACGCTCAACACCAAGCGCTACCTCGAAGGCCCCGGAATCAACGGCACCTCCTTCCAGGGGGTGCTCAGCGGCTCGACCAAGTTCGGTTTCGGTTTCCTCTTCCAGGACGGTTATGCCCGAGTGCTGGCCCAGCCCAAGCTGGTGTGCGCCAGCGGGGAGAAGGCCGAGTTCCTGGCCGGCGGCGAGGTGCCCATCGTCATGGTGACCGCCAATGCCATGCAGGTGGAGTACAAGAAGTTCGGCGTGATTTTAAACATCGCGCCCACCGCCGACCGTCACGGCAACATCCAGATGGAGGTCTTAACCGAGGTCAGCGACGTAGATCGTTCCATCGGCGTCATAGCCGCGGGGATCGACATTCCCGGCTTCATCATCGACCGGGCCAAGACCAACGTTACGGTGCGTCACGGGCAGACCATCGTCCTGGGCAACCTGTTTCACTTCAACGAAGAGAAAGGTATCTCCAAGGTGCCCCTGCTGGGGCACATCCCCATCATCGGCGAGCTGTTCAAGTCGCGCTCTTTTCGGGAGAAGAAGTCGGAGCTATGCGTGTTTGTCACCCCCCGCATCGTCAACCCGGAGACTCCCAGGATCCTGAAGATGATCGCGGACATCAAGAACCGTTACAAGCGAGCCGAGAGCGAGGTGGGGTTCGGGATCTTCGACTGAGGGTAAACCCATGCTCAGCATTACCATTTCCGAGAAGGGCGGGGCTTCCAAGCGCCGCGATTATCAGAAGGACGAGATCTCCATCGGGCGCGTTCAGGGCAACGACATCATCCTGTCCCGCGGGAACGTATCCAAGAAGCACGCTCGTATCGTACAGCGGGACGAAAAGATGGTGGTGCTGGATCTGAAGAGCACCAACGGAACCTACGTCAACGGCAAGCGCATCACCTCTCCCCGGGTCGTGCGCAACACCGACAAGATCCAGGTGGGTGATTTCGTCATCCAGCTCGCCGAAGCCGCTGAAAAGAAGAAAGAGTTGCTGGCCAAGAAGAGTCGCAAGCCCGCCGATTGCGGCGTCAAGCAGCGCCTGGACGCCGAGGAGGAGCCCGAGCTTCTCGGTAAATTCGAGGAGTTCGAGGAAGAAACCGCGTCCACCTCGGTGGGCGAGGAGGAAGGGCAAGCTTCCGCGAAAGCTTCCCGGCCCAAGGCTGAATCCTCAGCGGAGCCCCAGCCGCCCCGGCAACCCAGGAAGAAAAAAGCGGATCCGCGTGTGGAGCAGTACTCGGCGCTCCAGCGGGATGTGCACGGCCGCCTGATCGAGTACCTGGACCTGCGGCGCTTGGATATCGATCAGCTGGACGACGAAGATCTCTGGGACCAAACCGAGCGCGCGGTTAGAAACATCACCACGCAGATGGAGCAGGATGACGAGATTGTCGAATGGGTGGACATCGAGTTGCTGGTCAAGGACGTGCTCAACGAGGCCCTGGGCCTGGGGCCCTTGGAAGATTTCCTGGCGGATCCGACTATCAGCGAGGTGATGGTTAACCACTCCCAGCAGATCTACATCGAGCGGGACGGGCGGTTGACTCTTTCCGACAAGACCTTCTCTTCGGACAACGCCGTGATGGGGGTGATCGAGCGGATCGTGGCACCCATCGGGCGGCGCATCGACGAGAGCGTTCCCATGGTGGATGCCCGGCTCAAGGACGGCTCCCGGGTGAACGCCATCATCCCGCCGCTGGCCATCAAGGGGCCTTGCATCACCATCCGGAAGTTTAAGCAGGAGGTCATGAGCGTCAAGGACCTGGTTGGCTTCGGGACCTTGACGCAGGGCATGTCCGAGTTCATGGAGATGTGCGTAAAGGCGCGCATGAACTGCATCGTTTCCGGGGGTACCGGTTCGGGGAAGACCACCACGCTGAACTGCCTGTCCGCCTTCATTCCCGATGGCGAGCGCATCGTCACCGTGGAAGACGCCGCCGAGCTCCAGCTTCACCAGGAACACTTGGTGTCACTGGAGTCGCGGCCTCCCAACATCGAGGGGACCGGGCAGATCAGCATCCGCGACCTGGTGCGCAACTGCCTGCGTATGCGCCCCGATCGCATCATCGTGGGCGAGTGCCGCGGCGGCGAGGCTTTGGATATGCTCCAGGCCATGAACACCGGCCACGACGGCTCGATGACTACCGTGCACGCCAACACGCCCCGGGATTCGCTGGCTCGCCTGGAAACCATGGTGCTCATGTCCGGGATGGATCTGCCCATACGGGCCATCCGCGAGCAGATCTCCTCGGCGGTCAACATCATCGTTCAGCAGTCCCGCTTCAGCGACGGCTCGCGCCGGATAACCGCCATCTCCGAGGTCACCGGCATGGAGACTGAAATCATCACCCTCCAGGATATCTTTTACTTCAAGCAGGAGGGTTTCGACGAAGACGGCCGGGTCAAGGGCCGTTTCGTGTCCTCGGGCTTCATTCCCAAGTTCTACGACGATCTGCAGAAGCGCGGACTCCCGGTCAACATGAACATCTTCCAGGATTTGTGAGTCGTCTAATCATCTTAGGGTAGTGTGCCATGGCAATAATCCTCATGACCGACCCCAGCGGTCGGGAGAGAGAGTGCGAAGTCGGCCCCCAGCCCCAGGTCTTCGGGCAGGGTGAGGACAGCGATGTGGTCCTGGGCTCCCGTAGCGTCACCCGGCATCACTTTAAGATGTGGGCTGAGGACGGGAAGATCATGGTGGAGGATCTGACCGGCGGGCAGGGTATCCGCATCAGCGGTGAGGCCGTCTCCGGAGTATTCGAGCTTACCCCCGGCGCGCGAATGGAGGCCGGCGTTTTTATCTTCTCCGTATTCGGCGCCACGCTGGATACAAAAGCGGAAGCGGAGATGTTCGAAGAGGCTCCTCCCCGGCCCTATCTTCGGGGGACCCAGGGGCCTACCCGGGGAGTGGAGATCGATCTCGAGGACGGCGAGTGCGGTGTAGGTCGGGATCCCTCTTTGTACCTGGTGATCGACGACCCTTCCATGTCGCGCTTGCATGCGCGCATGATCGTGCGCGGAGGCCGCACCAACCTGGTCGACATGCGTAGCTCCAACGGAACCTTCGTAAATAATAAGCGGATCGACTCGGCCGAGCTCAGCAGCGGGGACGTGGTTCGTTTCGGGAACATGGAGTTCAAGTACGTGCACGGTGAGGCTGTGTCCAAGGGAGCGCAGGCGCTCGGACGCAAACGGATGATGCTAGTGGCCGCGGGCTCGGTGGTGGGGATTTTTCTCCTCATTGTCATCGGCGCAAAGATGTATGGCGGAGGAGGAGAGCCGGGCCCGGTTGTCGCTGTGGACTCGGAGGACAAGATCCCCTTGGAAGTTCAGGTGGGTCAGCACTTGCGGGCGGCGCAGACCATCATGGAACTGGACGATGTGGACTGGAAACAGGCGGAGGCGAAGGTCCAGGCGGCGCTGGATTTGCACCCCATATCCGCCGATGCGCGGCGGATGAAGAAGAAGATCGGGGACGAGCAAGCCAACCAGAGTATCTACGACGATGCCCGGGTGAATTACGATCTCAGCAGGTGGTCGGAAGCCCTGGAGTTGATGCGCAAGATTCCAAAGGACTCGGTTTACCACAAGCGGGTCAAGTA
This sequence comes from Deltaproteobacteria bacterium, assembly GCA_030622135.1. Classification (GTDB taxonomy): domain Bacteria; phylum Myxococcota; class B64-G9; order B64-G9; family B64-G9; genus JAUXGL01. Next base: position 27,542 of record JAUXGL010000034.1, read on the forward strand.
CAAGATCGCAGAAATCGAAAAGAGACTCCGCAACTATCATCTCACCGAGGGAAAGAGCTACTACACGGCCCAGCAGTTTAGGAAATCCTACAAACACTTCCTCGCGTACATGGGACTGAATCCTTGCGACCAGAAGGTATACGAGAAGTGGGTTCAGGCTGCCGAGTCCAAGATGCGCAGGTTCAAGCACTACGGTTACAAGTTCGCCCCGTACGTCTTCGATTGTCCCGAAGACAAGCCGGCCGGGTTAGCCGAAGCGGGCCGGGTCGATCTGGACCCCGGGGAGGTCATGCGGTCTCGGTACCCCTCGACCGACATCTACAAGGCCATGATGTTCTATTACCGGGGCAAGGCGCAGATGGCCATCCAGTCGGTCCGCCGCCTCAAGGCGCTGTCCGACAAGCCCGAGATTGTCGAGAAGGCCAAAGAGCTCGAGCGCTACCTGATGATCATCGACGGCAAGTACAATGAAGGCGTCTCCCTGTTGTTGCGGGGTGAGCTCGCAGACGCCCGGGAGGACTTCCACATCGCCCTCGATAGTGATGCCAAGATCGTTCCCAAGAGCATCCGCAGTTACTACCGCGAGGAGATCGGCAAGCAACTGGCCGGCAAGCTCTACAAGGAGGGTCTGGAGAGGTTTGCCCGCAAGCGGCTGAGGGAAGCCTTCGAGCACTGGCAGGAGTGCCTGAAAATTCACCCCGACGGCACCGATTGTATGCGCGGGCTGAACGAGTTGGAGCGGGAAGCCGAAGGGATACTCAATGAGGCCAAGATTCTGGAGAGCCGCGGCGACAAGCGCGCGTCCGATCTCTGGAAAACGGTTCTAACTATCACCCGCCCCGAGAGTTTTTCCTACCGGCGGGCGCAGTTTAAGCTGAAGGGATCCGAATAGACCTAACCCCCCGGTCCCCCCTTCCCGACACGGGAAGGGGGGACCGTTCTAACCGGCGTCTTTGGTAATACCCCCTCTCCGTGTCGGAGAGGGGGGTAGCGTAGCTGCTTGCGTATATTGAGTTGGGGGGAGAGGTTACAGCTTGGGCTTGGTCCCCGGCTTTACCTTGCCGGACCGGATTTCGTCGAGCTTCTTCTGCATGGCTTCGATCAGGGCCGGGTAGGATTCTTTCTTGATCTTGCGGTTGAACTCGCCCCGGTAGTGGTGAACCAGGGAGAGGTCGCCGAATTCCACGTCGTAGATCATCCACTCCTTGGTTTTCAGATAGAGGTGAAAGGTCAGGTCTTCCGAGACGGTCTTGCCCTTCTGGTTTTTCGCGGAGGCCACGGCCATCACCGCGGCGCTGGCACCGTTCTCGTCGATTTCCTCCTCCTCGTACTCCATGGTGAACTTGATGTTATCGGAAATCGATTGGGTGTAAGCCTCCTCGATCAGGTCGCGAAGCAGCCGGGTGAACTCGGTTTGTTCCTCTGCCGAACGGTTTTTCCAGTGGGGACCCAGGGAGCGCTTGGACAGCTCGTGGTAGTCTAAGAACTTGTCCACGATTTTCTTCAGCCTGGTTTTCTGTGCTTTCGCCGCCTTGGAACCCTGCTTGACCTTCTGCTTCAATATGGACCGGACCTGTTCGGTGGCATCCTGAATGACTTGCTGCGGGGGCGGGGCCGCCTGCAGGCCGAGGGGAATGCACAGGGCCAGAACGAGAACGGCAGTCTTGTGGGCTTTATTCGTTTTCATCTTGATTTACCTCAATAGTTGGACGTGCCCGGCCTAATTCGATTCACTCGCCTTCGGCGAGCTTCATTGTTGATCTTGAGCACATACTCATGGGACTGCCAGGCTCTCGCCGACGGCGGCTTTGAGCCGGTCGTGGGCGACCAAGGTGTCGTGGTGGGCCTTGAAGAGCTCCATGCGTGCCTGGGCGTATGCCGCCAGCGAGTCGAGCAGGTCCTTGGTGCTGGAGAGGCCCACGCCATAGCTCATGAAGTTCGCCCGCATCCAGGCCTTGGCCGCCCGGCGGCCTTTCTTCAGCACCTTCAGGTTTTCCTTGGCCGACCGGAGAGTCTCCAGGCGCTTCTTGATCTCCAGGCCCACCGCCTCGACCGCCTGGTTTTTCTGCGCCCGGATCCTTCTCAGGTTAGCCCGGGCTTCGTCCAGCCTGGCCATCTTCTGGGGAATGTCCAGGGTGACGCGCATTCCCAGGGTCAGCCCGTGATCGTAGTAGGTGTACCCGCGGTTGAGCAGCGAGTTTTCGATGAAGTCGTGGGCCGGAGAGTAGGAGCCCTTCACGTAGCCTGAGATAAAGAAGTCGGGGTAGAAGCTGGCCTGGTGGATTTCCACCGCCGCCGCCGTCGCGTCCACGGCCGCGTTGAGCTGCTTGAGCTCCGGCCGCAGCTTTCTGGCCTGGCCCAGGTACGAGCGCTGGCGCTCGTCCTGGGGATCGAGCTCGATCGCCGGCGCCTTCAGATCCGTCTCCTTGAGCTTCTTGTTCGATCCCAGCCCTTCGATGCCGGTGAGGAAACGCAGCGCCTCGATCACGACCTTCTGCCCCGAGCGAGCTTGGACCAGCATGGACTTTACCTGGGCTGTGTAGTAGCGGAGCTTGAACAGATCCCGATCGGTCACGTCCTCGTTGAGCTCGTCCAGCATCTTGGTGATTTTCTTCTCCGCCTTCTTGAGCTGGCCTTCTCCGTCTTCCAGGATCTCCACCGAGGCACCGGCCAGGAGCCAGCCGTAGTACGCTCGCCGGACCTCCAGGGCCACATCCTGCCGGGCCTTTTCGATGCCCGCCTCGCCGGCGTCCACTCCGGCCAACGCCGCGTTCTTGGCCTCGGAGATCTTACCGAAGGTGTAAATGGGCAGCATGGCCTCCAGCCGGCCGCCGACCGCGAAGCTCACGCCGGCGCTCAGGTCGCCATAGCTGTACGCGGAGGGGTTCTTCAGGCGGACGCAGTTGGGATCGTTGGGGCAGTCCAACTCCCTGCGGCCCACCGGCCCGCCGAAGAGCACGTCCAGCTTGGCGACGGGAAACCACAGCCACCGGGCCTGGTCGTACTTCGCCCGGTAGACGTCCAACTGGGCGTTTGCCGCCAGCACTCGCCCATCGCGTTCCAGGGCCGCCTTGAGCAGATCTTCCAGGGTCAGTTCGGCGGGCGCCGAACCCGCCGGTGCCAAAAACACCATGTAGAAGAACCAACGCATACGCGCCTTGAGCCTAGTTTCCCGGTCAGTTTGTGTCAAGAACAGCCCAGTTTGACTGTGTATTCCAAAACCCTATTATAATGGGGATGATGTCGCCGAGTCCCGCATCCAGAAAAGCCGTCCGGGTTCTTACGCAGCTCTCCGAGCACCAGGGCAAGACCATGTTGGCGCGCATAGGCCGCGGGCGGCCCTTCCGCACCCTGGTGGCCACCATCCTCTCCGCCCGCGTGCGCGACCAGGTAACCGAAACGGTGGTTCCCGAGGTGATGCGCCGTTGGCCAAACGCTAAATCTCTGGCCCGGGCCCGGCCGAAGACGGTCGAGAAAGTAATCCGAAAGATAGGCCTGTACCGCATCAAGAGCCGGCGGTTGGTGGAGGTGGCCGGGATCCTGGTCCGCGATCACCAAGGCCGGGTCCCAGACGATCTGGACGAGTTGGTAAAGCTCCCCGGCGTGGGTCGCAAGACCGCCGGGTGCGTGGTTGTATACGCCTTCGGCGGCATCGCGCTGCCGGTGGACACCCATGTCCACCGCATCTCCAACCGCCTGGGCTGGGTGAAAACCAAGAACCCCAAAGCCACCGAAACGGCGCTCTACCAGGTCATCCCCAAGAAATGGTGGTCCCGGGTCAACGATCTCCTGGTCAACCACGGCAAGACTGTCTGTAAACCCCAAAACCCCCAATGCAGCCATTGCCCCGTAGCCCGCGACTGCCCGTCGCGAAAAGCAGGAAAGGCAGGAAAGGAATGACGACCATGCCGGACGGTAACAACCTGCCTGCCGTGGCGAAGTGGCCGAATGTAGTTGCCTGGGGCGGGTTGGGCCTGGTGGTGCTGTTTTTCCTGGTTCTCAAGAGTTACAGTTTTCACTGGCAGATCGGGGACGAGAACGTCTACTTCTATATGGCCTGGGCTACCGCGGATCACGGGGCCCTGCCGTATGGAGACTACTTCTTTGCCCATCCACCCCTGCATTTGCTTCCCGGGATCATTCTCTTGGCCTTCTTCGGCTTCGGCCCGGTCACCGCCCGGCTCATACCGGTGGGTGCTACCATCGTAGGCGCGGTGTTCTTGTTCCTGCTGGCCAAAAAGCACATGGGCCGGGTGGCCGCGGTGGCGACGGTGTTTCTGTACCTGACCGCCTTCTCGCTGGTGCGGGCGTCGACGCATTGGACCGGGATCAACCTGTCGGTCATGTGGGTGGTAATCGGCCTGTGGGCCTTTTACAAGGAGCGGCCGCTGAGTTCCGGCGTTTTCATGGGCCTGGGGGTCTGCACGGGCGCCTACGTCCTGCCCGGTGCCATGATGGTGGGCCTGTTGGCCCTGCTGCGATCGAGGCGCGACGGCAACCCCGTTGACCGGCA
>JAUXGL010000124.1 GCA_030622135.1 Deltaproteobacteria bacterium
CTAAGACCGCTTGGCCTCCGACTTTCTGTCATCAGAGGTGTGCCAGCGGATCCGCGAACAATCCGATGTGCCCATCGTCATGATCACCGCCCGGGGCGAAGAGGCCGACCGGGTGATGGGACTCGAAATCGGGGCCGATGACTACCTGCCAAAACCGTTCTCTCCACGCGAGTTGCTGGCCCGTATCCGCGCGGTGGACCGCAGGGCACGGGGTCGGGCGGGGCCATCCACGAAAACACTGGCCCTCGAAGATCTGGTGCTGGATCCTGGCACGCGCACCGCCACCGTGGATGGACGAACACTGGAGCTGACATCCTACGAGTTCAATCTGCTCTATGCCCTTGCCGACAGAGCAGGACGGGTGCTCTCCCGCGAGCAGCTCATGGATCTGTCCGGAGGCAATGCCGAGGAAGCCTTCGACCGTTCGATCGACGTGCACATCTCCAGGCTGCGTCAGAAACTGGGTGACGATCCGCGCAAACCCAGGCGCATCAAGACCGTGCGCGGTGTGGGCTACCAGTTCATGACGGAGCGCGTACCATGAGCCGTCCCCCAGCCCAGCCCCGCCCCCGGAGACGCAAGCGCCTCTTCTGGCGGATTTACCGGTACGGCATCCTGACCCTGGTAGCCGTGGCCGCCTCTGCGACGGCCATCTTCATGCTCCTGGGCCACCAGCCACCCTGGCTGGGCGTTCCCGAGCGAACGGCCGCTCGGCTGGCAGAAACCTGCGGACCATTGCCAAACGACATTCCCCGCCTGCAAGCAAAGCTCGAGGATTACCACGCCCTGCTGCAGGCCGACGTTGCCGTCTACACCGCCGACGGTACCCTCCTGGCCTCTTCCTCCGGGAGTTTCCAACGCATGTCCCGAGTGGATCTGAACGAGCTCGTGGTTCACCGACGCCGGCACCGGGCCCACGGCGTGGAGTTCGCTCTGCCGTTGCACCCCGGGGCAGCGGCCGGGCAAAGCGCCTACCTGATCATGCGCTGGGGACACAAGGGAGGTGGTTGGCGCCTGGCGCTCACACTCGCCACCGTGATGCTCATTCTTGGCCTGGTTTCCTATCCCCTGGCCCGTTCGGTTGCGCGTCCTCTCGAACAGCTTACCCGGATGGCGCGCAAACTGGGCGCGGGCAACCTGGGCGCCCGGACGGGAATCCGGCGCAGGGACGAGGTAGGTCTTCTTGCCGCAACCATCGACGAGATGGCCGCGCGGCTCAACCATCGCATCCGGGCCGACAAGGAGCTTCTGGCCAACGTCTCCCACGAGTTGCGTACCCCGCTGGCCCGCATCCGGGTGGCGTTGGAGCTGTGTGCCGAGGAGGACATTGCCCTCGAGGAAGTGCAGCGGCACCTCTCAGGCATCGAAGGGGACATCGAGGAACTCGACCGGCTGGTGCAGGACGTGCTGACGACAGCGCGTCTGGATCTGAGTGAAGGCAAGACCCTGGCGCCCCGTCCGGAGAGCATCGATCTGGCAGCCCTGATCGAACGAGCGACCGAACGCTTTACCCAACACCACCCGGATCGCACCCTCCGCGTCGAGGTTGACTCTTTGCCCGATCTCCAGGCCGACCCGGTGTTGCTTCATCGCGTGCTGGACAACCTGCTCGACAATGCTGTTCTGCACTCCGAAGCAGATGGCAACGTGGAAGTGGCCGCCAGGCAAGAGGAGCACGGTGTGATGGTGGAGGTGCGCGATCGGGGAGTAGGCGTGGAGGAAAACGAGTTGCCACACCTCTTCGAACCCTTTTTCCGTGCTCAACAGAGCCGGGAGCGCAACCAGGGAGGTACCGGGCTCGGTCTCACCCTGTGCAAACGTATCATCGAGGCCCATGGCGGCTCCCTGGGAGCCAGGCTGCGAGCCGGAGGGGGCATGGTGTTCTGGTTCCGCCTGCCGCTCGAGGCAGAGGCTGCTTGAGCCGAAGCCGATCCTGCTGGTACGATACCTGCCAGACATTCAAGACAAGAAAAGGGGTCTTGACACTTACACTGATCTCAGGATGCATGTTTGATAAGTGTCAAGTATCAAGACCCCCTATTCCCCTGAGGTTGTAATTCACCCCTGCGGCAGACGACGCTGGGGATCTACTGGTTCCAGGCCCTCACCGGCGTTCCCCTCCCAACGGAACGTGCCAGCCGGGTGCCCCTGACGACACTGATTCTCATTCTGGTGAACTTTGTCGCCTATCTGGTCCACGTCTCGGCACTGTATGAAGATCCTGCGCAACTTCATCCCTACACATTCGTTCCCTGGGAGTTCTGGAATGGCGATAACCTGTTGGGTTTTTTCACCAGCATTTTTATGCATTGGGGCCCCGCGCACCTGATCTTCAACATGTACTTCCTGTGGCTGTTCTCGGCCCTGGAGGAACGCATCCAGCCGGTTGTGTTTTTGCTTCTGTACTTGCTCGGCGGACTCGTCGCCAACCTGGTCCACGGTGCGCTCACTTCCCACTCCTTCAGTATGGTCGCCGGCGCGAGCGGCGCCATCTCCACCGTCATGGGCGCGTCCCTGTTCCTGATCCCCCGCAAGAAGTTCTACCAGGTGATCTTGTTCATCCAGTTTCGCATGTCAATCTGGCTGTACCTGCTGGTCTGGCTGGGCATTCAGTTCTGGATGGCCAAGCGAGGAGCGCAATTCATCGCCGTATATGCACACATCGGTGGATTCTTCTTCGGTGCCTTAGCTGGCCTGTTACTGCGAAAATCCTGGAAAAACCGGGAGCTCCCCCAGATTTACCCTCCCCATCACCGTTAGATTTCCTCATCACCCTGGCGTGTCAATCCAGATACGGTCTCTTGGGTCGTCTGCGGGTTTTCTTTCTGCTGACCCCAGTTTTCGTCCCTGTAGTTCTATCCGGCTTATATAAGAACTTACCGCCCCGTCCCCGATTTCGCCTGCCGGAGTTGTATGAAGATGGCGGTCGCTACAGCTGCACAGATGAAGAGAGATGAAACCGGCAGGATTGCCCAGAAAGCAATTCCGAGATACCAATCTCCGCCGAACAAGCGTAGCCAATAGGGGACAGCAGAATTAATAACCAGCACCGCTGGAACAAACCATATCCTTGGATCCATGAATCCGAGCGCAAAGGATACTACGACAATCAGAGACAGGCCCACAAGCTTCATATTGGAACCAGGATAATAACCATAAGTCTCGTAAACCACAGCTAGAGGTATCAAGACAATGACTATCAGGACTACAAGTAACGCTCGCTTGAATCTGTTCTTTCTTACCTGGACCGCCGGTAACAACAAGAAAATCATCGGCATCAGTGCGGGGAGGAACAAACCAAGGGCCCAGGACCAGTTCCAGGGTCCGCGATAACCGGATGCTTTATGTATACCCACCAATACACCTGCAATAATACCAATAGCCACGAAGAGGAGTGCCGGAACTATTTGCAAGCGGTACAAGCGCCTCCCGTTTTGTTCGTTCGAATCGATACCGGCTTTTGTTGTCGAAACGACGACCATCAATATTGCCAACCAGCCCAATGCCATATAGAACTCAGGATTCTGAAAGTACGACCATCTAAGATGATGGGACAACTGTCGAGCGATAAGCATGGTGAGCCAGATCATGGCACCCCAACGCAGCCCCTGTATGCAGGTCTGCCCCCACGATGCACCTGTTTCTTCAAACCATCTACTCTGCCTGTCCTTGATAAATCTCACCATCAACTCCCCACACGAAAGAATACGAAAGAATACAAGAGCATTTCTCCATTTACTAGAAACCGTCCCCATCACAACCAGGTGCCCACCAGGACGAAGCCGGACCAGTAGGCCGGGTGGGGGAAGTAGCGGCGGACGATCTGCTGGGACTGGTGGAGGGCCTCGAGGGGGGTGCTGGTTTTCAGGTAACGGTAGAAGCGCTTCATCATGACGGCGGTGGCCACGTCGGAGACCCGCCAGAGGCTGGAGACGATGCTGCCGGCGCCGGCGGCTAAAAAGGCGCGGTTGAAGCCGATGATCTCGTCGCCGCTCTTTAGCTTGCCCAGGCCGGTCTGGCAAGCGGACAGGGTCACCAGGCGGGCGGAGAGAGACAGGGAGAAGACTTCCAAAGCGGTGAGCTCGCCGTCCTGGCCATCGCCGGGGGCCAGCTTCAGGGAAGAGAAGAGCGGGCTCTTGGAATTGAACTCTCCGTGGCAGGCCAGGTGCAGATACCCGCTCAGGCCGGCTTTCTTTCTAAATGCGGACTCGGTGGCCTCGCCGCGTAGGGCGACGTCGCTTCCGGGCTGCTCGAAGCCGACCGCGCTGGCTTCCTTTTCCGCAAACGGCAGATCCAGGGCGGGGTCGCCCAGGGTGGGGTTACCCAGGGCCAAAAGGCCTCCGGCGGGGCCGACCTGCTCCTGCTGGCGCCGGAGCAAAACCTGCAGGACGCCGACCGAGGGGGCGCTAAAGACCCGGTAGCGGTCGGATAGGTAGGCGGATTTTCCGGTCTTCAGCGCGGCGAAGGGGAGATAGTTCAACACGTCGTGGGGCAGGATGCCCACGCGGCGGATGCCCAAAAGATCTTCTTCCAGGGGGCGGACCAGGTCGTCGTACAACTTCTTTAGATCCGGGTCGGCCAGCGAGAAGTTCTCCAAGAGCTTGCGGACCTTCCCCACCCGTGATTGGAGATCCTGCTTGGCGGGCGAAAGTCGGTGCGCCTTGATTGCGTCCTTGCGGATCACCCAACCGATCGTGTCTTGGGAGGTGACGTAGTAGGCCAAGAGCGCGACGTCGTCGGGCAATTGCTCGCGGATCTCCTTAGTGCCGGCGGGGCGGACCTCGATGAAATCGGTCAGGGCCGGCTGCAGCCGGCGGAGCTGTTCAAACTTTTCCCGGTAGGCCTGCTGGGCCGCCTGGTAGGCCTTTTCGGCCGCCGCTCTCTTCTCACCGGTCGTGCGGCGAACTGCCTCGGCCAGGGGAGCCAGCTTCTTCTTCAGGCGGCGGACCTCCTTGAACATCTCCTGGTTGCCGGAGCCGCCCACCTTCACCTGGCGGTTGGCCAGCAGATCCAGAAATCCCCGGGCACGGGAGCGCTCCGAGTACTCCAGGGCCAACTGGTTCTTTCCGGTGTCCAGCAGCAGGTGAATCATATCCTCGTAGAGGTCGAACTTGTTGTCCAGGAATCCAGCGCGGAACTCCTCGGCCTTCAGGCCGGCGCGCATCCGCTCCACCAGCTCGATGGCTTTTTCATAGTAGCCTTCCGCCAAGTCGAGCTTGCCCTCGCGGCGGGCGATCTCCCCCAGGGTCCGCAGGGACCGCCAGACCACCTCCCGCAGTCCCAGATCCTCGGCGACTTCGCAGGCATCCTGCGCGTGCCGGCGCGCCGCGCCCAGATTCCCCCGGACCAGGTCGAGCCGGGACAGGCCGTGCAGCACCTTCGCCTCGTTGAAACGATCCTTCACCGAGCGGGTCAGCTCCAGCGCCTCGGTCAAGTAGACGGCGGCCTGTTGCAGGTTACCCTCCATCTGCTCCACGATTCCCAGGTTTCTCAGATCGTAGGCCCGCCCCAGCGTGCTCTTCAACCGGGTGTCAATCCGCAGGGCCTTCTGGAACCGCTCCCGCGCCTGGTCTAAATCGCCCCGCTCCCTCGATACGATCCCCAGGTTGTTCAGCTGGACAGCTTCCTCGTCGCGCAACGAAGCCGAACGTGCATCCTCGTACGCCTTTTGCAGGGAGGCCTCCGCACCCGACAGGTCGCCCAGATTCAGGGCGATCAGCCCCCCCAGGCTGCGGGCCATGATCAGCAGCCGCACGTCCTTGGCGGCTTCGGCATAACGAAGGGCTTTACGCTGGGACGAAAAGGCCCGCTGATACTCACCGAGATACCAGAGCCCGCTGGCTCTCTCCAGAAGGGCTCCGGCTCTTCCCTTCGAATCCTTAACCTTCTTGAAAACCTCCTCGGCTTCTCCGGCCAGCTCCAGCGCCTCCTCGTACGAACCTTCCGCCAGCTCGCAGCGGGCCAGGTCCAGGAGGATGTCCGCCCTCACCCGATCCGAGCCCAGTTTCTTGGCCTGCACGTAGGCCCGCTGGTACCAGCCCCGGGCGGTGGCGGCCAGGTTGAGTCTTTTTAGATTGGTGGTCCCGATGGTCCGAAGCATGCGCACCGACTGGGAAACATTCTTGAGTTTTTCGAACCGGTCCAGGGCGTCCCGGGAGGCGGAGATGGACTCGGGGTACTTGGCCGCCTGATCGAGAACCAGGGCCAGCGTGGCTGTGACCCGCGCCGCCCCGGCGGCGCGGCCCAGCCGGTCGAAAATGGCCACGGCTTTCTCGATCTCGGACACCGCCACCTGACCGTTGCGGGCCCGCGACAACAGCACGCCCTGGAAGGCATGCGCCCGGGCCACCGCCAGCTTGTCGCCCTGAGCCTGCGCCTCTGCAAGTATCTTGGACTCGTACTCGGAGGCCAGCTCAAGCTCACCGAGTTTGAAAGCGCTCTGGACTATTCCCTGGTCGATACGCGGCAGTACCTCGGTGCGGCCCAGATAGGTGGCCAGGGCCCGCACCTCCAGAAACGACGACAGGGCCTCGGACCAGCGCTTATTTCCGAAAGCACCCATGGCGGTCCGAACCGCGCCCCCCATTGCCTGCTCGGCATACCGCTTGCGGGCTACAGCCCCCATACCGGCATCGCCGCGTAGCTGCACGAAAAGCAGGTCCCTCCAGGAACCGGCCTTCTGCCCCAGCACCTCCGAGACGGACAAAGACAGCGCCTCGGCAGGGCTGCGCTGGGCCAAAAGCCCAAGCGTCCGCCGCATCAACCCGGCAACCAGGCCTTCCCGGCCGGCACCCGGAACCACCAGCGCCGTGGGCACCCGGGCCCCGAGCATGGCCAGCTCCAGGCCCGCTGCCGCCAGGCTTCCCCGCAAGCCCCGCGGATCCAGCAGAAGCCATAGGCCGGACCTGACCGGCTTGGCAGCCAGCGCCAAAAGGCTCAGCCCCCCCAAGGAGCCGATCTCCAGGTCCGACCCGACGGCCGAACGCAGGGGATGATCGGGATCGGCGTTGAAATCGACCGCCCAGACTACCAGCCCCTCGCTGGACAGCTCCGACACCCCGGGCTCTAGGCGGATGGTCCCGAAAGCCGACTTCAATACCGCGGCCGTCCGCTGATCCGGCGGGTTCCCCACCCACAAAACCCGCTTGAAGTTCAGGTTGCGGGCCCGGCGCAGAAGCGACAGGTCGGACGCGGCGTAGATGTGCGTGACCGGTATGTTCACCACCAGCGCCTGGCCCTTCCAGACCAACATCTCCAGTGGAAGCTGAAGACTGTCGGTGACGGCGATGAGCGACTTCACCCGGCCGAGCCGTTCTTTCAACGGGCCCAGGATCCAGGCGCCGAGCCGAGTGCGGGCAGCCGCCGCCCGGCCGGCATCTTCTCCGCGCAGGGCCTCCACCTCCCGCTTCAGTCGCCGCGAACCCACCGGCACCAGGAAACCGGACAGGTCTTCGCGAGTCAGCAAAAAGATCGCCAGCCGATCGTCGAGTGCCACGACCGACAGCAAACCCTCGCCATCCTCCAAGACTCCCTGAACCTCCAAAACCGTGGCCGTCTTGCCCGCGTAGATGTGCCGGACGAAGTCACGCGGGTTCCCCCCCTGATCGCGGAAGCCCACGAACTCCTTACGGGCCTGCTCCACCGCTGCCCGAGCGGCCCCAAAAGCATCCGCATCGAGTGCCGGATCCATCTTCTCCAGAGCGGTGCTCAGCGCCTCCGCCCGGGAAACCAGCCCTTGGTGATACTCGCGGTCCTCCTCCGGGGAAGGCAACGAATCCGGCCAGACCGCATCCAGCCGCCGGCGGCAAAGCAGCTTTTCCGACCACCGAAAGGCGTCGGAAACGGCGCTTTTTCCCATGGCGGCCGCGATCCGCTCCCCCAACACGCGCTCCCGGTGCTGGATGGCCAGAAGATCTCGGTCGGTTCCCGCCACGGGGGGAGGAAGCTCGAGCAGATCCCCAGCGCTGCTCTCCAGCCGCCATCCCAGCCGGAGCAGCAAGTGACGCTTCACCAGACCACGGACATCCTCGCGCAGCCGGGCAACCCGACGTAGCCTTGGCGAAGTCGGGTTGCGCAAGCGGGTCCAAAGCTGCGCCAGGTTCCATCCGGAATAGGCACAAAGCTCCACGCCGGCGCGGGTCTTGAGCCCAGAAGATCTTTCATGGGCTTCGCCAAAGAGCTTCTCGGCCTCGGCCAGCGACGTCAAGGCATCGTCCAGCGAACGCAGGACTCCATCGATCCCTTCCGTTGAGGGAGTGTCTCCGGCATCGGCCTGGTGCACCAGCGCCACCCCGATGGCATTTTGCACCCTGATCAACAAGGCCACATCGACCGCCTCCGGCGAGCTCACCAGAGCCCGGGCGGCCTTGAGCTCGCAAACCACCTGGGCGGGGGAAAGATCGGCGCTGTGGGTCAGCATCAGGTTGAGCCGGTTGATCGCGTTGACCGCCATTCCACGGGCGCTGCCGATGTCCCGGGCCAGCTCATAGGCCCGGGCGAACAGCTCGGCCGTCTGGGCTCCGTCCCCGAGACGCAGCTTCAACACCGCCAGCTGGTTGGTGGCAATGGCCAGATCCAACTGCAGGTCTTTCTCCTTTGACCGATCCAGGCGTTTCCGCAACAGGTCGATTTTTCTCTCCAGAACCACCTGAGCACGTACCAGATCCCCCGACTCGGCGAACAACCGTCCCTGGTAGGTGTACAAGAAGTTCAACTCCCCCAAACGATCGAAACCGAACGCGGCCCGGGAAGCGGTGTCCGCCAGACTGACCGAGACCCCGCGCCCGCTTCCCGCGGAAGTGCCGTGCCGCTTGAGCAGGCTTTCCGCCTTTTTAAACTCCCGGGCGGCCTGCTTGCGGTCCCCGTGCATATACAGGTTATAGGCTACGTTCCGGAAACAGGAGGCCAGCTTGCGTTTGCGGCCCAGTTTTTCGTACAGGTCGCAAGCCTGCCTGAAAACCCCGGCGGCGAGTTCGTGTTCGCCCCGGAGCTGGTAGGCCGCCGCGCGGCTGGCCACCAGACGCGGGAGCCTCCGCTTCTCCCCAAGTTCCCCGGCCAGCGAAGCCGCCCGAGAAAAGCACCTAACGGCATCATCCAGCTCATCGCTGAGGAAAGCCGAGCGGCCGTACTGCTCATAGAACACCAGCTGCCGGGCCGGGAGGAAGAAGGGGATCTCCACAGACCCCCTCCGCTGGTAGAACGTGTAGGCCCGGCGGTAGTCACCCAGGGCGTAGTGCACGTTGCCCAGGTTCAACAGCAGGTGGGCTTCCGACTGCGGATAGGCGCGAACGTTCAGCAGGCCAAGCGCCGCCTGGTAGGACTCCGCCGCCCGGTGAAGCACCTCCTGGTCCTTTTCGATCTTGGCCTGCTGCTCGTAGATCCACCCCAGGGTCTGGTGGGCAAAAGCCAGTTGCGAGTTGACCGCCAGCGCCTGCAGTATCGCTTCTTCGGCTTCATCGAAGTTCGCGGGCGGATCAAGATAGGTGAGAGCCAGCCCGTACAGGTACAGCATCAAATTATCACCCGGGCGCGCTTCCGCCTTGGCCCGGTAGGTTTTCACCACTTCCCGGGCCCGGCCAAGCTTGGCCATAAGGTCGATCACCCGCCGATGGGCCACCACGTCGTCCGGTTCCTGCTTGAGAAGCTGGCGATACACCTTGATGGCCATCCCGGTCTCGCCGCGAAGCAGCAGCTCGTCGGCATAGGTCCTTGCCAGAGTCTTGATGCGCCGGCGCGCCCGGCGGTGGATCTCGATTTGCTCCGGGTAGCGATCGATCAACTCGTTGGCATGGTCCAGCGCCTCGGACGCGTCCCCGTCCTCTTCGGCCATGACCGACAGGTTCAACAGGGCCCGCGAAACCACCTCCGGCTCCCGGGGAAAGCGCTCCTCTACTTCCCGATAGGATCGCCGGGCCAACTCCCGCCGTCCAGCCTTTTGATGAAGGTCCCCGATAGTAACCCGAACCAGGGCGGGCAACACCGGTAAATCCGGATATTTCCGGGCGATCCCCTCGAGCCGCTCGACCGGATCTTCCACGGTCCGCCCCTTCCAAGCCAGGGCCAGTACGTGGTCGGCGGCGGACAGGACCCTCGACCGGCTCACCCCGGCTTGCTGCAGCACCCGCAGGTAGCTACTCAGAGCGTCTTCGGTGTTGCCCAGCGCCTGCAGCATCTCCCCCTTGATCAAAAGCGCCCGAGCCAGGAGATCCGGCCCGGCCGGCTTTTTGGGTATAACCGCCAGGGCGTCAAAGGCCTGGGTGTATTTCCCCACCCGGCGAAGAACGTCCGCGCGCAACAGGACCTTCTCCTCGGGTGGAACCTGGATGCCTTCCAGCTCTTCGAGCAACTTCACGGCCAACGACCGGCTCTCAGCCTGCCGGGTGGGGCTCATGCCCACGGGGAGCTTGGCCTCCATCCGCGTCGCCATGTGACCAAGCAGCGCCCGGTTGCGCACTTCCTCCTGCCGCGCCGTTTGCGACAATCCGGCGTAGGAGCGGGCCGCGGTTTCCACGTATCCCGCGCGCAACAACAAATCGGCTTCCCGCAGCCTGCACAGATCGGAGTCCGCGGAGTCCGCAAGCTCCAAAGCCCCCCGGCGCAGTACGAAAAGAGCATCCAGGACCGTGGAGGCATGCTCCACTCTACGTTCGGCCTCCTTGAAGCTCTCGACCGGCGATGCCGATCCCGAAAGCGGAACCGACCAGATATCCAGATCGCGATCGGTTCGCGACGCGTAGTATACGGTCCGACCGAACACCCGGGAGGTGATGTCCGCAGTCGTGGCCGGCGTTAGCGGAACGCTGGGACCGGTCTCCAGGGTGTCCTCGGACCAGCCGGCGAAGCGCGTCTTCCACAGGCCGGGACAATCCTCCAGATCCACGCGCCCGTCCTTGTTGGTGTCGTCGTAGAACCGGGAAAACACCACCCACAGGGCATCACCCGCTTGGGCCCAGGTACCGAAAGCCTCGGGGTAATCGCACGCGTGCAGGGGCTCTTCCCGGCCGTCTTCAAGCCGCTGCACCCACAGACAAGTGCGCTGACCTCCCCCCTTCTCCACCATCGCGGTGAAGAGCAGGAAGCGGCCGTCCGGAGACACGGCCGGATCGAAGCCCGCCTGACGGGTAAGCCGCTCGGTCTCCCGGGTGGTGAGATCCAGGACGAAGATGGCCTCCTCCCCGTACCCGGCCGAGCCGGTGTGCGCCAGGCGCTGCCCGTCCGGAAACCAGGCCGGCTGGCGATCCGCGGTGCGGCGGTCGGTCAAGCGCTCGACTCCCGATCCGTTGGCCCGCATCAAGAAGATGTCCCCCTTGGCATCCAGGCGGTGCGAAGCAAAGGCGATCTGCTTGCCGTCGGGAGAAAAAGCCGGGTCGAAGTCGTCGGCCGAATGATCGGTCAGCTTCACCGGCAGCCCGCCCAGCAGCGGCCGCATCCATATGTCCCGGTTGCCTCCCCGATTGGAGGTGAAAATCAGTTTCCGGCCCGCGGGATCCACATCCGGCGACAGTTCGTCCGCCAGGTAGGTAGTCACCTGCCGGCACAGGCTACGATCTCTGGCGGCGGGGCCGAAGTCCCGACCCGGCATCCAGACCGTTTCGCCAATCGTGGCGCAACCGGAAAGCGTCAGGCCGAGAAACAGAAGTATGGATCTACAGGTTCGCCGAGATGCCCCACGGCTTGCCGCGGGGAACTCCACTAAGTGCCTACACGTGGAACTCGCCGATTTCCTCTTGGAGCTGAGCACTCTTCTCCGCTAAGGATTTTGTGGCCTCGCCCATTTCCGAGGCGGCTTTGGCGTGGTTCTTGGCGATCTCCCGGATCTGCTCGACGGCCTGCAGAATGCCGTCGGAGACTTTGGACTGATCCAGCAGAGCCGTATTGGCGCGGGTGGTGGCCTCGTTCATTTCGGCAACAGCCGCTATAACCTGGCGGTTCTCGTGAGCCTGCTGATTGACCATCTTGCCCAAAGACTGGCTGGCTTGCATGGTGTCCTGGAAGGATGTCTGCATCTCGTCCCCCGCTCGCGACTGATCGGAAGCCGCCGAGGAAATGCGCGCGGCCATCTCCACCACGTATCCGATCTCCTTCGCCACCGCATCCGAGGACTTGGCCTGACCTTCCATGTATCCAGCAATCGACTCAACATTCTCGGACGCCTTCTGGAAGCTTTCCAGAATCTGGTTTAGGGCATCGCCAGCCTTCTTCGCCAGCGAAACCCCTTCGTTGACGGTCCCCTCCCCGCCTTTCATAACCCGGATGGCCTGCTCGGAGGTTTCCTGGATGTCTCCGATCATCTGGGCGATCTCGCGAGTCGACGAAGCGGTGCGCTCAGCCAAGGAGCGGATCTCGTCCGCCACCACCGCGAATCCACGGCCATGCTCCCCCGCCTGGGCGGCAATGATGGCCGCGTTCAAGGCGAGCAGGTTGGTCTGATCGGCAATCTCGTCGATCACGCCCAGGATGCTTCCGATGGCCTCGATGCGATTGCCCAGGCCCACGATGACGTCCGAAGCGTCCCGCGTGGAGGTCTCGATGCGATCCATGCCCTCGATGGTGCGCCGCACCGCCACCGCGCCTTCGTGGGCCACGTCGATGGCCTTCCGCGCGATCTGGGCCGTATCCGCCGCGCTGGAGGACACCTCGGAGATGGAGCGGTCCATCTCCGTCATGGACAGGGCCGATCGTTCGACGCCCTGGGACAGTTCCTTGATGCTGGCGGTCACTTCCAGCACCGAAGCCACCATTCGTGCGACGATCTCGCCGGTACGCTCGACGTTCTGCTGCAGGCTACCGGTTTCGTTCAGCATCAGGTTGAAACTCTCACCCACCTTATGAGCCGCCTCGGCCGTCTCCTGGGAAGACTGGGCCAGCGTCTGCAAGTTGTCCGAAGCCGACTGAATGTTGGAGTTCAGATCCTCAACGGACTCGCTGGTCTCGTGGACGGACTGGGATTGCAGGTCCGCCCCCGTGGAGATAGCCGACGCCTTCACCAAGAGCTGGTTGCACGTGGCAGCGATTTGCCTGGCCAACTCGGTGACCTCCTTGACCATCCGGCGCAGATTCTCATTCATGGTGCTGAGGCTGACGCTCAAGACACCCAGCTCGTCGTCGCTGATGACGTCTACCTCGCGGGTGAGGTCGCCGCGGGCAACCTCCTCGGTAACCTCGGCCATGCGCTTGACCATGGTGCCTATGTTGCTGGCGAAGAAGAAGCTGATGACCGACGCCATAAACATCGAGCAGAGGGTAATCCCCACGATGAGCCAGAACAGCGTCCGGGTCGCCCGGCTGAGCGCCTCGGTCTGAATGGGCGCAATGGAAACCCATTTCCCATCGGGAGAGAAGGCGTACGAGTATACGATCCCGCTGGACGGATCGAGAACCGAGCCCACCGCTCTCTCTTCCCCGCTCTTTAGGATACGTTCATACAGGCCCGCCGGCAGCGGCTCCGCGTTGCTGCTGCGGTAAAACTCCCCGCCCGTACTGCCAAAATGGACGTAGACCCCCGGCCCCAGCTTGCCCACCTCATCCGACAGGTAGTTCTCGATGTCCGCGCGCTCCAGGCCCGAGACCGCCAGCAAACCCACCTCCTTGTTGACGTGAGCCAGCTTGGCGGACAGGTTGTCTCCCATCTCGTCACCCAGAAGGCGGTTGGCGGTGAAGAAGCTCATGGAGCCCACCAGCAGGGTGGGGACGGTGGCTATGGCAAACCCCATAATCACCATCTTCAGCCTCAGCGACACCACCCTACCGGTGATGACCCCGCGCCCCTGCTTGGCCAGCATCTCCTGGATCTCGCCCAGCCACATCTGGGGCAACAGGAACAAGAGGGCGGCTATGAACATAGAGTCGAACAGCCCCAGGATGGAGAAGTAGAAAACCTGGAAGCCGGTCAGTTCGGTCCAGGCTTGCAGCAGCACAGCCACCGCGAACATCGTCCCCAGTGGACCGATGAATCCGATCAGACCGAGCTTCTTATACAGAGTCCGGGAAGCCTGTGAAACCTCGTCCACCAGGCCTTCCGCCACCGGCTGACCGGCCTCCACCAGCTTGGCGAAATCGACCAACGGCCGGCACAGACGGCGCGCAACCAGCGCCGACAATGCACACACAACCGCCGACAGAATCCAGAAAGTGACCGAAAACGCTACTGCCTGCTCGGAGCTGAGCGTGAAGATGAGAGTTACGAAAAGGTAGGAAAAAACCGCGATGGCCGCCCACAGAAAGACCATCAGAATCGTGAGCCTCCGGGGTAAATTACGGCTCGGGGTTTTCTCCGGCAAGGCGGATTCTCCCTTCATCACTCCAAGTCAACATATTTTACGTAGGTGGGAGGTGCTGTCAACGAAATAGCTATAATATAACCTCCCATCGACATTTTCTTGTCATACCCAAGGGCACGGCGTGAACGTAGAAATCCGGCGGCAGAGCAGGCCTTCTTACATTCAAAAACTGGATGATTTTTGCCTTTAGAACGTAGAAACCCGGCGGCAGATCAGGTCTTCTTACTTCAGGGACTGGATGATTTTTGCCTTTACGCTCGAAGGCTTGGTGTAGGGTCGCTTGCCGCGGGCGCGCTCAAGGATCTCTCTCTCGATGGCTCGCACCTTCTTCCGGGTCTCGACGCTGCATCCCCTGGGGGGGTCGCCCACGGGCAAATCGGACGGGTCATCAATGCCGTAGCGCATCCTCAATGCATTGGCATGTAGCGTGGTCAGTCGGTCCAAGTGTCGACGAACTCTCTCTTGAACCTCAACTTTCGTTGCCACCGAACCTTTTGTCCCTGAGCCCATAAAATCCCTCCTGTCGAACGCGCAACACCGCAAAGCCACATGGTGCCTTAGTTTGCGGCGCATCGGGCCGCTCCATCTACTTTTGACCTTAGCCCCACCTGAACAACTCGTCAAGTTTTTGGCCTGCAATCCGGATGATCATTTTCTTGACAACCCGGAGGAATCTCATAGACGAACAGGGGATCTTTCCGGCGGCCCAGTTTGAGGACCCGCGCCGGAGCCCAGCCCGGCACTTCCCACAGGTATGAAACCAACCTCGTGCCGACCCGCATCTCCTCGGCACATTTTGCGCCGATCCGAGCCATGACCGCCGGCATCAAATGGCAATAGACCACGTCTACGTCTTCCAGCTCGCAGCGGAAAAAGTCCCGCCAGTACAACCGGATATGTCCACTCCGGCCGGAAAGAAGCAACCGCGAAAAACCGTACAACCAGATGGGCCCGTTGAGCTCGTACCCGCGACCGGTCACCCCTTCGGCGGCGCAGAAGGCCAGGAGTGCCCTGGCGTCGCCACAACCCGCGTCCACAATCGTGGCAACCTTCTCCCCACCGACTTCGGCGGTAATCTCTTCTAAGAACTCGGCCGGCGTTCTCAAAACCGGCACTCCGGTAACCACCAGGGCATACAGAGAGGAAAGCAAAGCCAAAAAGACAACCACAATCAACGTGACGACCACCAACCACACCGTCTCACCCCAATCTCCCACTGGTGCCCCTACGTTTCGATTTAACCTGTTGACTTCCCAAAGGAACTCAATATACGCGGTGCCACTATACTAGTGAGATAATTTACTCGTGGTCCTCTCGCAAGTGTGCGTTTTTGCACCGTCCGATGAAACGGACGGTGTAAGTGTCCCTTTTTACGCGGGAGATTGGGATCGACCGGAAATGGGGTGGGAGATCCAGGTCTCACCTCACCAAACCATCACCACCGGTCAAAGAAGCTCGCGCCGTCCTCGGCCAGCTTTCTCCTCTCGGCGGCCAACTCGCGGAAAAAGTCACCCAGCCGCGGCGTGGTCTGCATGAGCACCTGGATCTGCTCCGCGGGAAGCAGCACCACGCGAGTGTCGCCTTCGGCGGTGGCCTGAGGACGAATGGCCGAGGATTCGACGGCGGAGAGACCAAAGACATCCCCCTTTCCCAGGGTGATCAGTTCGGCCATCCCATCCTGCATGGAAAGCCGAACGGTGCCCTCCAACACGAAGTAAATACCCTTGGCCGGCATGGCCTCCTCTAAGAAGACCTCGCCCGGCTTGATGACACGTGCCTTGGATTGGCTCAACAAAAGCTGTCTCTCCTTGTCGGAAACGCACCTGAACAATGTCGAGCGACGCAGCAGATCGTCCTCCTCCACATATTCTCCCAGTCTTACCTGCGTGATCCCAATCCGCAGGATGCTCGCTTTTTCGCCGGGGTCACCCACACACGAATCGTAAACACACAGATCGATCCTGTCAACGACCATTATACCCCAATCTCCCACTGGTGCCCCTACGTTTCGGGATAACATATTGACTACCCAGGGGAACTCAATATACGCGGTGCCACTATACTGGTGAGATAATTTTCTCGTGGTCCTCTCGTAA
>JAUXGL010000025.1 GCA_030622135.1 Deltaproteobacteria bacterium
ACATATTGACTTCACCCAGAAAACGGGTGCTGCAAAAAGCGCTGCCCAGGGCAACTCAATATACGCGGTGCCACTATACTGGTGAGTTAATTTACTCGTGGTCCTCTCGTAAGTGTCTCATTTTACACGGGAGATTGGGATCGACCGGAAATGGGGTGGGAGATCCAGGAGTTGTGATTCCCCTTGACAACCCAATACCCTTCTGAAATCATCTTATGCGTTTTTCCCAAAAGAAAATGTTTTTATCTAACTGAAGGAGGCGAGAATGAAGAAGGCTATGTTGTCTGTCGCGGTGCTGGTTCTTTCCGTCTGGGGGTTGGCCTGTACCACCGTGGTGGTAAAAGAGGATCGGGGCCCCGAGGTTTTGCTGCCCGGCGAGCTGATCGAGACAGTGGACGCCAACACCATCCTGGTCAAATGCACCGGCATCGGTGGCGATCAGCGCCACGCCATTGACCAGGCCCGCAAGGGTTGCCTGGAGTGGGTGATCACCAACCAGATGGCTCAGACTCCCGGCGAGAAGCAGGCCTACATGGCCCAGCAGAAGAACATCTTCCAAAAGATGGACCGCTACGTGAACATTCCGCCCCCGGGCGCCCGCTCGGGCAAGGGCAAGGGCGTCAAGTCCCAGGTACGGGTTTCCGATCGGGAGATCAAGGTGATCATCATCACCGATGTGCACAAGAAGGCCCTGCAGGACGACCTGGTGGCCATGGGCGTGATCGGATCCAAGGATGACATGCTCGAGGCGGTGGGCATGCCCACCCTGATGGTGCATCCCTCCAAGGCCAACAAGGGCAAGAAGAATCGCAAGATCATGGAGGACTTGGTTAACTCCTTCCTGACCAAGGCCAAGTGGGAAGTCCTGGACGCCAAGGGCGTGGCTGACCTGAACAAGCTGGTCGATGCCATCGGCGAGGTGGCCGACTCCGAAGAGGACGAGGCCGCGAAGCTGGCCCTGGCCATCGGCGCCGATGTTTACATCATCTTCGAGGCCAACAAGGAAAAGAAGGGTTCCAGCGTGGCTTACTCGGTGGGTATCTCCGCCTACGAGACCACCACCGGCCGCAAGCTGGCCTCCGAGACCGCCCTGAGTTCTCCGCGCAGCACTTGGACGGCCGGCGAAGAGTCCGCCGCCATGATGGAGGGACTCAACGACGCCATGGGCAAGGTCATTCCCCAGATCACCGACTACTGGAAGGAAGACGCCCCCAAGGGCAATCGCTTCACCGTGGTGTTGAAGAACTGCCCCAAGAACACCGACATGAAGCTGGCTCCGGTCATGAAGAGGATGTGCCGGTTTGTCAAGACCAAGTCGTTCCCCTCGCAGGTGAACTTTTACGCCCAGTGCAAGGGGGACAACCTGGAGCTGGCCGGCGGGTTGTCCGAGGGTATCGACGCCAAGCTGAGCGGGCACGAGTACGAGTTCGTCGCCAAGAACGCCAACAACCTGATCATCGTGTTCAAATAGACGTCCGGGTTTCGTGAGGTTATCGGCAGGGGCATGGTATTCCATGCCCCTGCTTTAAAAAACGGGAGGAACACCATGTTGCGATTCGTTCGTGCAGCTGTTGTCTGCGCCCTGGTGCTCGGGCTCGCAGGTATCGCCCTCGGCGCCGAAACCAAAGAAGAGAAAATGACCGTCGACGAGACCCAGGAATCGTACCAGCGCAAGTCCATCACCTACCTGGGTATCATGCCCGCGGGAACCAGCGTTCCCGACGAGGACATCGGCATCATCGAGAAGGCCATCCGCAAGGGGATCGAGCTGAAACGGTTCGATTACAACACCGTGGCTTTGGGTGACGTCTACACCATCGACCAGTTCGTCGCCGAGTTGCGTGAATACGTCAAGAAGCGCGCGGTGGACCGCGCCGCCGCCGAGGCCGAGTACGAGGCTCGCTTCAAGCGCGCCCGTGTGCTGGCCTCGGACATCGACCGCATCATGAGCTCGGCCTACTTCTACATCATCAAGGTGGTGGCCTACCAGGCCAGCCCCGAGATTTGTCCCTGGGACCCGGTTGCGGCCGCCGCCCAGAAGTGCACGCCCGGCACCGCCGGGATGCAGGCCCGGGTCAACGCCACGGCTACCTTCTGGAAGGCCGATCTGGGCGATGACGGCAAGCCGCCCTACTACCAGCTGATCAAGGATGTCCGCCACGGGCCGGTCAAGGGCTTCGTCGCCTACGAGTCGTCCCCCAAGCCGCCTCCCGACAGCGCGCCGGACAACATCGTCGAGCAGTTCCAGCAGCTTCTGGCCGCCTACACCGCCCGGCTGCCCCAGTTGCAGCACGATGCTCGCCTAAAGGCCGTGGCCGAGGCCGCCGGGGGCCTGTCGCTGTGGCTGTCGAAAGGCATGAAGCAGATCCCCGACTTTCAGCTCAAGACCCCGGTGCAGGCCGCCCTGTCCGACGGTGTGGAGTTCATGTTGGGCAAGGGCGAAGGCGTTCGCCTGGACGACACCTACGACGTGACCGAGTTTGGCGCGAGCGGCAAGAAGAAGATCATCGGCTACGTGAAGGTCCGCAGCCTTGGCGAGGCCAAGGGCACCGGCGAGGGCACTCCCAGCTACGCCGAAAAGGTCAAGGAAAAGCGAAAATACGTCGGCGGGGAGCAGCTCTACGAACACCCCATGATCGGCTTTGCCGTGGGCATCCACGGCGTGGTCGAGGTGGTCTTCGAGGATCTGCTGGGCAAGGTGGACGACGAGGGCAACGCCGAGATGGGGTTCTACCCCGGTTTTGGCCTTTACGCCGACTACGACCTGGCTCCCGTCCTCGGGATCTCCGAGTTCTACTCTTCTCTGGAAGCCGATGTGTTGTTCCTGGGCGAGGATGATTGGGGTAACTCCTACAACCTGGTCCACGCCATGATCGGCTTCAAGAAGAAGTGGTACGCCACCAGCCTGGTGTTAACCCTGGGAGCGCGCTTCGGCATCAGCTACTACCTGATCAGTCAGGACGATGGCATGACGGACGAGGTTCCCGATCTCTACGCGGTTGGCTTCGACGCCGGGCTCGGGCTAGAGTACTACATCAAGCCGGAGTTTTCCATCTACTTCAAGGGCATGTTCCGGTACTTCACCGAGCCGCTCGACGCAGAGGTGGAAGGTTACAAGGCCGAGATGGGCGTGAACGCCAGCCTGGGAGTGTTCCTGGCGTTCTAGCCTTGTTTGTAAGTGAATATAAAATCGGGCAGTTCGGTCTAACTCTCTCAAGGTCTGCCCGTTGTTGAAGGAGGCATAATGAGGCGTTTTGCCTTGGTTACGTTGGTGCTGGGTGCCCTGGCCCTCTTGCTGGGTGGGTGCTCTTCTGGGAAAGTGGTAAAGCCGGGTTCGTCCGAGTCCGAGACGGCCGGGGTGCGGTCGCGGTCGGCGGATGCGTTTGCCGATCTGGGAGCGGCCGAGCGGGGTGAGGTGGCCCCGCCGTCCCGGGAGTTGGAGGAGGAGCCTCCGCCGCCGCCCAAGCAGGCGCCGGTGGTGGAGAAGCCCTACCAGCCCAAGCCGGTGGAGACCGTCAAGGTGAACCCGGCCCGGGCGGCGCCGGGCTGGATCAACAGCCAGCCCAAGATGCCCGGGTACTACGTGGGCATCGGGGTGTCCACCAGCCATGGCAACGAGGAGGACGACTGGGCCCGGGCGCGCAACCACGCTTACGTGGAGCTGGCCTCCACGCTCAAGGTGCACATCAACTCGGTCATCAAGGACTACTTCAAAGAGAACAACATGCGCCTGTACAAGAAGGACAACGTCACCAAGGACGTCTCCCGCCAGGATTCCAGCTACGCGACCGACACCTCCTTTTTCGTCGACCAGACCCTCGAGGGCGTGGAGATCCACGACCGCTGGAAGGACAACGACCAGAACAAGTACTGGATGTTGGTGCGTCTCTCCAAGGCCGAGATCGCCCGCCGGTTGCGCGAGCGCCTGGAGAAGGCCCGCAAGAAGGCCGTTGACCACGTCAAGGCCGCCGTCCGGGCCCAGAAGGCCGGCCGGGTGACCGCGGCCTTCAAGGGGTACTTCAGTTCCTACCTGGCGCTGCGTGAGTACTTCGGTGGGGTAGTGGAGTTCGACATCAACGGCGACGGCAAGAAGGACGTGCTAAACCACGAGATCGAGCGCGCGGTGCACCGGCTGGCTTCGGATCTGAAGTGGCGGGTGGCCGAGCCCAATCTCAAGGCGGTCATCGGTAGCGGCATCAAGGAGCCCCTGGTGGTCAACGTCGGCTACAAGGGCAATGCCGTAAAGGTTCTGCCGGTCGCCTTCGCATTCCAGCGCGGCACCGGTTCGGTGGAGAAGAATGTTTCCACCGGTGAAGACGGCAACGCCACTGCCCGGGTGATGAAGATCTTCGGCCAGAAGAAGGCCATCCTGGGCGCCCGCGTGGATGTGTACGCCCTGGTTGAAGGCGATCAGAACGTGCGAGTGGTCGAGGCCAAGTTCGGCAAGGATCTGGATCTCAAGACCGGCAAGTTCTTCGTCGAGTTGGAGGAGCTCTCCGTCTACATCAATATCAAGGAAGAGAACCTGGGCGAGGAGGTTCGCCCGGGCAGTATCGCCGCCGACATCAAGGGGATCCTCAACCGGGAGCTGGGCGTGGTCTTCACCAAATCCAAGCGTGGCGCCGACATGGAGATCCAGGGCGAGGCGGTCACCGGTGACTGCACCGATTTCTACGAGCAGCGCATGTGCACCGCCCGGGTGAACGTCACCGTAGTCGACCGCCTCAACGAGCGCCAGCTTTTCTCCAAGAAGTACAAGATCAAGGGCACCGGCCAAAAAGACGAGCAGGCCGGCCGCGACGCTCTGCGCAAGGCGGGCCCCAAGATCGCCAAGAAGATCATCAAGCAGTGGAAGTAGGGGCGGTGCCCGCCCCGGATCTTTCCTCCCAGACCTTCGATCGGCTCCAGGACGCCCTGGTTCGCCTGGGTGAACCGGCCTTTCGCGGCCGCCAGATCTTCTCCTGGCTGCACAAGAAAAACGCGGTTTCGTACTCCGAGATGACCGACCTGTCTAGAGATCTGCGCGTTCGATTGAAGGAAGCCGCCCCGCTGCATTCCCTGGAGATCACCGGTCGACAGGAAGCCGACGACGGTACTGTAAAATTCCGCTACCGTCTCGCGGACGCGCAGGAAGTCGAAGGCGTCTTCATGCCCGAGGAGCGTCGCAGCACCCTGTGCATCTCCACCCAGGTCGGCTGCGGAATGGGTTGCAAGTTTTGCGCCACCGCCACCATGGGTTTCCGGCGCAACCTTACCGCCGGCGAGATCACCGGCCAGCTCGAAGCGGCCAAGCGCAAGCTGGGAGAACCGATCTCCAACGTAGTCTTCATGGGCATGGGCGAACCGCTGGCAAACCTCGAAGCGGTTCTGGCCGCGGTCGACATCCTGCTACACTCCCACGGCCACCACATGTCCCGCCGCCACGTGACTGTTTCTACGGCGGGTTTGGTCCCGGCCATGGAAGAATTCATCCACCGCACTCCCGTTAAGTTGGCGGTGTCCCTCAATGCCACCACCAACAAGGTCCGCGATCGGCTGATGCCCATCAACAAGAAATACCCCATCGAGTCTCTCCTGGAATGCTGTCGCCACCTCCCGTTGCGGCACACCGACCGCATCACTTTCGAATACGTCATGCTCGACGGCATCAACGACTCCCAAGAAGACGCCCACCGCCTGATCCGTATCCTCCGCGGCATCCGTTGCAAGGTAAACCTGATCCCCTTCAATCCCTTCTCCGGCCTTTCCTACAGACGCCCCAACGAAGACACCGTCGAAATCTTCCAAGAAACCGTAGCCGCGGCCGGCATAACCGTCATGACCCGCAAAAGCCGCGGCCATTCCCTCCAGGGCGCCTGCGGCCAACTTGTGGTGGGAGAGAAATAGAAGTTACCCCCCCGGTTCGGAGCGAAAGGAGGTCGGATGTAGAATAACTTGCCTAGATTACTGTCTTTTTCGTTGAGTTTGAGGGGAAAGAGTATATAAACTGCCGATAGGTGAAGGCTTGTACATTATGAGGTATATGGGTTTGGGTGCATGATTGGGATTAGCAAATTGCTGTTTGACAAGGTGGAGCCGTCGGACGGGCTTCGTTACGGGAGCCGGGAGCATCCGGGGGCGACTCCCTCGGCTAGTTATCGGCCCGTGGTGGTCTACAACTGCACGCCGCGGTGCAATTTGCGCTGCGTTCACTGTTACGCCAACACCGGCTGTGAAGATGCGTCGGATGTCCTGGGGACCGATGCGGCCAGGCGCATGATTGATTCGCTTGCGGAGTTCGGGTGCCCGGTCATTTTGTTTTCGGGGGGCGAGCCGCTGCTGCGGCCGGATATTTTCGAGTTGATTGCCCACGCCGCGGCCAGAGGATTGCGTGTGACCCTCTCGACCAACGGGACGACGATTACCCGGGATATCGCCCGCGAGCTTATGAAAACCGAGTTGGGTTATGTGGGTGTCAGTATTGACGGAGCGGAAACGACCCACGATGAGTTCAGGCGCACTGCGGGCTCTTGGCAGAAGGCCGTCGCCGGCATCGAGAATTGTCGGGCGGAAGGGTTGCGAACCGGGTTGCGTTTCACCCTGACCCGGCGCAACTTTGGTGAGCTTGGAGAGTTGTTCCGGTTGCTCGAAGAGCTGGACATCCCGCGCATTTGCTTCTACCACCTGGTGTACACGGGCCTGGGGGCCGAGATCATGGACGAAGATCTCTCCGCCGAAGAGACCCGGCGGACCATGGACACAATCATCGAGAGTACCATCGCGATCCACGAGCGCGGCGTGCCGCGCGAGGTGCTCACGGTCGACAACCACGCCGACGGGATCTACGTATGGCTTTGGGCGAAGAAACACCGTCCCGACGGCGCGGACCGGATCCTGCGGCTCATCCGTGCGAATCGCGCCAAGAGCACGGGTGAGGGCATTGCCTGCGTCTCCTGGAACGGCGACGTGTTCCCCGATCAGTTCTGGCGCAACAAGGTGTTGGGCAATGTCCGAGAGCGATCCTTCGGGGAGATCTGGACGGGTTCCGGTAGCGGGTTTTTGGCCGATCTGCGGCGTCGCGAGGAATTGGTGAAGGGACGCTGCAGTCGTTGCCGGTACCTCGACCTGTGCCGGGGGGGATTTCGGTCGCGTGCCGAAGCCAGGTTCGGCGACGTGTGGGCGGAAGATCCCGCTTGCTACCTCACCGATGAGGAGATTGTCCCGTGAACGCCGGAGCGATGGTGCCGCGGGTGCTGGCGGTCGAGGTGACGCGGCGCTGCAACTTGAAGTGCATCCACTGCCGGGCCACGGCTACACCGGAGGCCCCGGAGGGTGATATGAGCCTGGAGGATTACCGGGTTCTCTTCGCGGACACCGCCACCTTCGCGTCTCCCATCGTGGTCCTCACCGGCGGGGAACCCTTGCTGCGGTCGGACATATTCGACATCGCCGCCGCCGCGCGGGAGGCGGGGCTCCGGGTGGCTCTGTCGACCAACGGGACGCTTCTCGACGCGGTGGTTGTCGAGAAGCTGCAAGCGGCCGGCGTGAGTGCCTGCTCCATCAGTCTCGACGGAGCCGCCGCCGGCACTCACGACGATTTCCGCAGGCAGCCCGGATCGTTTGCGGCCAGCCTGCGCGGAATCGAAGTACTGAAGCTCGCGGGTGTTCCCGTTCAGATCAACACCTCGTTGACGGAACGTAATGCAGGCGACCTGGAGGATATTTTCAACCTCGTCAAGCAACTCGGCGTCCGCGCGTGGCACCTGTTCATGATCGTACCCACCGGCCGAGCCGGGAGCGTCGCCAACGAAGAGCTCATCAAGGCCGAGGGATACGAGCGCATCCTCAACCGGGTTTACGAGTGGAACCGCGACGAGGATTTCGAGATCAAGCCGACTTGCGCCCCGCAATACTACCGGATCCTGAGACAGCGGGCGGCGGGGGACGGCATACCCGTCGACGCCGAGCACTTCGGGATCAATGCGAGGACGCGCGGTTGCCTGGCGGGATTGGGGTTTGCCTTCGTGAGCTACCAGGGCGAAGTATTTCCCTGCGGCTACTACCCGATTGTAGCCGGCAGCGTGATCGAGGGAAAGCTCAGCGAAATATGGCGCACATCGCCGCTTTTCGAGAAACTGCGCGACTTTAAGGGATACAAAGGTGCCTGTGGTCACTGCCGATACATCGGAGTGTGTGGCGGCTGCCGTGCCCGGGCGCTGGCATTTTCGGGTGACGATCTTGCAGAAGAGCCCTTTTGCTATTACAAGGATACCGAAGAAGGCTCCATGCAGCCTGGCTGCAAGGAATGAAGGTATGGACGACCTCGACGGCGAAATTCTCGATCGGATTCAGAGAGGCGTTCCCCTCGTCCGCCGGCCTTTTCATGCGTTGGCGGAGGAGCTGGATACTTCCGAGGAGGAGGTGCTGGCGCGTGTAAAGCGCCTGCGCGATTTAGGAATTGTTCGTCGCCTAGGGCCGATAATCAACTACCGGCGCTGGGACATGTACGGCGCCCTGATCGCGGCTAACGTCGACCCGGAGCGGATCGAGGATGTTCGAAGCGTGGTGATGGCGTACGCGGAGGTAAGTCACGCGTACCTCCGGGAGCATTCCTGGAACCTCTGGTTTACCGTCGTGGCCGAGAATGAGGGGGTGTTCGACCTCGTGGTAGGGGACATAACCGCAAAAGCCGGACTGCGTGACGTGCGCAAGCTCAAGAGATTGAAAACCTACAAGCTCAAGGTTCGCTTCAAGGCTTGAGGCACCTACGATGGTGACGGACAAGGAATTCATTAACGTGGCAGCGGCTGGGTTGGAGATAGAAGCCGAGCCGTTCAGCCGGCTGGCTGAACGATTCGGTTTGACGCAAGCAGAGGTGATATCGCGATTGCAGCGCCTGATCGACGAGGGGAAGGTCAAGCGATTCGCCGCTTCAGTGCGGCACAAGCCCATGGGATACGATTTCAATACGATGTTGCTGGTGCGCGGCGAACCCGGGAACCTCGATCGGATAGGAGCGGCGGTGAGCCGGTTCACCGAGGTGAGCCACTGCTATCACCGGCATCACCCGGATGGAGATCCCCACTGCATTTATATCATGATCCACACGCGCGAAAAATCGCGCATGGACGAAATCATCGGTACCATTGCCGAGTTGCACGGCGTTCGCGGGGTCGAGGTGTGTACATCGCTCGTCGAACTGAAGAAAACATCCCTATCGAGAGTCTCTTCGAGTGTCAAACCATAAGGATTAAGGATTTTGGATGAAGGACGTCCTGGGAATCGGCAATGCCATGGTGGACGTGGTCAGTGATGTGAGGGATGAGTTTCTTGAAAAGCACGGGCTGACCAAGGGGGCCATGACCTTGATTGATGCGGGGCGGGCCGAGAGTCTCTATCAGGCGGTGGGGACTTGTGTGGAGGTTTCGGGGGGATCGGTGGCCAACACCGTGGCGGCGTTGGCGGCGGCGGGGGTTCGGAGCGCTTACATCGGGAAGGTGAAGGACGATCAGCTCGGGCGGATTTTTGAAAGGGAGATGAAGCGGTCCGGGGTGGGTTTTGATGTTCCGGCGGCTGCTTCGGGGCCGGCTACCGGGCGGTGTTTGGTGTTCGTGACGCCGGACGGGCAGAGGAGCATGCAGACTTTTCTGGGGGCGGCTGCGACGCTGGCGCCTGAGGACGTGGATGCGGATGCGGTGCGGGGGGCGCGGTTCGTGTACCTGGAGGGGTATTTGTTCGATCCACAGCCGGCCAAGGCGGCGTTCTACAAGGCGGCGGAGATCGCGCACGGGGCCGGGCGAAAGGTGGCCATGTCGCTTTCGGACTCGTTCTGCGTGGACCGGCACCGGGCGGACTTCTGCGACTTCGTAGAAAAACACGTGGACGTTCTTTTCGCCAACGAAGACGAGGTGATCTCGCTGGTCGAGGCTGCCGAGCTCGAGGAGGCGGTTTTGCGGTTGCGGGGGCAGTGCGAGATCTGTGCGGTAACGCTGGGAAAAAGGGGATCGTTGATACTTGCGGGGGACGAGCGGGTCGAGATCGGGGCGGAGCCGGTGGAACGGGTAGTAGATACAACCGGGGCGGGAGATCTGTATGCGGGGGGATTTCTCTACGGGCTGGCCAAGGGAGAGGGACCGGCCGCCTGCGGGCTTTTGGGCAGCCGGTTGGCCGCGGAAGTCATCGGGCAGTTCGGGGCCCGGCTTGCCAGCATCCCCGAAATCGATTGACCCCAATCCGCCTTCGGTGCCCCTGAGTGCTGCACCCGTGGTGTTGGGGTTGATCGGACGGAGCGACCGGAAATACAGGTTGACCGCCTTTGGGCGGGGGTGCTACTTTCGCTTCCATGAGCGAGGAGATTCTCGGCGTCATTGGTGGGACCGGTCTCTCGGGGATCGAGGGGTTGGAGGGGGCGGAGAAGCAGGAGCTGGATACGCCGTTCGGTAAGCCTTCGGGGGCCTACCTGTGCGGGACCTTGTACGGGACCCGGGTGGTGTTTCTGCCTCGGCACGGGGCTGGACATGTGCTTATGCCTTCCGAAGTCAACTACCGGGCCAATATCCACGGGTTCAGGCAGCTGGGGGTTCGCTACGTGCTTTCGGTCTCGGCGGTGGGGAGCCTTAAGGAGGACATCCCTCCGGGCGACATGGTGCTGCCGACGCAGTTCATCGACCGTACCCGGGGGAGGGCCGGCACGTTTTTCGGGGGCGGGGCGGTGGCCCACGTGCAGTTCGGCGATCCGGTCTGTCCGCGGATGGTGGCGGCGGTGGCTTCGGTGTTGAAGGAGCAGGGGGTCCGTTTCCATGCGGGATGCACCTACGTGGCCATGGAGGGCCCGGTGTTCTCCACCCGGGCGGAGTCGGAGCTTTACCGCAGTTGGGGTGCGCACGTCATCGGCATGACCAGTATCCCGGAGGCCAAGCTGGCCCGGGAGGCCGAGATTTGTTACGCCACCCTGGCCCTATCGACCGATTACGACTGCTGGCATCAGACGGAGGATGAGGTGTCCGTGGAAGCGGTGGTTCAGCTGATCGCCCGGAACATCTCCACGGCCAAACAGATCATCGCGGGATTGTGCCGGCAGTTTCCCCCATTGGGTTTTTGCAAGTGTCAGCAGGCCCTGGAAGGGGCGCTGCTGACCCCGGTGGATATGATTCCCGCAGAGACGCAGAAGCGCCTCGGGATGTTGGCGGGGCGGTTTTTCAAGTAGGTGGAAACCTGGGCGAACATCTTGTCAAAGAATCCCTTGAGTGCAATAATCGAAAGTCGAAGTAAATCAAGGCACTGTTGTGTGAACCCAGTGAGGGTGGCGGGACGTCATACAGGTATTGAAAGCCGAGCGTTTTAGGCACTTGTTTGGTTGCGGCAGGTGCCGCGCTGGGTCGAGGTTTGCGATATGAGATTCACGTGTGGAGAGTGCAGCGCACAGTACATGATCTCGGACGACAAGGTCGGTGTCAAGGGCGTCCGGGTTCGTTGCAAGAAGTGCGGTAATATCATCACGGTTCGGCCTATGCCCGAAAGCGATTCGACCGAGCCGGGGCGGCAAGACGCCCAGGTGTCCGTGGCTTCCGATGAGTCGTTGCCGGGCAAGATCACCGATGACCAGCCCGAGGAGGAGGAAAAAGAATTCAACGTGGGGGCCGCGGAGATCGGGGACGCGCTGGATAACTTCCTGGGGGGCGAGGGAGAACTCGAGGACGAGGGAGAACTCGATGACGAGGGTCTGGACGACGAGGATCGGCCCGATTTTGACCGTCAGGCGACCCGGGTGTTCAACTTGGACGAGATGCAAAAGGTTCATGAGGAGCGGGAGCAGGCCGAGCAGGAGGTCGATGAGCGTCAGCAGATCTCCGAGTTGCACCAGTCCGCCCAGGCCGCGGAGGCGGGGGATATTCCCGCCGGCGAAGAGCAGCCTGCTGGCGTGGTCTCGCCGCCCGCCGAAGCGCCCAGCGACGAGGAGCTCGATCGGGTGGAGTGGTATGCGGCGGTGGACGAGCGGCAGGTCGGACCCATGAGCATCGCCGAGATCGGCACTCGCTGGGAGCAGGGAGAGTTCGACGCCGAGACCCTGGTGTGGAAAACCGGTTTCGACGACTGGATTCCCGTTTTCGAGGTAAGCGAGCTGAGATTCCTCTTGGCCGAACGGGAGGCTCCATCCTCCGAAGAGGCTTTGGGGGAACCAGAAGAGATGGACGATGGGGAGCGCAAGGAATCGACCGGCTGGGGGGAGGATACTTGGGAAGAAGATCGGGAGGAAAGGGAGGTAGGCGACGCGGAGTCGGATCGGGACGAAGAATACTACGGGGAGGACGATACTATCTCCGCGGCGTCATCGGCGGCTTTTGACAGCGTGGACGTGGATTGGAAGCCGTCGGCGGTGGCCGAGCTGAACGCATTGGCGGAGGAGGAGTTGGCTTCATTGAGGCCCCCGCCGGATCCGGAGCCGGAGGAGCAGCAGCTACCTTTCGGCGAGGACCTGGCCATGATCGAAGAGGGAGGCGAGACTGGGGAGACGGGGGAGACGGGGGAGACGGGGGAAACCGGGGAGATGGATGACGGTGACAGCTCCATCATCGGTCAGATCGCCGCGGAAGAGGAAGAGGCCGCCAGGCGGGCCGAGGCAGAGCGGGCAGACGAGGAGAAGCGGGCGGAAGAGGTCCGCAAGAAAAAGGAGGAGGAAGAGCTGGCCGCCCAGGCGGCCGCCCATCGGGAGCGGGAGGAGGAGAAGCGGGAGCGGGCCGTTCCGCCGCCGGAACAGATCATACCCCCGCGCGGCAGCATTCCCAAGTGGGCCCTGGGGGTGATGGGCGGCAGCGGGTTAGTCATCATCATTCTTCTAGGTTTTATCGCCTACAAGCTGGTTTCGGGGTCGGGTGAGGCTGGAGTCAAGCCGCCCACCGAGCCGATAAAGCCGCCCATTGCGGAAGAAGTTAATCCCCAGCCCATGACGTCTCCCCAGGGACCGGCCACGCCTTCGTCACCGGCGTCGACCGATGCGGCCAAGACGGCGGCGGTGACCCCCAGTCCCGAGCCCAAGCCTGTAGCCAAGGAAATGGTCGCGGAGAAGAGGAATCCGGCGGTTATCCCGAAGCGCGGGCCTTCACGGGAGAAGAAGAAAAAGAAGAATAAAACGAGAAGAGAGAAAGTGGCCGAAGCGCCCAGGGAGGAGCCCCCGCCGCCTCCCCCGCGCCGGAAAAAGTCCAAGGGCTCGCTGCTGGATTTCGAGGACGAGGCCGAGTTCGATCGAATGGCCGGCTCCTCCGGCGGGGGTGCCAAGAAGCCGCCGCCTCCCAAGCCGGTCAAGAAGGAGTTGCCGCCCTTGAGCAACGCGGATGTCCTGGGTGTCATGCGTCAGCACATCGCCGAGTTTAAAGCCTGCAATCGCAAGCAGAAAGAGATCGATCCCTCGGTAAAGGGCAAGATGGTGGTTTCCTTCATCGTCAATCCCAACGGAAGAGTGGGCACCGTGAAGGTCACCACTGCCCGGTTCAAGAAGACTTTCGTGGCTACCTGCATCTCCAAGGTGATCCGCCAACTAAACTTCTCCAAGTTTGGCGGCAAGCCTAAGAAAGTCCCCTTCCCCTTTACGGTTAAATAACGGTATTTGTTCAGGCCCCTCGGAGCCCTCCTGTAAATCGCGTTCCTACGTAACCGGTGAGTTCCGCAGAAATGGAAGGAGGACACCGAGGGGCCTGAACGGATACAAATAACGCGGGTTTTTAGAAGATAATCGCCCCGTCTTCGGAGATCTCGTTGGCTTGGGCGATGGCTTGGATCTGTTCGTGGATGCGCTCGTCGGAGAGCTTGGCCAGCGTCTCCTTGATCTCGGGACGTTCGGACACCAACTCCTGGAAGTCTTCCTTGGACAGGAAGAGGAACTCCCCGCCGCGGATCGCCTTGACCGTGGCGGTGGTGGGGGAATCCCTCACCAGGGAGATCTCACCGAAGACCGTGCCTTCCTTTAGGTTGGCCAGGTGGACCCGGG
The DNA here is from genome assembly GCA_030622135.1 of Deltaproteobacteria bacterium. Lineage (GTDB taxonomy): Bacteria > Myxococcota > B64-G9 > B64-G9 > B64-G9 > JAUXGL01. The sequence continues at coordinate 13,964 of JAUXGL010000025.1, forward strand.
TGTCGCCCTCGAACTTGTTTACCTCCACCTCGCCGCCCAGGATCAAGTACAGCCCCGGGCCCGGCGTGCCTTCACGGATGATGATCTCATCCGTGGGGATGCCGACGGAGGTGAAGCGTTCCAGGATATCCTTGCGATCTTTCGGGGAGAAGGGAGAGAAGACCGGCGAGGTGACCAGCAGGTTGTTCAAGAACCGCTTGCGGGTGAACTTGGCCACCGCCCAGGTGATGTCGTCCATGTCTTCGGCCGCGGCTTCCAGGTCCTCAAGGGGGAGTTCTAGAATGTGGCTCTCCCGGAGCGCCACCGCGCTGGCCACGCGCGGGGCGTCGGTGATCAAGGCCATCTCACCGAAAACCGAACCCGAGACCAACCGTGCCAGCGTTTTGGATTTTTCGTGTTCGCCCTCGTGCACCTCTACCTCGCCGTGGACCAGCAGGTATATGGATTTTCCCGGATCGCCCACGTGGACCACGACTTCTCCGGGCTGAAAGGTGCGTAGCTGAAGGATCTCCAGAAGGGGGTAGCAGGCCTCATTGCTCAGCAGGGATAACAGCGGAACCGGCGGGAGATGCTTGGGGTAGCGGGGATCGGGGAAATTCTTGGCCGCCTGCTCGGCCGCCGCCGGGAGCTTATCGTTAATGGTAACGGCCTCGGTTGACTCCAGGTCGTGCAGAAGGCCCGGGATAGCGGAGAAGGCCAGATCTTGATCCACACGATCGGACTCCAGACTGTAAAGATCCGCCAGGATTTGCAGTGTTTTTTCGGACCCGGCTTGCAGGTGGGCGGCCCGCTTGATGGCGGCCACGCCAAACAGAGGAAACCCCGTCTTGATGCAGTGGGAGGCCAGCGTCTTGAATACCTCGAATGCCCGGTTGTTTTCCTTAAGCCGCTCCAGAACTCTCCCCACCTGGAAGCGACTCCACAGGTGATCCGGATCCATATTCACCACTACGGTGAACCCGGTCAGGGCTTCGTTGTACTTGCCTTCCACGAAGTCGTTCTCGGCTTTGCGATAGACGTCGATTACCTTAGCGGGCATGCTCCGACACTCCTTAGATTAGAGGGGAATAAAAGATGGCAGAAACACAAAAAAGAAATCATTGGAGATTGTCTTTTCGAAATGCCCAAAGCCTATCAAATTACCCCCCAGAATGGCAAGCCTAAAATATCTCCCCCAATCCACCAAGGTGTTGGGATTGTCGCGGAAGGTGTTTGGGAGATGCTGGTATCTGTCTCCGTGCCTTTTCCTGGTAATTTTCACCCCTTACGGCTATCCTGTCCCCCATGGATCCCCTCATGGATCTCCTTCTCATTGCTGCCGGTGGTCTGCTGGCCGGCCTGGTTGGGGCCCTGATGGGTGTCGGCGGCGGCATTGTCGCGGTTCCCTTCCTGAATCTGGTAGTGGGTATTCCCATCCACTCCGCTGCCGCCGCGGGCTTGATTTCCACCCTGTCGGTCTCATGCGGCGCGGCCGGCCGCTACCTGCGCCAAAGAGGCCTGGTGGACGTTCATACCGCGTTGCGCCTGGAGTTCTTCGCCGCAGCCGGAGGTTTGTTTGGGGGCATCGCCGTCGGCTGGCTGCGCGGGCCGGTCGTGCAGATCCTTTTCGCCGTCACTCTGGTCTATGCTTGTGTGCATATCATCCGCTCGGCGCTGCGAGCCAAAGAGCCCGCCGCCGCCTCCCACGCATCCAAAGCCCGCACCCTGGTCGCGTTCTCGCTGTGTTTTCTGGCGGGGATCCTGTCGGGCCTTTTGGGAATCGGCGGCGGGATCGTGGTGGTGCCGGCCTTGCACTTGGTGCTGGGCCTGCCTTTCAAGAGCGCTACGGCCACTTCCAACTTCATGATGGGCCTGACCGCGATTCCGGCGCTGTGCGGTTTCGTCTCCCGCGGCGACCTGGATCTTTACGTGGCCGCCTCCCTGGCCGCGGGCGTGCTTTTGGGCGCCGGCATCGGAGCCCGGATCATGCCCGGGATCAAGACTCCGGTATTGAAGACGGGCTTCGCCCTGCTGCTGGCCCTGGCCGCCTTCGAGATGGCCAGAAAGGGGATCGTCTCGTGGTGACCTCCGCGGACAGGCTGGCCCGCTTCCTGGGAACCTTGATGCTAGTGGGATCGCTAGCCGGCGTGTTGCTCTCCCTCCTGGCCGTAGTGGTGCTGGCCTCACTCGGCGAGGTGGCCATGCCCTGGCGGTTTTCCAAGGACGGTTGGTGGGCGGGGGACTACCCTGGGCTGAAGTTCCAAGTGGGCCTGGGCATCCTGCTTCTGGGCGCCACCCCGGTGATCATGCTGGCTGTTTTTTTGACCAGGGCCATCAAGGAGCGCCGGTGGGATACGGTGCTCGCGGCGTCAGGGCTGTTTTTGATCCTGGCTTTTGGTCTTTTCAAGGTTCTTGGATAGCTTCAAGATATCGTCCCGGTCGAACCCCAGAAGCAAGGTGCCCGCAATGTCCAGGACCGGAACCCCGTTGATCCGTTTTCCGGTCTTGAGCGCCTTGCAGGCCAGTTCATGCTGGGCCCCGGCGGTCTTCTCCACGTCCTTTTCCTCATAGGGGATGCCGGCTTTCTTTAGAAACTCCGTGGTGGCTTTGCACACCCCGCACCAGACCGTGGAGTAGACGATCACCCGGTCTTTGGGCGAGTCGACCAAGTTCCGGCACTCGGGCGGCAGCACGTTCGAGCTGTTGCCCGGCTCGCGCAGCAGGTCGCGCTCGAACTTGAACCGGCTGACCGGCCGGCACGAATAGGTCTCGTCCTCCCGCTTCTGGGTCAAATCGGCCACGTAGATGATCTTAGAGGACCGCCGCTTCTTCGGGCTCAACCGAGTGTCGATGACGATCACCTGATCCCGCGCCTCCGCGGGCACGTCGGCGATCTTCTCCACCGTTTCGAAGCTACCGTCGGCCATCAGGCAGGTGAACAAAAAGTGATCCGCCTTGTCGGTGATGGAAAGCTTCTCGAACTCACAAACCTCGCCGTCCGGGGATTCTTTGGCGTCTTGCTGGGGACAGCCGATCAGCAGAATCGGAAGGAATATAAGTACGAGACGCCGCATACGCCGAATGATATACTACCGGGCGCTCATGGGCAAGCAGCCAAACAGATCCTTTCTGGGAACCTATCTACGCTTGTTGGGGGCGGTGCGGTCGTACACCGGGCGGCTGGTGCTGGCGGTCTTGTGCATGATCGTGTTGGCGTTGACCACCGGGGTATACGCCTACGTGGTGGGGCCCATGTTGAAGTTTCTAGTCAGCCGGGGGGAGGGCGGGGCGGCGGAGATCCTTTCGCTGGTGCCGGGGCTGGATGTGGGTGGGATGGATCGGGAAGTGATGCTCATGGCGCTTCCGGTGTTCATCCTGGTGGTGGCCTTGCTCAAGGGGCTGGCCTACTTCGGACAGTTCTATCTAATGGGGGCGGTGGGGCAGAAGGTGGTGGCGGATCTGCGCACGCGCATGTTCAACTGGTTGACGGCGCTGTCGCCGGTGTTTTTCCATAAGACCCCCACCGGGCAGATCGTCTCGCGGTTCACCAATGACGTCTACGCGGTGGAACGGGCGGTGACCTACTCGGTGGCCGCTTACCTGCGTGATAGCATGCAGGTGATCGTACTGACCGTGCTGGCCTTCGTGCTGGACTGGCGGTTGGCCCTGATCGCCTTCGTGGTCATGCCGGTGTCGGTTTTTCCCATCGTCTACTTCGCAAAGCGCCTGAAGAGGGTCTCCACCGATAGCCAGGTGTCCCTGGGCACCATCGCCGACCGGCTCCACGAGGGGATCCGTGGGATGCGCGTTATCCAGGTGTTTGGCGCCGAGAAGTTCGAGCGCGAGCGGTTTGCCCGGGAGAACCGGAGCTACCTGAGCATCATGCTCAAGTCGTTCGCCGTGCGGGCGCTGCAGTCGCCGGTGATGGAGTTTCTGGGCGCTTTGGGGCTGGCGGCCACCATCTGGTATGCGGGTTCGCGCATGCTGACCGGTAGTCTGGATCCGGCCAACTTCGTCTCATTCTTTGCCGCGGTGATGATGCTTTACAACCCCATCAAGAGCCTGGGAAGGATTGGGGGAACTACCGCGGCGGGGGTGGCCGCCGCCGAGCGGGTGTTCGAGTTGCTGGACGAGAAGTCGGTCGTCCTGGACCGGCCGGGGGCCCGGGAGCTTCCCGCATTCCGGGAGGCCCTGGCTTTCGACAAAGTGTCTTTCACCTACGGTTCGGGAGAGGTGCTGAGGGAAGTTTCGTTCGAGGCCCGGCGGGGCGAGGTGGTGGCCCTGGTGGGACTCAGCGGGGCGGGCAAGTCCACGCTGGTTAACCTGATCCCGCGTTTCTACGATGTGACTTCGGGAAAGATACTGCTGGATGGAAAAGACATCCGCGATCACACCCTGGCTTCGCTGCGGGCCCAGATCGGCATGGTAACCCAGGAGATCGTCTTGTTCAACGATACGGTGGCCGACAACATCGCCTATGGGTTTTCGGACGTCGACGAGACGAAGCTCTCCCAGGTGGCCGAAAAAGCCCACGCGCTCGGGTTTATAAAAGAGCTGCCCCAGGGGTTTCAGACCCGGATAGGCGAAGGCGGGATCCGCCTGTCCGGCGGGCAGCGCCAGCGCATCGCCATTGCCCGGGCGCTGATGAAGGGCGCCCCCCTGCTGATCCTGGACGAGGCCACCTCGTCGCTGGATACCCAGAGCGAGCGCGAGGTCCAGGCCGCGCTGGAGACCCTGATGCGCGACCGCACCACCATCGTCATCGCCCACCGCCTCTCCACCGTCTACCGCGCGGACAAGATCCTGGTACTGGACGAGGGGCGGGTGGTCGAGGAAGGCAAGCACGAGGAACTCCTCACTCGAGGCGGAATCTACCGCCGGTTGTACGATTTGCAGTTTAGGGATGAGGAGGTCGCCAGCGCCACAAAAAGCGCGGCACCAGACCGATCCGCAGGCGTCTAGCGCCTTCGATGAACACCTGACTCAAGTTTACACATTTTGCTGTATTGAGTGCCTAGAACGTCAGCATCCCCGTCACCCACCAGGTGAAGATGGTGGTTTCCTCCACGCGGAGGCGATTGCCGGGATCATCATAAATGGTTCTTTTGTTGGGTTTGTTGAGGTCGTCTGGTATTATCGATCTGTAGAGGTTTTCAATATCTTCCGGATATTCACATATGTTGTTGTCGTCTTTATCGTCGCATTCATCGGCGCCGGTTAGGAAGTGCTCGGTGTTGTGGGCCAGGCTTACGCCGAAGCGGAGCCTGACGAACTCGGCCGCGCGGATTATGAAGCCGAGGTGCAAACCGAACTGGGCGTAGTTGCCCATGGCCTGTAACTGTCGATGGGCTTCGGGATTTTGAGGGTCACAATAAGTGCAGACGAGAAAATCGCTCATCTCGTTGACATAACCTCGCTCTTTACTGCGGCCCTGGCTTTGCACTTCCGAGAAGAAGTCGGTGGTGAGCCGCAAGTCGATGGCGAACTTCTGGTGCTTGTCCCGTTTCTCCCAGGGGACGATCTCCAGGCCTACCAGGAAGCCTCCCCAGTAGGGGGACTTGAGCCCGGCGTTTCTGGCCTCGCGGCCCTGGATGGGAATGCTCCCGTGCAGGCCGATGTATGGATCCAGCACCTTGTACCGGCGGGAAAACAGCATGAAGGGGGTGAGCACGTGTTGCCCCAGGCCTACGCTGCCTTCCTTCCCGCCGGCGACCTCGATGGGCTTGGCCAGCTTTCCCGAGGGAATGGTGTAGTCCAGGCCGATGATCCAGACGCTCTTGGTGTCGTCGCGTTCGTCGTTGAAGACCGCCCACTTTAAGCCCAACTGGATGTCGCCGATCCCGGATCGCTCGGTTGAGGGATTATCGGTGGGATCCATTGCCAGCGCGTTTTCGGGGTAGTCGGTGGGGTTGAGCTGGTAGAGGGTCGAGGTGGTGTTGGTCACGCCGCTCACCCAGGTGATGGACCGCTTGTCCTGGATGATCCAGGGGAGGTTGGCGTACAGCTCCACGTCGTGGTACAGGCCGATCTGGAAGGTGTAGTCCATGACGTAGGTCTGCTGTTCGAAGCGCAGCTCGTTGAAATCGGGCCGCTCGGGGTCGCCGGGGACCCACAACCATTTAGTCTCATGGGTGATCTTGGAGCGGTTGAGTATCGATCGGAAACCCACGTTTAGGTTGATGTCGATTGGATCGTCGCCGTCCGCGGCGTCGAGGACCTCGGTGACTTCCGCGGGCAGTGCGGGCCGAGGCAGGAGCAGGCCTACCAGCAATAACGTTGGGACTAACCACCGTTTCATGAAAAGCCTCCGTGTATTCGTCCAACAACTTGAATTAGTGAGGAAATTACAGGAGAAGGGGGGAGGTTGTCAAGATCAATTCAATTCGTTTCGCGCAGGCCGAATTCCTTCATTTTGTTCTGTAGGCTCTTGCGGCTGATCTTCAGGCGCTTGGCCGCCCGGGTGACGTTTCCCTTGGTTTCTTCGAGCGCCTTGATAATGAGATCGCGCTCCAACTCCGCAGTGGCTTGCTTGACGATGTCCTTCATGGAAGTGTCCGCGTCCAAGCTGACGGCCGACGGAACGCAAGACGAGCGTTCGACCAGCTGGTCGGGCAGGGTGTCCGTTTTGATCTCGGGTTCTTCGGCGAACAGGATGCACCGCTCGATGACGTTCTCCAACTCGCGGATGTTGCCGGGCCAGTGGTAGTTCACCACCAAGTTGAGGGCTTGCGCGGATAACTTCTCGATCTTCCGGTTCAGCTTGGCGTTGAACTTGTCGATGAAGTGGCTGACCAGCATGGGGATGTCTTCCTTGCGATCCCGCAGCGGGGGCAGCTGGATGGGAACTACGTTGAGCCGGTAGTAGAGATCTTCGCGGAACCTCCCCTCTTCGACCTCCTTCTGCAGATTCCGGTTGGTGGCCACTACCAGGCGCACGTCCACGCGGATGGTCTGAACGCCGCCCACGTGCTCGAACTCGCTCTCCTGGATGGCCCGCATCAGCTTGACCTGCATGTCCACGGGAACCTCGGCGATCTCATCGAGAAAGAGGGTGCCGGCGTCGGCCAACTCGAAACGACCGGGCTTGGAGCCGACCGCCCCGGTAAAGGCGCCCCGGTCGTATCCGAACAGCTCGCTCTCCATCAGCTCCCGGGGAATGGCGGCGCAATTGATCTTGATGAAAGGCCGGTTTCGCCTCGATGAGTTGTAGTGCAGCGCCGCGGCGATGAGCTCTTTACCCGTGCCCGACTCGCCCATGATCAGCACGGTGGAGGGAGTGTCGGCCACCTTCTCGATGACGTCGTAGATCGCCTTCATCTGCCGGGACTGGCCGATGATGCGGTAGCGCTCTTCGTCTCCCGGCCTGGCGCGGAAGTCCTTTTGGGCCAGGGACTCGGTTTTCACCGCCTTGGCTATAGTGCGGATTAGATCGGATTTCTCGAAGGGCTTGCTGATGTAATCGAACGCGCCGGTCTTCAAGGCGGCCACGGCGTTGTCCACGGTCCCGAAGGCGGTGATGACGATCACCGGAATGCCGGGGTTGTTCCTCTGAACGTAGCGGAGCACTTCCAGGCCGTCCGCCTTGGGCATCTTCAGGTCGGTGACCACGACCTGGATGTTTCCCTTGCTCAGAATGGCGATGGCCTCCTCGCCGTCGCGGGCGGTTTGGACCTGGTAGCCTTCCTTTTCCAGGGTGGCCGACAGCACCTTGCGAATATTTTGCTCGTCGTCGGCAATCAGGATCCTGGCGTTCATGACTTCTACCTATTATTCTTGTCGGGGAAAAGCAAGTCGTCGGACGATTCGGTCGATTTGCTTGGCTTCTCCATGTTTTTCGCCGGAGCGGTGGTGTTCGTGGGGTAGGGTAGCACCACGGTGAAGGTGGTTCCCTCGCCTTCCTGGGAGCGCACGCGGATCTCGCCGCCGTGGTGTTCGACGATCCGTTGGGAGATGGAAAGCCCCAGCCCGGTCCCGTGTTCCTTGGTGGTGAAAAAGGGGACGAAGAGGCGTTCCTGCTCGGACGGGGAGATGCCCCGCCCCGTGTCGACGACCAGGATCTCCACCGCTCCGGTATGTCGGTGCGGCCCCGACTGGGAGCCGAAACCGCTGGAGCGCAGTTTCGTCCGCACTTCGATCCGGCCGCCTGCGGGCATGGACTCCATGGCGTTGTTTAGCAGGTTGATGAACACTTGGGTTAGCTGAGGCGCGTTCGCGTCCACCAGCGGCAGGTCGGATTGCAGCTCGATCTTCACGTCGATGTCCCGGTCGTTGAAGCCGGTGCTCAGCAGCCGGGTGGTTTGCTGGAGGATCCGGTTGATGTCCGTGGGGTCTTTCCGGGCCTGGAAAGGCCGGGAGTAGTCCAGAAACTGATCCACTACCAGGTTGAGCCGGTCGGTTTCCTCGATGATGATTTCCAAAAACTGCGAGGCGTCTTTTCCCACCGAGGACGGATCCAGGTATTGGGCCGCTCCCTTGATGGCGCCCAGCGGATTGCGGATCTCGTGGGCCAGCCCGGCGGACATTTCGCCGAGGACGGCCAGGCGATCGCGCTCCCGGATGCGTTCGAACATCTTCGAGTTCTCAATGTTGATGGTCGCTTGCTCTCCCAACGCGATCATCCGGGCGATCTCATCGGTGGAATAGCTCTCCGCGCTGGCATCGTCCTGCAGGTTCCACAGTCCCAGGATTTCGTCCTGGCTGGGAAACGGGATGCATAGGGCCGACTTCATGTGTGCCAGTGTCTTGAGCACCTGGCGGGCGTGTTGGATCTCGGTGGGTGGCTTGGATGAGTCCGCCGGCGCGCTCTGCTCGGCAAGGAAGCGCTCGTGGGTTTCCGAGAGCACCACCGTGGGAGTTTTTTTGACCTGCTCGAAGAACGTCCGGTGCGCGGCTACGTCGATCCGGGCGGGCGGTTTGGGGCCGCGGTGGCCCACCAGGTAGTAGCCGGCCCCGCCGTCCTCTTTGAAGTAGATGCTCGACTGAGTGATGCGCATGCTTTCGTAGAGGGTGTCCAGGATCACGTTGGTCATCTGTCTCAGGTCCAGGATGTTGGCGATCTCCCGCCGGAGATCCTCCAGCTTGCCGCGGAACTCGTGACGCTCGCGGAACAGCAGGCGGTTGGTGCTGCCCTCCACCTTGTCGCGGAGCGGCTCGAACAGAATCAGGATCACGAATGAGGCGATGAAGGCGTGGAAGAGGGACACCTCCGGTGATACGCCGGCCCACAGGACCAGCACCCCGAACACCAGGGAGAGCATCAGGGCCACCGCGATAAGGACCAGGCCGCGTCCCAGCAGTTCCTGAATGTCGAGTAGGCGGTACTTGAGCAGGCTCTGGCTGAGGAAATACAAAAAGAACATCGAAACCAGGTCGCCCCAGGTGCGTAGGAACCCCAGGTTGCCGGGCAGCATGCCCAGCAGGATGAAGGTAGTCGCCACCAGCATGACCACCAGCAGGTAGCGCAGCCGGGTGCGTTCCCGCTGGGACTTCAGCTCCCGGTAGCGGAGGTAGACCAGGTATGCGCACAGGTACATGGCGGTGAACACCACCGCTACCACCATGGTGACGGTGGGTCGGTTGTCGCTCCACGGAGTAAACAAGAAGGTCACCAGACCGCTCGATATAACGTAGGCGGAGATCACATATTTGCGCGGGGTCTTGGGCTCCTTCCAGAGGAAGTGCCCGAAAAACAGGAGCGAAGTCACCGGCAGCAGGGAAGCGGCGACCAAATCGATGCGGAACCAGATAAACTCGCGGGAAAAATGGTAGATGAACGCGGCCAAAAAGTGCAGCAGCAGGTTTCCGCAGAAGACGATAAAAAATGCATTGACCCGCGACCGACGCCCGCGCAGGATCACCGAAACGGCCACCGCGACGGACACGATCGCCGCCAGAAGCCCGCTTTGCGCGCCTAGTTCCACATGGCACTTGTACCATTTTATCGGGATATTGGGCAACATTACGCGGGCGCCCTCAAACAACGCGGACGGCAAACTACGCCGCGGATACGGGCTCGAAAACTTCTTGACTAATGCCGGATAACATAATAGAGACAATAGCTTACATGCCCACTGCTAATGAAACCCTGAGAAAACTGCCCTCGGTGGATAAGGTGTTGTTGCAGGCGGACATCCGGGTCTTGCTCCCCCGGTTCCCCCGCGAAGTTGTGCTGGAGGGTATCCGGCAGGTGCTTTATGAGAAGCGGAAGACTCTGCGCTCCGGTAAGCGCACGCCCGTCAAGGTTGCCGGTAAAGACGTCGGTGCCGTGCTGGGGCGGTGGATGCGGCCGTTGCTGCAGAAAGTTATCAATGCCACCGGCGTGGTGGTTCACACCAACTTGGGCCGGGCGCCCTTGGCGCAGGAAGTTGCGGCGGCCACGGCCGAAGCTGGTGCGGCCTACTCCAACCTGGAGATGGATCTGAAGACCGGTCGCCGGGGAAGTCGGATGGACGTCATCCGGGAGATCCTCCGCGAGCGCACCGGCGCCGAGGACGCCCTGGTGGTCAACAACAACGCCGCGGCGGTTTACCTGATCCTCAAGGTGCTGGCTTCCGGCCGCGAGGCGGTGGTCTCCCGGGGTGAGTTGGTGGAGATCGGCGGATCCTTCCGTATTCCCGATGTGATGGCCGCGTCCGGGGCCAAGCTGGTCGAGGTGGGCACCACCAACAAGACGCGGATCGGCGACTACGCAAAGGCCATCGGTCCGGACACGGCCCTACTCTTGAAAGTCCACCGCTCCAACTTCGAACTGGTGGGGTTCACCGAGGAGACTTCCGTCGGGGAGCTGTCCGGGATTGCCAGAAAGCACCGCATTCCGCTGGTGATGGACATGGGATGCGGCACCTTGCTGGATCGGTTACCGCCGGAGATAGGCCCGGGGCCAACGGTGAAGGGGATCCTTTCGGAGGGAGCGGACCTGGTTTGCTTCTCCGGGGACAAGCTGCTTGGTGGTCCCCAGTCGGGCATCCTTCTGGGTAAAAAGGAGCTGATCGGGAGCCTGGCGAAGGAGCCCATGGCCCGGGCTCTGCGGGTGGGCAAGCTCACCCTGGCGGCACTGGGGGCCACGCTTTCTCTGTACCGCGGAGGCGATTGGGGGGCCCGTGCGGTTCCGGTGGTGGGAATGTTGCTGGCCGAACCCAAGGATCTAAAAAAACGGGCGGAAAAGTTGAAAAAAAGTATCGGCAAGGCCGAAGCCCGGGTAGTGCCCGCGGTCGGCCAGGTGGGTGGGGGGGCCATGCCGCTTGCAAAGCTGGAAGGATTCGGCGTGGCCTTGAAAATGAAGGGGAAAAAAGCAAAAGATTTGCTTGAGCGGCTGCGGGCGCAGGATCCTCCGGTTCTCGCCCGTCTGCACCAGGATCAGGTAATCCTGGACGTGAGGACGGTTCTTGGCGACGAGCAGCTCGGTTTGCTGGCCCAAGCCGTTCGGAAGGCCATCGGATGAGCGTGGAAGAAAAACCCCAGCCGGCGACGGCACAAACCGCGGCACCAAACGGCACGGCGCAAACTGCCGCACCAAGCGGCACGGCACAAACCGCGGCACCGAATGGCACGGCACAACCCGCCGCACCAAATGGCACGGCACAACCCGCCGTAATTGCCGTCGGTGGAGGCAAGGGTGGCATCGGCAAGACCCTACTGACCGCCAACCTGGGGATTTATTTCGCCAAGAACAAGCGGCGAGTGGTCCTGGTGGACGCTGACCTGGGTGGATCCAACCTGCACACCTGCCTGGGTATCGATTTCCCCGAGGTGTCGCTGAGCGATTTCGTCCAACGGCGGGCTCCCACGATCGAGGACGTCATCGTCGAGACGGGGATCGAGGGGCTCCGTTTGATCAGCGGCGCGCAGGATTTTATGGGATCGGTCAACATCAAGTATACTCAGAAGCTACGCGTGCTCAAGCAGATCTTCAAGATCGACACCGAGGTGGTTTTATTGGACCTCGGGTCGGGCACCTCTTTCAACGTCTTGGATTTCTTTCTGGCCTCCAACCTGGGGGTCGTGGTGATGGCGCCAGAGCCCACCTCCCTGGAGAACAGCTACCTTTTCGTCAAGAGTGCCTTCTACCGCTTGCTGCGTCACCGTGAGAAAGACGCGCCCTTTAGGAAGATCATCGAGGAGTCCATGGGAAGCCGCAGCGAGAAAGGCATCCGGACTCCCTATGATCTGATCCGGGAAGTGAGCAAGCTGGATCCGGAGAAGGGCGATACTTACCGGGCCTGTATGCAGGCGTTTAGGCCCTTGCTGGTGATCAACCAGGTTCGCGATCAGGACGACGCCGAGCTGGGCCAGGCCGTGCGCACGGCGTGTCGCAAGTACTTCGGCATCGACCTGGGTTACCTGGGCCACATCGAATACGACGACGCGGTCTGGCAGTCCGTCCGCAGCCGTACGTTGCTTGTGCAGGAGCAACCGGATTCATCCTTTGCCGAGAACATCTGGAACATTGGTCGCGGGATCACCCGGCGGATCGAGGAGCGGCAGGAGGGGGGCAGGTGGAACTTCAAATGAGGGATTTCCGGGAACAAAACTACTACGAGCTGCTGGAGGTCAAGCCCCACGCCTCCGCCCAGGATCTGGATCGTTCCTATCAACGCGTGCGGTGCTATTTTAGCGGAGAATCGGTTGCCACCTACGCCCTCTTCCAGCCTGACGAGCTTACGTTGCTGCGGCGGCGCATCGAAGAGGCCTACCGGGTGTTGAGCGATCCGGATCGCCGCAGGAGATACGACCGCGAGATCTTCGACCTGAAGGAAGGCGAGGAACTCCCAGCGCCCGTGGAAGAAGCGCAGACGAGCATGCTTGAGCCCGTGCGCGAGATTGCGCCCGAGGAGGAAACCAAGCCGGAGCCGTCGCGGGGGATCGAGCCGTTCGAGGGGATTGAACCGTTCGAGGTGATCGACGCGGACCTGCTTGATTCACAGGAGATCAACGAGCCGCCCGCGGAGATCGATTCCATCGAGGATCGTGTAATTCGGGAAGAGGGTGAAGATGCGCCTGTGGCGGTTACGGCGGATCGGCCCCCGAAACCTCAGTTTCCCCCCATGCCGGTAATTACCGAGGAGACGGAGTACACCGGTGATTTGCTGCGGCAGGTGCGCGAGGCGCGGGGCCTGACTCTCGATCAGATGGCCAACACCACTAAGATCGCCATCTACTACCTGCGTGATCTGGAGAAGGAGGAGTACGAAGACCTTCCCGCCAAGGTGTACGTGCGCGGCTATTTGAAACAGCTCGCCAAGCTGTTGAAGCTGGATCCCGAACCCATGGCCAGGAGCTACACCGACAGGATGGAGCGGCCCGAGGAGTAAAGGCCTGCCCCGTTGGCCCAATCGGCCATGTGCTCAATCAGACTCGGCATCCGTTTTATTACTCCTTACATATTTTATCCCGAAGACGGCCGCGATCATGGCGATTAGCAGGATCAGGCTCCAGATACCCAGGTCCTTCATGAAGCCGAGGATGCTGTCGATCTGCTCGCAGAAGATATACCCGAGGATTAGTCCCAAAAGGCCGTGCAGCATCGTGGTGGTGGCGTCGATGGCCACGAACTTCCAGAAGCGGTAACGCAGAAACCCGGTGGCCACGTAGGTCGGCGCCCGGGTTCCGAAGAAGAACCGGCAGCCCACGATGGCCCAGATCCCCTTCTTTTTCATGGTCTCCCGCGCCTTCTTGAACTTCCGCGAGTTGACGATCCGGTTACCGACGCGCGTACCCATTAGCATCTTCAGGACCCCGCGGCCCATCCAGTACTGGGTGATGTTGGTCGCGATGATCCCCGCAATCACCGCGAATCCCCCACCAAACCAGTGCAGGATCCCACCGGCGACGGCCGCCCCGGTCAGCAGGGTGAAGGCCTCCTCCGGTGGCGCTAGCGGAAATACGGCCGAGAACCACACGATCAAAAACAGCCCGAAGTGGGGATTCCCCGCAAACGGAGTCAGGAAGTCGTCGACAAAGGCCTGTAGTAGCTCCAATACAACTCCAATCCCACCCTGTCCCGGGTCAACATGGTGTTTGAGTATGTAATGGAGGTCAAGCTATTTGAGGAAAAAGAGAAAGAGAAAGAGGTGGACGGACATGTCGTACAGATCGATCCAGATTTCAGCACGAGCCGGTTGAAATCGATACACTACGAAGGTATCATGGGAGCCATGGAAACGCATTATCTCATCGCCCTGGTTGTGGGGATCGGCATGGGTTTCTTGATTCTCATCTGCCTGATTCTCATCTTATTCCAATCGCAGAAGCTGCTGTCGAGGATCCGGAAGTCGGACGAAGACATACAAAGCATCCTGGCGTTCATCCTGCGGGGCAAGGATGCGGAGGTAGCGGCCACGAAAGATGCTGTGAAAAAACAGCTAGACGAAAAGGACGCCCGGATCAATGAGCTGTCCAACTCGATGGAGCCTCTGATGGCGGAGAAGCAGAGGGAGATGCAGACGCTCAAGGCTTCTATCTCCGAGCTTATCCACGAGAAGGAGGAGAAGCAGAAGCTTCGCGCCGAGAGGGATCTGCTGGAGCGGGAGAAGCAGGAAGAGTTCGAGGTCCTGACCGAGTCCATTCAGGCGCTGGCCAAGGAGAAGGAGGAGTTCGAGAAGGTTACCACCACCATGGACGACATGCTCGAGGAGAAGTACGAGGAGCTGGATAAATTGAAAAAGTCCATCGAGGATGTGGAGAACGAAAAGACGGCCTCGGAGCGCGAACTCATCGATGTGCTGGCGGAGAAGGAGAAAAGAATTCGTGAGTTGGAGAAGCCCAAGAAGATCGTGGAAGGCGAAGATTTCTCCAAGATCATGGAAGACGAAGATCTCTCCGACTGACGTTTGAGAGCAATCAACCCAACACTCTTGGCCGCTTGCCTGGTTCTGGCCGGATGCGCCCCCGAGCGGGTGGTCCGGCCCCAGACCTCCAGAGAGGCCGGCCTGCAAAGAGAGCTTCTTTTTGAGCTCAACCGCCTGCGTGCAAACCCGCGCGTGTACGTGCCTCTACTAGGAGAGCACAAGAAAGGCTTTTCGGGAAACCGCAAGTACCTGTCCAAGCATGAGGTTTTGTTAACCCGGGAGGGCGTCAAGCCCGTGGACGGGGCCATCGAGTTTTTGAAGCAGGCTCTCCCGGTGCCCGTTTTGAGGCTGTCTGCGGGGATGTCCCGGGCGGCTCTGGATCACGTTCACGACACGGGGCCGGAGGGCAAGATCGGCCACTTCGGCACCGACGGGAGTTCCCCGGGGGAGCGGCTGCAGCGCTACGGCAAGCCGGTAGGCTGGGTGGCCGAGAACATCGGCTTCGGCGATGCGCGGGCCCAAAACATGGTGATGATCCTGCTGGTGGACGACGGGGTTCCCGACCGCGGCCACCGCAAGAAGATGCTCTCCGGCCGGTATCGGCACGTGGGTATAGCCTGCGGCCCGCACAAGATCTACCGGCACATGTGCGTCATCGACTTCGCCGAGGAGTATATCGAGAAGGTGGTTACTTCCCCGGACACTGATCCCTGACGGCGGGATCGATGTTCTTGTTTCCATAGGCCTTGTCGAAGTGGGTGGAGAACTGTTGGGCCAGCTTCTTGGCGCGTTCTTCGAAGGCCTGCCGGTCCGACCAGGTGTTAACCGGGAAGAGGACGGACTGATCGGGGATGTTTGGGCACTGGACCGGGACCTGGACGTGAAAGACAGGATCTTTCTTGTACTCTACGTCCTTGAGTGCGCCGGTCAGGGCGGCCTGGACCATCTCGCGGGTCAGGGTGATGTCCATGCGCTGGCCCTGGCCGAAGGGGCCGCCGCTCCAGCCGGTGTTGATCAGGTAGACGTCGGTGCCGTGCTTCTCCATGTTTTCGCCCAGCATGCGGGCGTAGACGTCGGGGTTTCGGGGCATGAAGGGCTCGCCGAAGAAGCGCGAGAAGACCGTCTTGGGTTCGATGATGCCGGTCTCGGTGCCGGCCAGCTTGCTGGTGTAGCCCATCAGGAACCAGAGCATGGCCTGTTGCCGGGTCAGCCGGGACACCGGCGGGATCACTCCGTTGGCGTCGGCGGTCAAGAACAGGATGGTCTGGGGGTGGGAGCCTATGGGCGGGTCCTTGATGTTGGAAAGCTCGGTCAGCCGGTAGGAGGCGCGTGAGTTGGGGGTGAGTCGGTCGTCGAACAGGTCGAAGTGGCCGTCGGGGTACATCATGGCGTTTTCCACGATGGCGCCGTGCTCCAGGTAGGCGGCCTTATGGAAGACCGCCTTGAAGATCTCCGGCTCTTTCTTTGGATCCAGGTCGATGAGCTTGGCGTAGCAGCCGTACTCGAAGTTGGCCACGCCGTGCTCGGACCAGCCGTGCTCGTCGTCGCCCAGCAGGGCTCGGCGGGCGTCGGCCGATAGGGTGGTCTTGCCCGTGCCGGACAAGCCCAAGAGCAGGGCGGTATCGCCGTCGGGACCCTGGTTGGCCGAGCAGTGGATGGGCAGGATGCCTTCGGCCGGCAGGTAGTAGTTCATCACCGTGAAGATCAGCTTCTTTACCGAGCCGCCGTAGGCGGAGCCGTAGACCACTCCCAGCCGCCGGTCGAAGTCCATGGCCACGGCCATGTCGGAGGTCTCGCCGCTCTCGGTAACCCGCAGGCGGCCCTGGTAGCGTTTGCGATCCAGCTTGTCGTAGGGCAAGACCAGCAGGGTGTAGGGTCGCTGGGCGAAGACCGACTTGTCCAGATCCTTGGGGACCGGGCGAAACATGTTGTCGGTAAACAGGGCGGCCAGGGAAAGATCCGTGACCACCTGGACGGGCAGGGCCCAGCGCGAGTCGGCGCCGACCACCCGGTCGGTGACGTAGAGCCGCTCCTTTTTCTCCAGCGTGGTCAGGGCGTCTTCCATCAGCATGTCGAAGGTGGACGCCTCGACAGGGAGGTTATTGGGAGAGTCCCAGTCGATGCCGGCCTCGCTCTCGGGTCGCCGGACCGCCACGGTGTCCTTGGGACTGCGGCCGGTGGACTCGGGGGGCGTCCAGGTGGCCAGCGCACCGCATGCGGACACCAATGCCTCCTGGCGATCGATCGCCTCCTGGATCATGGTTTGGCGGGAGGGATTCAAGAGGACGTTTTTGTGGTTCTTCAACAGTCCTGCGACGCGGCTTGTAAATGGCATATCCAACTCCTTTTGGTCGAGGGAAGCCGATCATGCTCCATCGGAAAACGGATTTCAACGGCAAAACGACACGATTCCGTCGGAGAGACTCAGTGAAAAACAACCGGGCCGGACAGTCCCCGTCCTTCAGTTACACCATTTTTAAAATCCCCTCATCACGATTATCGCCCGCATCCAACACCGTGTAGCCGGAATGCCTCGAAAGCATATCTTCGGGACCCAACTCCCCAGGTCGCTGCCTAAGCTTCTTGCCCGTAGAGGTATAGAGATACAGCGTCGTCTCGTGGTCTCCGATATAGCCCCACAGAGTGCCCAGCTTCAGTTGCATCTTGCCCTGGCTCTTTCGGCGTACCGCCAGACCGGTGCCGTCAAGCTGCATAATGCCCGAGCCCAGCACGACCACAGAAGCCGCTCGCCACAGTGGCCTGAGCAACTCTGTCGCCCAGCCCACTTGATCGCCCAGGGTGGAGTTGGATACTGGCAAACCCATGCGTGCGAAACGCTGTCTCTGGCAATTCAACGGCAGGCCGTCGCGGTACTTGTCGACCAGTAACTTCGATACGAACGTGGTGCCGAACTTCCCGCCGTCGACCACCTTGTCGCCTTTGTCGGCGCGCACCAACTCGCCCTCACAATCTTCGCAGGCCAGTTTTTCTCGGCGGTCGACTCGCACTACCACTTCGGCCGGAATGAGTTCGATTACCTCGGTTACATCATGGCCGATGCATACCCGCGCGGCTCCGCATTCCGGACAGGGCCGCTGGGATGAGTGGTGTTGTGCTCGAACCAGCGTACCGTGATACCTCGATGGAAAGCCTCTGTGGCGATCGATCGAATCCGGCGAGCTGCATCGATTGCAGACCAGAGGAGCTGGACGCGCTGGCGGTCGAGCGCCCAGTAACGCGGGCGCGGAAAAAACGGACCTGGCCACTCGTCGGGATGCCAAGCCCAAGGGCCTTCCTCCCAGGGTTTGGCTTGCTCTATCAACTGGATGTCTTTTTCCGGCCACCCATCCTCGACAAGAGGTGATACGTCTTCGTCAAGGTGTCCATGCTTCAGCCGGTCATGGACCTGTTCAGCGAATCGCTCAAGAGGAGAGACATGCTCCCCAGGTTGATCCACTTCAAAAACCTCTGCTTGTGCAACGTCATCTGCAAGCGTGACAAACACCTCGATGAACGGCTTGAGTACATAGGGCAGCGTGTTAAGCCATTGCCCTGGCAGCCACACCTCGTTACATCTCAGGCCGGATTCGAGGAAGCCCATAATTCCGTTGGCGTGGTCAGCATCGTTGTGGGTGCACACGGCGACGCTGACTCCGTCCGCGCGCGTTGTTGCCTGGAACACGGCACCGAAGGCTGAACGGGCTCGTCCGCCGTCGACTAGCACAGACCAGTTCCCACGGTCGAGATAGAACGCATCGCCTTGAGCAACCGGGATCGCGATGAACCGTGGCATCATCGCCTCCTTCAGCTTTCGTGATCGTCGGAATCCTCGTCCGATGTTTCTGAAATCGCCATCCGGTGCGCCTGCTCAACACGCTCGCGCTCGGCGACGAGTTCTTCGCGGAGCTGCTCCTCGGTTGGCAGGTAGAGCTGGTAACGGCTCGCGTGGATCTGCTTGTTGTTCTCGGGCAGCGTGATGCGGACCATCGCATCGTTCTTAGCGGAGCAAAGGACGATGCCGACGGTCGGCGACTCCCACTTCTCCCGCTGGTGGCGGTCGAAGTAGTTCACGTACATCTGCATCTGACCGAGGTCCTGGTGAGTGAGCTTGCCGAGCTTCAGGTCGATGAGTACGAAACATTGCAGGAGGCGGTTGTAGAATACCAGGTCGGCGTAGAAGTGGTCCCCGTCGAGGGTGAGGCGCCTCTGCCGCGCGACGAAGCAGAAGCCCTTGCCGAGTTCGAGAAGAAAGGCATGGAGGTGATCGATGATAGCTTGCTCCAGATCGCGCTCGTGCCAGCTTGCCCGCTCCTCCAGCTCCAGGAACTCGAGCACCATGGGGTCCTTGAGGACATCGCGAGGATGGGTGACGCGCTGGCCCTCCGAGGACCCTGTCCTTGTCTCGGCTTTTGGCGAGGCGCTCATAGAGCAGCGAGGCGATATGGCGCTCAAGCTCACGGGTAGACCAGCACTCGCGAGTGGCTTCGATCTCGTAGAAGGCGCGAGCCTGCGGGTTCTGTACCGTCATCAAGAGCCGGTAGTGGGTCCACGAGAGCTGCGGTGGGAAGAGCGGCTCAGTGACGATGACGGAAGATTGGTGCCGCAGTGCGGCGCCTTTCTCGGAGACGTCGGAAAGGTGCCGCTCCACGGCACCTTTTCCCGGCCCTCCCAGCTCCTTGGGGATCCGGGACCCCTCCGGGAAGGCCTGATAGAACTGGCGCATCCGCTTTACGTTCGACGCCGTAAAGCCCCGGCCGAAGCGCTCCGTCAGACGGGTGGCGAGATTATCGACAAGCCGCTCGCCGTAGCCGGCCCGCTCCTTGCCCTCCTGTTCCACCTCGACGATCTCGCGGCCAATGAGCCAGTAGGCGTGTACCATGGTCGTGTTGATGGACCGCGAGACCTGGGCCCGGGCAGCCTTGATGATCTGGGAAATGCGCTCATAGAGCGCCTCCTCGCTACGGTCGGTTAGATCTGACATGGTGCGCGCCTTCCGGGTGATCTCAGAGTTCTTCGACCAATACGCCATCCCGCTGGCGTTTACAAGCCCTGCATGGCGGATGACCTGAGTGGGGGGGAGCGAGGAGACGGAGG
>JAUXGL010000184.1 GCA_030622135.1 Deltaproteobacteria bacterium
CCCAAGTAAAATCATACCGTCTGTGCCCCTTGCGGGGCAACTGCGTCCGGTGACCCGCTTAGCCCCGGTGGGTGCAGTTGCGGCCGGGGCGACGTCCCGTAGGGGCGGAGCCCCTGGGGTAGTGGGCCGACAGCTTGACGGTTTTTAAAAGAGCGCGTATCTTGTTCCCTAGATGATACGCGGTACGATAAGTCATATGCTGATCGGGGGAGCGGTTGGGTTCTGCCTGCTCTTTCTGCCGGCTCTCGCTGTGGCGGATGGGTACCCCGACGTGGACGACTACGCCGACGACGGGTTTGGAATGGATCTGTCGGCCTACGGCCTGTTCAACGTGGCCTACCACGGGTTCGGCGTGGGGGCCGGGATCCAATTCGCCTACCCGCTACTGCCCACCGGATTATTCGAACACCCGCGCTACCGGGACGCGCTGCACGCGCTGGTGGGCCTGGATTTCTACCACTGGACCTGGGATTCGCAGGGGTCGGACATCCGCCTGATGGTTTTAGCCCCGCATGCAGGTGTTCGTTACGCCCTGTACCTCACCGACTACCTGGGGCTGTTTGCGACGTTGATGCTGGGCGTGGGCATCGTCGAGGCGGAAGGGACCAGCGGCGATCCCGCGTTCTACTGGAGCGGTTCCGCCGGAGCCATATGGGATCTGACCGACCGGCTTTCGGTTCGTTGCGAGTTCGGCTGGGGCCGGTACAGCGACGTGTTTCGCCTGGGGGCGCTGCTCAGGTTCTGACCTCGCTTTTCCGATGGATGTGGCGGCTTGATTACAAGACCGGCGAGAGCATCCGGCAGATGCTTTCGATGAAGCGGGTCGGCCGCGATTTGTTTTGCGTCTCTTCCAGGGTGAGTTCACGCGCGCCGATGATGTCCTGCTTGAAGATCGTTTCCATGCGGGCGGCGAAGTTGGAGCTGGACACCAGCAGGTTGACCTCGAAGTTTAGACGGAAGCTGCGGATGTCCATGTTGGCGGAGCCCACGGTGGCCCAGTTTCTGTCCACCACCATGGTCTTGGCGTGCAGCATTCCGGGGCGGTGCTCGTACAGCTTCACCCCCGCTTCGAGCAGCTCCTGGTGATAGGAGCGTCCCGCCATCTGGATCAGCTTCAAGTCGGATTTCCCCGGGAGCAGGACGCGCACGTCCACGCCCCGCCAGCTGGCCGTCTTTAGGGCCATGAGCACGGCCGCGTCGGGCACGAAGTACGGGGTGGTGATGTAGACCCGTTTTTGGGCTTCGGTTATGGCGGTGAAGAACACGGTGTGGATGGTTTCGTAGGGTTGGTCCGGCCCGCTTTCCACCACTTGGATCAGATCCTCTCCCGCGGGCCGCAGGTCGGGAAAGTATCGGGAGTCGATCAGATCCTCGTCGGTGGCGAAGAACCAGTCCTCGGCGAAGATTTCCTGCAGGCGCCAGGCGGCGGGGCCCTCCGCCCGCATGTGGGTGTCTCTCCAGGGTGCGTACTTCTTCTTGCGGCCCTGGTACTCGTCACCGATGTTCAGTCCGCCGGCGAAGCCGACCCGGCCGTCCGTCACCAGGATCTTGCGGTGGTTGCGCAGGTTCGGCCTCCAGTGGGGGCGCAGCGGCAGCACCGGCATGAACTCGGCGTACTTGCCCCCGGCGTTTTGGAGGGGCAGGAAGAAGCCGGAGTCCAGGTGGTGGGAGCCCACCGCGTCCACCAGCAGGCGCACCTCGACGCCTTCTCGGGCTTTTTCGATCAGCAGGTCGCGGAAGCGCCGGCCGGCCAGGTCGTCGCGGTAGATGTAGCTCATCATATGCACGTGGTGCCGGGCGGAGCGGATGGCTGCCTCCATGCGATCGTAGGCCAAGTCGGTGTCGATGAACACCTCCGTCCGGTTTCCCTGCAGCGGTGGGGTGTCGTTTACGCAGGTGGCCACGCGGGAGATTATGCGGGGCAGGTTGGGCATCTCTGACTCGGGGACGACCAGATCGCAGCCGCTGTCTCGATAAGGGAGGTGGCCCGGGCCACGCTCGAGCGCGTCGCGGGAGCGCAGGCGCTTGCGGGTCCGGCGACGGACCCGGGGCCGGCCGATCAAGAAGAAGAGCGCCACTCCCAGGAAGGGTAGGAACACGATGATGAGGATCCAGGCCAGGGTAGCACTGGCCTCTCGCTGTTGCAGGAGGACGCGCACGATTATGGCGAAGGCCAGCAGGTAGCCTCCGATGGTGGTCGCCACCGTGAGGATGGTTCTCCAGGGTATTTCCAATTCAGGGCCCACGGAGAAGATAATAGAACAGAACAGAGTATTTACAAAATGCCGTAATCGTGTTGTCGTCTGGACCCGGAGGTTCTTTTGGCTTTCAATATCAATCTGGTGCCCTGGATGACGATTCTCGGCGTGCTGGGAGCCGCCATCGGCTACCTCATCGGCGGCGCGACCTACCCGGCGGCCATGGTTCCGGCGCTCTACGGCCTCTGTATCGGCTCGGTGGCCGGGATCCTGGTGCGGATCGTCATGCGGGCCCGGATCGGTAGGGAAAAAGACCCCGAAGACCCCGTGGATTGAATTTCGTGCACCCGAGGGGCGGGTCTGAGAGGTACATGTGTTCGGGCTTGATGATGTTCTCGGAAAGGTAGTTTCAAGCGTGCGCCGGTTCAACGCCTGGCTGGTGCCTCCCGAGCAATACAAAGACACCATCATGCTGGGCTTCAGCGTTCTGGAGGAGAGCTACTTTATTGCCAAGAACTTCCTCGACGGCACGATTCACGTGTCGGAGCGGCTGCTCTACGAAAACACCTACCACGAGCAGCGTCTTTCGCAGTACAAGAACCAGCGGCGGCTGGTCGTCTTTGTTCCCGGGTACATGCAGAGTCCCCTAAGTTTTTACCGGCTGGAGCGCCACCTGGGTCTGGATCTGTTCGATGCCTTCACCTACATCATAGGCGGAGTTCCCTACAGCCAGGATCTCACCCTGAGTGCGCAGCAGCTGGGAACCCGGCTGCGCGAGATCAACCGCCGGCTGAACGTGGATGAAATTTTCCTGGTGGGTCACTCCCAGGGCGGTATGATCATCCGCACCATGGTGCAGCACGGCATGGCCGAAGGCCTGCCGGTGCGCAAGTGCCTGTTTTTGTCCGCCCCCCACCAGGGTACCTGGGCGGGGCTGGTGGCCTTTCCCCACCAGGGGATTCGCATGGTCGCCGGGGTTATCCCGTATGTGCCCAAGGTTCGGGGGGAGAGCGGCGTGCAGCTTCTCCCCGGAAGCGATTTCCTCCGGGAGTTGAACTCGCGGCCGCTCTTGGACGACATCCAGTTCACTTCGGTGCACTACGCCCTGGATCCGATGATCTGGCCCCCGACCCACGCCATCCTTCCCTATCCCGAGGCCGAGAACCACTTCATCAACAAGGTGGGACACGCGCAGCCCCTGTACTGCTCGCGCGCCGCCCAGATCGCCATCCGCGCCTTTTACGAATAAATAAAAATGGGGTCGGGCCAGGTGGATTGGGGTCGGGTCTGGTCACTTGACACTTGGGTGGGTTGAGCGTATCCCTCGTCCATATCAACGGCATCTACACTCCGGCCCCCGGCCGACCGAAGCGCCCCAGGGCTAGAAGTTTATCGAGTCTTCGGCGGTGAGGGTGGGGTCCTGGTCCCACTGGCAGGTGACGGTGGTGTCCAGGGAGACGCCCGGGACGTTGGTTGTGGTGAAGTCGTAGTTGCCCGAACCGTCGCCGGCAAACGATGAGAAGGAGATCATCGTGGCGTCCTGGGCCCAGGCGGTCTGGTAGCCCGTGCCGACGTCGTAGCGCAGGGCGATGCGGTCTCCGGCCGCGGGCTGCACTTCCCCGAAACGGATGCAGGCGGTGACTTCGGTGTCCAGCGCCGAGGCGTCTACCGTGGTATCCATCAGGAAGGGCGCACCGTCTCCGAATATCCCCGGCACCCAGGTGGGGTTGTTCACACAGCCAATAGGGTTGCAGGTGTGGGTTCCGCCCGACAGCGTCCAGGCGCTGGTGTCGCAGGCGGCGAAGGTCTCCTGCAGGGCAGCCGGCGTGCTGGGGGAGCAGCCGCTGACCCAGCCCTTCAGGGCGATGTTCTTTATGAACAGGTAGTCGGTGGACTGGTTGGAGTGCAGGAGAAAGGTGACGGTGACGTTCGGGCTGCCCGCGGCCCAGGCGGGCAGATCGATACAGTAGTTGTAGAAGAAGTCGTCCACGCCTTCCTGGGGGCCTCCGTTAAAGCAGAAGATCTGCTCCTGGGTATTCGTCGGATCTTCGGTGGGCTGATGGCCGAGCATGTGTCCACCAAGCGCACGCTGCTCAAGAAGCTGGAGAAGTCCGATATAAGTCTGGACTCCCTGGCCAAGCTGAAGCCGGACTCCGACGCGGCGCTCCCCGAGTTTGGCCAGGGCGCCGACACCGTGGAGACGAACGTTCATGCCCGGCCCACCCGGGAAGTAGATTCCGAGGACCTGGCCGCCCTGAAGGCCGCGGTGGATATTGGAGAGGAAGAAGCAGACGAACTTGTGCTGGGCGTCGTCCTGGGAAGCGTGGCGGTTGCCGCCTGGAAGTTGTGGCCAAGCGTTGAACCGGCGGCCGAGGTGTCCACACCTGTACTGCCGACCGAGCCTGCCGTGGAAGAGCAGACTGAGGTCGTTGAAACCCCGAAGCCACCCGAGCCGGCACCGCCGCCCAAACCGAAGCCGAAGCCGAAGCCAAAGCCGAAACCCAAACCCAAACCCAAACCCAAACCCAAAGAAGGTTCTCTGCGGGTTAATACGGATCCGTGGACGGTGGTGTACCTGGGTAAGGACAAGCTTGGCATTACACCGTTGCTCGACCACAAGCTACCGGTAGGCAAGCACAAGATCACTCTGGTGAACGAGAAGCAGGGGATCAGGAAGATCCTCTCCGTCACCATCAAGGCGGGGGAGACCTCCAGTGTGGTAAAGCGATTCGCCAAGTAAACGCCAGGCTCTTGGATTCCTTCTACCGCGTGATAAAAGGAGGATAAAAGGACGGCGCTCGCTAAGTGCCTGTTTTTCAGGGAGTTTATGTACCTCCGTCCCCCAGATTCTCCCCAGATTCTCCAGATTCTCCCAGATTCCCACGTGAGTGGGAGATGAACGACGAGAAGTGGCAGACATTTCGAGAACGATTCCTGGCAAAACCGGGGGAATGACCAGATAATTGGGGATGGACCCACTTCTTTTGCGAACAGGAAGGTAATGACCATGAGATTCATACCGATCGCACTGTTGCTGGCCGTCGTCATGGGAACCTGCGTGCTGATCGCCGGCTGCGGCGAGGACGGCGGCGGCATCTACTGCTGCACCTACGAATCCCGGCACACCGCCTGCGGTGGCGGCGACTGGACGGCCTGGGAGGCGGAATTCTACCAGTTCAACATCGATGACTACCTGGAAGACTGGACCCCGGAGCGCGTGTGCAACAAGTTCACCGGATCCGACACCGAGTGCGGGGGCGGTTGCTGCATCTATGTCGAGTACAGCAACAACAACCTCTCCAGCGGGGAATGCTAGGATCATATACAGTTTCCTGCCCATCTACGGGGAGGGGTCCGGCGTCAGGGTCTGACCTTTCAATTTGTAGGTGCGGCCGCAGGGGCAATTAAGCGAGTCGGGTAGCTTTTGGCCGCAGGTGCAGGCCCAGCCGACCCCGCGGGCGGGGTTGCCGGTGAGCAGGGCGTGGGCGCGAACGTCCATTGACATTGGGTCCGATTCTGTGCATGTTCAGTCGCAGAGGGCACAGTAAAGAGTGCTTTGAAATTACTATCCCTAAGCCCCGTTTTCGAGGACGAGTACTACGAAAGCATTGTACTTTTTTGGTGTTCGTCGGAGTTTTGGAATGGGCACTGATTTGACTCCGGGTCGATCTGTGGCGCAATCCTGACACTTTCGAAATTGGGGGTTGGTCGTGTTTTATCGTATCCAAATCGGCTTTCACTCATCATATGATCTGAA
Organism: Deltaproteobacteria bacterium; assembly: GCA_030622135.1. GTDB lineage: Bacteria > Myxococcota > B64-G9 > B64-G9 > B64-G9 > JAUXGL01. The sequence goes on from JAUXGL010000184.1 coordinate 5,956, forward strand.
AAAATGGCTGGAGCCTGGGGATGTGGATCGGGTGAGGCGATTTTGGGATTGGCATGAGGCCAATGGTTTGCTGCTTGATTGCTTGTCGGACTATTTTTCCATGAGAACGCTGCGGAAGGTGCTATGTGAGCACGACACGGGGCGGTCCTTGTGGCGTATGGACGATCATGAGGTGATCGAGGCGGTGGCGTGGATGCTGGCCGATCAGCGCTTGTATCTGGTGGAACATAAGCCCTTTGATTACTCGGACGGGGCGTTTTTGTTGCCGGATGATCTCATTGGCGACTCTGGAGAAGATAAGATCGAAGAAGAACAAGTGGTACTAAAAAAGAAGAAGCTCTTTGTCCGCCTGCCCATTGATCCCAATAGTGGCGAGGCGGATGGCTGTCGATTCATCTTGAAGAGCGCGGACGGGGGAGAGATGTATCGCCAAGAGAAAACCGTGGCTGACGACAAGATAGCCGGCAACAAGAGTGTGGACCTCGAATACACCGATCTGATCGCCGATGTCTGGTACACGCTGGAAGTGGAGCACGCCGATGGTGTTCGTTACATTGTTTTCCAGGATGTCAGCTATGGCGACATGTTCTATGACGACTGACTGAGTCTGGGCCAGGCAGCGGAGCTGCGAAGGAAAGAAGCCAATGGGTACACTCAAGTATCGATTCAAGCAGGGAGACACGATTTCATATATCGCTCAGGAGTTTTATGGCACCATGGACGTGGCGATTCGGTTGCAAAAGATCAACGCCATTGACGATCCTCGAAACATACCCGCGGGAACCGAAATCAAATTGCCAGACCGGATTTTCCACAACGAAAAGAGCGATCTCTTTCGAGGTGATGTGAGCGCAGTGGCTGAGTTGAGGCTGGAAGCACTTGGATATCCCGCGGTGTTCCTGGTAATGAACGGAGTCGACGCCCAGCCTGCCCGGCGGCGATTCATCTATTGTTGGGAGCAGCATCCGGCAACGAAAAAATGGATCAATGTGGGGATCTTATTCACCGACGATTGGGGTCGGCCGCATTTGCTGGAACGCATCATGAAATCCCTGAAGGGGAAAACAGTTGACGAGGTGCTGTCGGAGGATTTGAAGCTGCGAACTCGGATGTTTGCAGCAACGGAGAAACAGCAAGAGCATTTTCGGCAAGCAGAAGAAGATGCGACCGTGCCGTTTGGCCACGTGCGGGAAGAGATTTACCCTCAAGGGTCTCTTCCCTTTGGTTTCTACACACCCCAGGAGGCCGAGCAGTTTCATTTTCGCGGGGACCGGGGCATGACCTTCCGACCCGGAATCGAGTATCGTTTCGTGTTTGCGCCCCTGGACGTAATCCGAGCCAGTGACGAGACACAGAAGAATCCCCGCGGATTTGAACGGCCGCCTGGGTATCGAACGGAGGAGATTTTCGACGAGAACGAGATTGACGAGATGCTTTCGGAAAAGCTCTGGAACGCAAAATGCGTGGCCCAGAAGTTTTCCGAGGAGGATCTTGCGGTGCGGTCCTTAGAAGTGTGGGACGGGGAGAAGAAAGGAAAGAAGAAGACAAAGCAATTCGAAATCACCATGCCCATTACTCTTCCTGAATATTGCTCAAGAATTCGAAATCTCACCTACTATTTGTTTCGTGCTCTAAAGATGGACGCAAAATGCAAGAGCAAGTACCGCCAACAGGTGTTCCAACTTTACGAATTGCTGTTCGTACTCGATTTGATGAAGAAGTTTCCGAAGGAACCCGACCAAGACCATCAGCGCCGGGAACGCCGGCTGCAGGATATGTCACGCTTTCAAAAAGAGACCCTCGAATTGATCCGCGACATAGAGGAGAACTACATCGACCGGCTTTTGCCTGTCCGCATCAAGACCAGCAAGGTGGAGACCAAGTGCTACTATGATATGCGCATGGCCCTCAACAGGATGCATGGCCCGATTATCCCCACTTGCGAAGAGAACCAAGTTCCGATTTCCGACTTGCAGGACCTTTACTCAATTGACCATCTAGCAGAGCAATTGTGCGACATCCTGACCGAAGACGGTGAATTCATCACTCTGTTTCGAAAATACTTCGATTTGCTGCAAGAAGAGTATTTCCAAGCCGACGCCAAATCCTTTGAAGAGTCCCAGAATTTCTTTTCCTTCAAGCACCCATTCATCACCATCATTGACACCCTGGAAACCGCCGTAACCGCTCTTGCCGCCGTTCCCGATCGCGAAGAACCCTCCCCTCCCAACGACATCTTCCGCCCTCCCAAGAAAAACACCCGCTCATACGCCCAGAAAATCTTCGACCAAGAAATCGAACCCCTTATCCACGCCTGCGCGAGAAGCTATGATAAGCACCCGGATAGTGCCCTTGTTAAACAATCATCTTTTTTCGCCGATAACCTAAACGAGAAAATTGGATTAGAAGTATTCAGTAATTCCTTGGAACTTGAAAAATCAGCTCATCAGCAAAGTGACTCTCAATACTCTGGAATGTCTCTTTGGCAAAAAGTTTGGTCCGTTGTTTCTCATCCACAGGCTACGGGTTTTTGGCACAACCAGTCCGGTGCGCCGTCGACCATGGCGAGAGTGGTCAAGACATATAGTCAGTGGTACTTCAACCGATCATTTCGTCACCAGACCTCGGCGAGAACTTTGTTCCGGAAGTTTCTGAAAGGGAACAAGTTTCTAAAGGCGTACTGTGTTCAGGGCAAGTATTTTGCCGAGTTGGGTAAGGTGTCAAAACCGTACACCTTACAGTATGAGAGTATTCTTGCTCACTCAACGGAATCGGCTTCCGAGCAGGCACATCATGCCAGGGACGAGAAACTGGGCAAGGTGATGGCGAAGTACGAAGAGGCCAATCGCTTTGTGAGCGCCTTTGCAAGTGGTATCCAGCTTTTGGTTGCCGCCGGTGGAATGCACAGCTATCTGGAGAAGTGGGAAAAAGGAAAGCTGCAAATCGAAGATCACGTACACTTGATCGAGTCTGTGTCCAATGCTGGTTTGGCGATAACCGGATTCACCCCCAGTGCCTGGTCCAAATTCATGTGGAGTGGTGCGGCCGGTTTTACGGCGGTGGGGCATGCATGTGCGCTGTACTTTGCCTCTTGCGATTTCTTAGAACACCTGGACCGGGGAGAAGACTTCCTGGCCGCACTCAATTACATGGCCATACCGGCCTTCGGCGTCGGCACCATCCATTGGGCCATCGCAACCTGGCAAGGAGCCTTGAAGTCGGGGTTGCTGGCTACCAGCGCCATTGGTTGGATGCCGGTGGTGGCCGGCATAGCCTTGCTTCTCGGGACCATGGCGTACGAACTCTACAAAGTGATTCAGCCGGGAACCTATCATTATTTCAAGCACACCATGCTCGCGTTGAGCGAGAGCGAAATTATGTCCGACAAACCAGGCGCCTTTTTCACTGAAACCATCGATGTCGAAAGTCTACTGCCGAGATCGTTGATCGTGACCGAGGACGGCACCTATGATCGCTTGCCCGATCACGCGATACACTATCGAGTCGATGTTGAGTTGCCGTGTATCGCATACAAAGATCGCTGGCGGAAGTACCTGGTGTGGCTGGGAGAGCACATTCGCGATTTTGGTCCGATAGACTATATCCAGGGCGTGCCCTGGTTGGTGCGGCGGGGCTGGGCGCTAGAGGCGGTGCTCGGGTTGATGAAAGACGGCTACATGGTCGGGTCTTCGGACACCAAGATAGAACGGGAGGTTGAAGATTTGTACGCCAAGTGCAAGCAAGAAATGAGACAAAAAGGAAAAGGGAAGATGAGTGAAAGATACCGGGAGTTCATGGCGGGAGCCGAGGAGTCATGAACGGGAGAAAATATTTCTGGGGAGTTTACCTCTGTGTGATGTTGAGTGCTGAGAGCTTTGGGGCTTCGACACCGGGCTTGATGGTTGGTTGGTACG
>JAUXGL010000237.1 GCA_030622135.1 Deltaproteobacteria bacterium
CAGTTGCCCCCGGCCGTCGATCTTGAACTCGAAGTCCAGGAGTGCCTGCTCTCTCTGGTAGCCTTCCATATCTAGCGGATAGTCCCGGTCCATTGCGAACATCAACGCGCCTAACTCCCCGAGTTGCTCGTCGTCGAGCACGTACACCCCCGGCTCGGCCAGCACCGACGTTCGCGAGCGATAGATCTTTACGATCGCCCCGGTCGCGTCGACCCGGATATGATCCCGCTCGGGCATCATGCGGGGATCGTTGCCCACCACCGGCTCGTCGCCCAGCTGGGCGTTGATCAGATAGCGGTCATCGCTGCTTTTCTGCGGATTGCCGGTGAAGGCCACCCCGTTGGCCTGCTCGTCCGGAAATGCCCGGGTGACCAGGATTGCCATGGAGGATTCCTCCTGCGGCATCTGGTACCACTCCCGCTCCTCCCAGGCCCGGGCGTTGTACAGGCTGGCCCACACCAGCCTCAGGCCCCGTTCGATGGTGCGTTCTTCTTCACGATCGAGGTCGCAGATGCTGGGGCCGTCCCGGTCGGGGTCCAGACTGTCGTCCGCGCACACGGTGGTGGAGCTGTACAGCCCCGCTCCGGAGAACTCCAGGGCGTCTTCGACGTTGGAGGATGAGCGGAAGCGAACCCGCACGCTCGTCCCGCCGAAGACCTCGCGGATCTTCGCAACCAGCGCGGAGACCAGGTCCGGGTCCAGCTCCCCCTGGTTGCGCATGCGCGTCCTCAGGTCCCAGAGCAGCTCCCGCCGGTAGGCGGTGTCCGTGCGGAACTTCTGATCCTGCACCAGGCGGTCGACATACTCCCGGAAGCTGACCTCCTCGGGCGGATCCACCCGCCGATCCGTGATGGTGTTGTCCTCCATGAAGCCCTCGAACCAGGCGAAGGGGATGCCGAAGCCGAGAACCCGGTACTGTTCGGGCAGAAAGTCGTACAACTTGGCCAGATTGGCCGCCTTGCCCCCCACCCGGCCGATCAGCGGTATCGGATCGTCGTCGGTGTCCATGGAAAGCAGGTCATCGAGCGAGCGGTAGCTGCGGTCCACCGCCGGCGCCGAGCCGACGTTGGGCCGGTGTTCCGCCCACCAGGCCTCGGCTTCCGGCAAGGTCGCCGTTTCGACCGTGTAGCGATCGTCGCCGCTCACGGCGGACTTGCTCGCCTCCAGCCGCACCAGCCGGCCCTCGTATTCCTCCAGCGCGTCTGGGGCATTCTTTACGTACAAGTTTGGTGTCCCCCGGCGGGCCATGCGCACATTGACGTGGGAGAGCTCCCACTGGCGGCCCCCGGTGACGATCCCGGCGATCACCGTCTCTACGTCAAAGGGCACCCGGTCAACCACCACGATGTCCTGCCAGCCCAGTTCCCCGCGGTTTATGGCCGCCTCCATTTCCTGCAGGCCGTACCGGCGCACCCGCCCGTAGGCAACCCCTGCGGTGTACACCTCCACGTCCACCTCGTCGAATCCGAGGTGCACGGGGAAGTCCGGATCGATCCAGGTGCGGGCCTTGGCCTTGGCCTGCTCATCGGTGGGCATGTAGACGAGCTTCTCGGGAACGAACTCCGCTTGCATGGTTTTGTAGATCTTCCGGATCTCCTTCATTTCAAGCTGCTCGTTGGGATCGGCCATATCCACCCACACTTCGAATCCGTAGAGGACGCCCTCCAGTACGTCCTCGGCGTAGTGGAGGGCGCCCGAGTGGTAGGCTCGGGTGTCCCTTCTCATGATCATCTGCAGGTAGTCGGTGGGCGTCAGCTGGGGATTTCGGCAGTCATCCGGGGAGACGGCTTCGCAGTTGTCGGCCATGCCGAACATCTCCGAAAACGCGCAGCACAAAAGACATATGTGCAGGCGATAGCGCTTGCTGTTTTGGAAGATTATGGGCAGCAGATCCGGATCATCCGATGCCGGCAGCATGAACTTGGTTCCTCCCGGCTTGCCCGTCTGCGTGTTCACGGTGGCAATCCGTGCGAAGTCTTCCGCCGTCTCGATGCGATCCAGGCAGGGCGGGCCCAGCTCGTGGCCGTCGTCCATACAGGCCGGGTCGCGATCGCCGTTGGTTTCCCCGCCGCACCCGGCCAGAAGAATCATGAGAACCGCCAACCATTCGCAGCGCATCCGGTTCATCTTCATCTCCATCAAAACCGCACCCACTTCTGCGGATCCACTGCCCGGCCCCCCTCGCGTACCTCGAAGTACAGGTAGGGTCCCTTCAACGAGCCCGTGCTTCCCAGCGTGCCGATGGCTTTGCCCTGGGGCACTTTGTCTCCCTTGGCCACCAGAAAGCGTCCCAGGTGCGCATAGAGAGTGTAATAGCCGCCGCCGTGATCGAGGATCACCAGAAGCCCGTATCCCTGGAAGGGTTTCGCGAACGCCACCTTGCCGGGGTAGACGGCTTTCACCCGCGCGCCCGCTTTGGCGCGGATGTCTACTCCCTGGTGCTTGGTCTTGGTCTTGAAGCGGGGATCCACCCGCAGGCCGTAGGGCACCTCCACCCGGGCGCCGTCCACCGGTGGCTTCAGCCGCTCCCTCCAGCTCTTGAATCCCTGGGCAACCGAGCGTTTCCCCTCGATGGACCTCACCACGCCGGCCAACCGCTTGCGGGCCGAGCGCAGCTCCCGGATGGCCCGCTGGTGCAGGGCTTCCTCCCGGTGAATCAGCTTCAGTGCATCCATCTGCCGGGCCCGGGCCTGCTCGGTTTCCTCCCGCCGCTTGCGAACCTGTTCGGTGATCTCCTTCTGGTAAATCTTTTGCTCGCGGATCCTTCTCGTGGCCACGTTCAGAACCTCGCGTTGGCGCCGGGTCTCGGCGATCAGCTCGCGGTCCGATTGTGCCAGCCGGCGCAGGAAGCGGATACGTTCCAGGCCTGCGTCCACCGATTCGGCGCCGAACACCAGGTTCATCCATTCAACGTCGCCCATCTTGTACAGTGCCCGCAACCTCACCCGCAGCCTCTGTCGGCGCTCCGCCAGCGAATGGTTCGCCTGCTCTTGCCGTTCCCCATGCCTTACCAGCTCTTTCTCCATCTCACCCATGCGCGCTTCGGCCTTGCGCAGCTCGTCTTGGGCCGCGGTCAGCTCGGAGTCGATCTCTGAAAGGATCTGCAGCAGAGATCCGGTCTTTTTCTGCAGTATCCTTAAAACCCTCCGCTCCCGGAGCAGACTGCGGCCGACGTCCTCGAGATCTTTTTCCACCGGGTGCCCCGGGCCGGCATCTTTCGGCCTTGCCCCGGTCGCGGGAATAAACAGGAAAAAAGCAGAAACAAGAACCAGCGGTTTCATCCCACCAATCCATCTGTGCAGTTGGCTTAGAGATACCGGTTTCATATCTTGAGGTGCCTCCACAGGCTGCTCATGGTTCCCAGCACGCCCAAGAATGCGCCCGTGCCTACCATCCAGGCTATCATTTCGAACGGCAGGAACGCAACCGTGAGGCGGGTTTCCTCCAACCAGCCGGGTATCAGGATCTCCGGAACCAGCAGCGCAAACGCGATCCAGGTGAGCGCAATCCCCAGGCTCGCTCCCAGCAGACCCAGCAGCACTCCCTCGATGTAGAAGGGAGCCTTGATGAATCCTTCGGTTGCTCCGACCAGCTTGAGAATGTGGATGTCGTCTTGGCGGGCGTAAACCGACAACCGAATGGTGTTGGCCACGATCAAAAGCGCTGCCAGGAAGATCAGGGCGCCGACCACCAGGCCCAGCAGGCGAATCGTCTGGACAAACCGGAAAAACCGGTCCAGCCAGGCCTGACCGTACAAGACCTCCTCCACCCCGGGCGAGTTGACCACCTTTTGCGAAAGCGCCCCGATGGTCTTTGGGTGTTGCCCGGCGGGAGTGAAGGTTACCTCGAACGACTCCGGCAGCGGATTCTCGTCCAGCTCGTCTAGAACGTTCGCCTGCCGGCTGAAGCGCTGGCGGAAACGCGAGGCTGCTTCTTCCCGGTCCACGAAGTGCACTCGCTCCACCGCCGCGGAAGCCTTCAGCAGTTTCTGGACGGTTTCACGCTGCTTTGCGCTGCAATCGTCTTGCAGAAACACGGAAAGCTTCAGGCCGGAACCCACCCGGTGGGTCAAGAGCTCCAGGTTGTGTCCCACCAGGGCGAAAACTCCCATGATGAGAAAAACCACCGCCACCGTTCCCACGGTCACGCCGGCCACTACCGGACTGCGTCCGATGTCTGAGAGCGCGCGGCGGAGGAAGTAGAACATCCTCACCATGACTAGGCACTCGACATGCTAAATTCGTATGTATTTGAGTCAAGTCTCAACGAAGCCTCCGCACGCACGCGAATCGGCCCAGTGCCGCGCTTTCCGCGTTTCTCAGCGGCCCCTGTGGGGTTGCGGCGTCAGTTTTCCCGGATCCCGCCGGACACCACCCGGCCCCGCTCGACCCGGATCACCCGCTTCTGGGTTCTTCCCACCCATCCGATGTCGTGGGTGGCAACCACGACGCTCGCTCCGCGGGCGTTGACCTCCGTCAGCAGATCGTAGATCTCCCGGCTGAGCACAGGATCCAGGTTGCCGGTGGGCTCGTCCGCCAGCAGGATGGGCGGATCGTTGGCGATGGCCCGGGCGATGGCTACCCGCTGCTGTTCCCCGCCGGAAAGCCGTAGCGGGTAGGAATTGGCCTTATGCTCCAGGCCCACCAGCCTCAGCGCCTCCATGCTCTTCTTGGCGGTTTCACGACGGGGTTTGCCCAGCACCTCGAGGCCCACGCCCACATTTTCTTGCACCGTCCTAGTCGGCAGCAGCTTGAAGTCCTGGAACACCACGCCAATCCGCCTGCGTATGTAAGGGACCTGGGATTCCTTGATCCGGGCGACGTTTTGGCCGAACACCAGGATCTGGCCGGATTCACATCGTTCGGCCAGTAACAACAGCCGGAGCAGAGAGGTTTTGCCCGCCCCGGACGGACCGGTGATGAACACGAACTCGGCCTTGTCCACACGGAGAGTGATGTCCACCAGGGCCGGATTGTCCGGACCGTAGGACATATGGACGTGGTACATCTGAATCATGGAGGGTTTTTACGAGCCTTCTTCGCCGTCTCCGGCCAGGTAGCCGAGGATCACCTCGTCGAGACTCTTATCCGAGATCAGATCCTCTCCGAAGATGGTCGGTCCGGTGGTGTTCTTGGGCCTGGGCCGTTCAGCCAGGCGGCGGGCGGCGACCACCTCGGGTGGAAGATCCTTGGATGGCTTGGAGACCGGCGGAGCCGGCTTCACCGCTTGTGGCGCAGGCGCGGGCAGCACGGGCTTTGTGGGCCGGACGGTAACTCGGGGCTCCGGCTGTGGCGCCGGCGCGGGATGCACGGGCTTTGCAGGCCGGATGCTAACCCGAGGAGTCGGCTTGGCCGGCTTTGGCGCCTTGAGTACTTTATCCGGGGGCGCCGGCTTGTAGATCTGCGCTTCTCCGACCGCGGGCATCTCCGGCTGGGTGGGCGCCGCGTGTGCAGGTATGCTTGGCTGGGTGCGGGGAGGTATCGTTGGTGGGGAGGATTTGCCCCAAGCGGGTTTCGGCTCGGCCGGCTGCGGTGCCTGCGCGGTCGGCGCAGTCGGTTCCGCAGGCTTTCCAGGTACTTCCATCCCGTTGTAAACGCTGTTGACCAGGTTGCGGAGCATGGCCTTGTGCTGCTCTTCCATCAACTCCTGCACAACCACGGTCAGGTTGTCTGCGTGGACGATATCGGCGTAGCTGGTCTTCTTGGTCGCCAGGATGTTTCCGCCCACGAAGAGATGGGTGATGATGTGGGGATTGGAAACGCCGCTATCCTCGGTCTGCACATGGTAGATCCTGCCGTTGTGCTTGATGTTGTGGTTGAAACCCGGAAGCATCGATGATGTTATTGGCTTGGCCAAATCCATATTCTCTCTGGTTTGTCGTAACGCTCAAGCATAATAACAAAGCGATCGATGGAAGGCAAGATACCCCCTCCGTCGCCAGGGGCTCCGCCCCTACGGGACGTCGCCCCGGCCGCAACTGCACCCACCGGGGCTAAGCGGGTCACCGGACGCAGTTGCCCCGCAAGGGGCACAGACGGTATGATTTTACTTGGG
>JAUXGL010000066.1 GCA_030622135.1 Deltaproteobacteria bacterium
CGTGGTGGTTGCGTCCTGCAGCTCGGTTCCCGAGAACCATTACTTTACCATGTCCTACGTGCTGCTGCCGCGGAAGGATGCCCAGACCTTTCCGGTGATGCTGCATGTGCGTCAGTTGGAGATCATGCCCGCCTACGATCAGGACCGGATCGTGTACCGGTACTCGCCCTACGAGTTTCGCTACTACAACTACATGCTCTGGGCGGCCAAGCCGCACAAGATGATCACCAACATGCTGATCCGCCATCTGGCGCACACGAATCTGTTCGAGGACGTTTCCCAGGAGTACGGCGAAAGACGGCCGGACTACGAGTTGTTCGGTACGATCGACGCCGTCGAGGAACTGGACAGCGGTGACGAGTGGGTTGCCCACCTGGCGTTAACCTTGCGGCTTACCCGCTTCAGGGGGGAGAAGGTTCTCTGGTCGCACCAGGTGGATGTCAAGAAGCAGGTGTACAACAAGGAGCCGGTCTACGTGGTCAAGGCGTTGAGCGAGCTGATGGAAGCCGAGATGGAGAAGATCGTCACCGGCCTGCGGACCTTCCTGCTGAACCGGGCAAGGAATGGGGCGAGGGATGGGGCGAGGTCCGGTATAGTCCCGGGCGATGAAACGCCCGGGGCGAGGTCCGGTATAGTCCCGGGCGATGAAACGCCCGGGGCGAGGTCCGGGGAGGGCAGGCCATGAGACGGTTTATTCTGGCCTTACTGTTACTGAGCACGGTTGCCGCTCGGGCGAAAGAAGGCGCAGAGCTTGTGCCCCAGGCCACCCCCGGATGGGAGCTGCCCCCGCCCAAGGTGCAGATGGAGATGGATTCGACTCTGATCCCCGTTGGGAAGGGGGCGGTGTTCGTTCCGGCCATGACCGATCCGGCGGGCGAGGCCCCCTACGTGGTGATTTCCGACGAGCAGGCGATAGCGCGCACCTCCACGGGCCAGAAGACCATCTTGTCTCCGGGAGCCTACCGGGTCCTTACGGGATCCGGTGTCGAATCGCAGATGATTGCCCACGCCATCCAGGTCTACGAGGGACACTGCACGCTGATCGAGCCCGACTGGGCCGGTATGGTGATCCGGGTGGTGGACCAGCACGGGATGCAGTTTCGGGGGACCTACGAGCTGTTCGCCTTGCCCGACGGCGAGGATTTCGGCCTGGGCCTGGGAGCGGACGAGACCCGCGGCGAGACCCTGCGCACCTGGCTGTTGCCCGCGGGGCGCTATATGATCGTCCGTTCGGGAGAAACCCCCCGGGCCCGCACGGACTTCCTCACCGTGCGGCTGCTTCCCGGCGAGCTGGTTTACTTCACCCTGGTGCAGAACGAGGAGGACGGCGGTTTCATGGGTGGCGGGGTGGTGGACCGGGGCGAGGGCAAGACCGAGTATGAGAATTGGCGCCTGGGCCTGATCGTCGGTGGCGACCTGCTTTGGAACCGCAACGACCAGGTGGTGGGGCGCGACTTCGGCAACTCCATCACCATAAACGCCTTCCTGGACTGGTCCATGCGCTACCTGGATCCCAACAATCTGATGTATGTACGGCTCCAGATCGACGAGGGCCAGACCGCCCAGCCGCACCAAGATCTACAAAAGACCATCGACGAGGTGGATCTGGACGCCATCTACACCTATCGCCTGCTGTCCTGGCTGGGTCCTTATGTCCGTTTGGGCCTGGATGCCAATATCTTTCCGGGCAAGAAGATCTTTGCAGAAGGGCAGGATGTGGTCAAGGAGGATAGCCACGGCAACCAGGGGCCGATACACAATATGACCCAGTTGCGGCTTCAAGATTCCTTAGATCCCCTGGAACTGAAGGAGGGCGTGGGCGCGTCCTTCGACCTGAGTCCCTTCCAGATTCTGGATTTGCACCTGCGCATCGGATTCGGCGCCCGCCAGTACCTGGTTCAGTCGCTCCTGAAGGAGCGCGGGTCGAAAGAAGGGGATCTGGAAGATATCGCCTACTACGTGCAAGTGGACTCGAGTGAATTGCTGGGTCTGGAGGCTACCTTGATCGTGTCCGCCCGGTTGACCCGCTGGCTGATGATCGACACGGAGCTGGACTCCCTGATCCCCTTCCTGTCCTCGGAGACCAATGACCCGGTCATGAACTGGAAGAACACCATCAGCCTGCGCCTGGTGTCCTTCGCCTCGCTGGCCTACGTCGTCCGGCTCGACTACGACAAGCAGCTCTCCGACCACCTCCAGGCCGAGCAGCGCATCCTTTTACGGTTCACTTTCGACATACTGTAAAAATCTGGTAAGCTGTTGGCGTGGAGCGACTGGCGGCAATTCTGTGCGTTTTTCTGCTGGCCGCCGGTCAGGCGTACGGCGGGGATGGAAAAAAACTCATTCTGCGGACCCGGGTGTTCGATCCCCTGACGCTTTCCCCGCAGAGGACCAGCGGATTGGTCCAGGTGGTGCAGGCCAACGCTTCTGCCCGCGGCATCCTGGGTGAGCTCGAAGAGCGCGGATGCACCGTGTTGGGATACCTGCCCGAGGATGCCTACATCGTGAGACTGCCCGCGGAGGGAGCCCTGGAGGGGATGGCGGGGATCCGCTGGCGTGGGACTTTCGATCCCGCCTGGAAACGCTCGCCGCGGCTGGCTCGGATGGATCCTCGCTCGGCCGGTCGTCTGGAGGTATTTGCTCATCTCGGGCGAACGCTCGATAACAGCCGGGATGACCCGCTCTTGTTTTTGTTTCTGCTCGTCTTCGTCAGGATGCCACGCGGCTTGCCGCGGGGAGGAATGGCGAGGCGACCCGACGTAGCCTTGGCGAAGTCGGGTTCTTGGCTACGGCGAGTTTCGCATGCTCTAATAAAGATGCTCTGTGGCTTGCCACGAGGAGCTTCACTCGCTTCGATCTTATGGCGTTGCCGACAAGACTCATAATAACGGTGGCTTGCGTATTGGCGCTGAGTGCCGCGGCCAGGGGCAAGCCGCCGCCCATAAAGATCCACGGCAACTGGGTCTTGATCGACGAGGTGTACCTGGCGGTTCTGGATTTGCCTTCTACCGCCAAGGCCAACCGGGCCACTGCCGCCCTGGTGAAGAGAAGATTGCAGGACTTCCTTTACCGGGCGGGGTACATCTTGGCCGAAGTTAAGGCGAAAGTGGTCGCCGGGGCCATCGAGGTACACGTCGATGAGGGTCGGCTGGAGAAGGTCATATTTCTGGGGGTGGGAACTCTCAAGACCTTGCGGCTGAAGCTGGATCTCGGCTTGCCCCACAACGTCTTCAACCGCCCCAACCTGGTGCGTCAGCTCAAGTACTTGGGAAAGCGGCACGGTGTATCGAAGATCACCTTCAAGCTCGTCCCCGTGCGCAAGGTCGATCACGACGGGTCCCAGGTGAACGACTTCGGCAAGGTCAATGGATATGCGCTGGTCCGGCCGTGCGCCCGCCACCATCTGCACATCCGCTTCGGTGGGAGTGATTGGGGTACCGGGTTCGGGCTCGATCTAGAATACGATTTTCCCGACGGACTGACGCTGGGGGGTTACTACAAGGGAGCCGGCCTGCTGTTTGACGACGATCGCTGGCGAGTGGGATCCAAGGTGGGCGGGAAGTTCCGCTATGGTCTCGATGATGGGGAACCCTACCTGGCCCTTTCCCGCGCCGCGCTGGAGCTCAAGTGGTACACACCGGCTCTGGTGGGCCGGGGTTTGCGACCGTATCTCTGGTTGCGGAGCAACTTGGAGAGCCGGCAGCGCGGGGATCTGGACCTGGAGATATACTACTCCGAGCGTCTGGAAGGTTCACTGAACCTGGGATACGAGTTCACCGACGGGTTCATGTTATCCGTCGGCGGTGGCGTGGAGGAGCGCTTCGTGTTCGGGGTCGAGCATACCGCGACCGCCACTACCGGCGTGGATGCCGGCTCCCGGTTTCGGCCATTCGTAGGGGGGCGGGCGGATCTGGGCTTTGAAACCGGGGAGATGCGGCGGGATCGCCATCACCGGCTGGTGCTGGCGGGGCGTCACTATTGGGTGGAGGGCCGGCACAGTTTCGGCAAGGCCGTTATGGCGTATCAGCGGGTATTCGAAATCGGTTGGCACGATCTCTGGGTCAAGAGCCGCGGAGCTTGGTTGTGGGGCGAGATCTCGTTTTATGACGAGGAGCCCGTCGGCGGCCGTTACGTGCGGGGTTGCTTCGGCAACAAGTACTACGTTCACAAGGTTTCAAACCTGGCGCTGGAGTTCCGGCTTTCCCTGGCCAGGGATCTTGTCAAGCTGAGTATATTCCACGATTTGGCCGTTTTCGGAGAGCTGGGCCGGGTGAACGGCGGTGAGACCCTTCGGGTGGCCGACAGCTTCGGTTTGGGATTTCACGTCCTGATCCTGGATACCTTTCAACTCGACATCTACTACGCCTTCGGGTTCTCGTCCGAGGATGAATTCGGCCACGGCCTGGCGGCCGGCCTGAAGAAGGTGTATTGACCCGCCAGTTGCATAAACGTGAGTCACTCGGTGGCTACCTGGTACAGTCCTTGGCCCCACCAGCATTGACCATGCGGTTGTCCGGGCTCATGAGTTGTGCAACAGTCGGGTTGATGCCCGCTTACCTTTAAGGTAATCTGCACGTTGCTCATGGGCACGTTACTGTTCGTCATTGTGCTGGTACCCCTGATCGGGTCCGCGATCGTCGTGGGGGTGACCTTCCTGTTGGCCTGGGGGGTGTTTCCCGGAGGTGGATCCCGGGGTCCCCATGACACCTTGGCGTCCCGGGTGGTCGGGTTCGGGCTGGTGGTCGTAGCGGAATACCTGGCCACGTTGTGGGTGGCCGTGATGATTCCGTTCCGTTTCATAGAGCCGGCGCCTACCCGGCGCAGGCTTTATCCCGACCGCGTTCCGGTTGTTCTGCTGCCGGGCTATTTTGAAAACCGCCTCACGCTTTGGTTGCTCAAGTATCGGCTGGAGCGCGTTCTTTCGGTCCCGGTGCGGGCGATGAAGCCGGTGCGGTATTTCACCGGCTTGGAAACTCTCGCCCTGGACTACCAAAGGCAGATCGAGGCCTGGATGCAGGAAATCGGCGCCCGGGAAGTGGACATCGTGGGTCACAGCATGGGGGGTCTGCTGGCCCGCTACCTGGCGGAATCCGGGCAACTGCCGGACCGGATCCGCACGGTCGTCACCATTGCCTCACCGCACTTGGGCAGTGCGCTGGCCATCTTGGGTCTGAGCCGCAGCATGCGCCAGATGCGCAGGGGCAGCGCTTTTCTGGAGAAGCTGAACACCAGTACCGCTCCGGGGGCCGTTCGCATGGTGGGTATCTCCAGCACGCACGACAACCTGATCCTGCCCTGGAACTGCGCCCTCTCCCCCCGCGGTGACAACTTCATCATCCGCTACCGCGGCCACCTGACGCTGATCGTGTCGAGGGAAGTGGTGAGGCTGATCGCCAGGGAACTGCGATCTTAGTCTATCTGCGATTCTTGCATTGCCGCCAAGGCTGTATCCAGGTCCGACACCATGAAGATCATCAGTGCCCTGGAGCCGGAGGAGGCGCCGGAAAAGTAGGTGTACTCGATGTTTACGCCGGCGTCGGCCAGCCTTCGGCCCAGGGTCGCGGCGATGCCGGGACGATCGGCTACTTCCACGGCCAGCACATCCGATTCCAGAAAAGGTACGCGTTCTTGCTCCAGCGCGGCGATGGCCTTTTGGGAGTCGTTCACTACCATGCGCATGACGCCGTAGTCCACGCTGGGCATGACGTTCATGGCCCGGATATTGATGCCGTTGGCGTACAGCAGATCGCAGACCTCGGCGAACCGTCCGGGCTTGTTCTCCAGAAAAACGCAGATCTGGGTTTTGCGCTCGAACATGGAATGTTCAGAAGATAACAATCTTTTCTCCCTTGTCCGAAAGCACCCGCACCGAGGGCACTTTCATTATGTTCATGAAAATGCGCAGGAAATCCGGATCGAATTTATGCTTGAGCTCGGTCCACATCAAGGTAAGTGCGATCTCCGGGCTGAAGGCCTCGCGGAAAGGACGGCGAGAAGTGAGTGCGTCATAGCAATCTACGATGGAGATGATCTTGGAGAACACTCCCAGGTTGGATTTTGGCACCACGAATGAGACGTTGCCCTTGAGATCCTTGACCGGGGCGCCGAAATCGCTCTTGTGCTCGTAAGCGGTGATGATGCGGTGTATGGTCAGCTTGTTCAGCTGCCGGCCCCGCAGGATCTTCTTCACCGAGTAGATGGGGGCCTTGCGTACCTTCTTGATCTCCTCGGGATCGAGCTTTCCGCGTTTCTGAAGCACATCATCCGGGATGTCCACCTTCCCGACGTCGTGGAACAGGGCCGCCATGCCTAGATCCCGGAGTTGGGCCTTGCCGAGCCCCAGTTCGGCGCCGAAGACGATGGACAGCAGCGTCACGTTGACCGAGTGGAAGCACAGGTAGTCATCGTCACTCTTCAGCGTGGACAGGCCTAAAAAATGGGTTCGGTGGCCGAAGCAGACATCCACCAAGTCTTGTACGTAGCGACCGCCCTTGCTCAGGGGAATGGCGGGTCCCTCCCCGCGCAGCCCGGTCAGGTACTTGCGCATGAAGTAGATGGTGCGGGCGTAGACCGTCAAGGCATAGCGCTTCCGGTCCACCCGCTGATCCATATCGGCCGATTCGTCGTGGTCTTTCAGTATCTCTTGTACCTTCTCGTACTTGCGTAGCTTCAGGGCTTGAAGCTTGCGGGCGGAAACGCCCCGCTCGCCCACTTCTTCTTCGCTATCCTTGGTAAAGATGTAGATGAAATCTCGGAGCTCGGGGATGGAGATGGGCTTGTTGAGAACGAATCCCCCCACATCGCGGTGCTTGAACTCATCGAGCAGGTAGTGCACGTTGTCGAGAGAACCCACGTCGCTCTTGACCAGCATATTGTTCAGGTAGAACGATCCGCCCGCTCCCTGCAGGTTCAGGGTGTTGTCCATGGCGATGATGGTGTTTATACACTCCTTGAGTTGCTCGAGGGGCTTGGAGAAGATGGCGTTCTCGGGAGTGTACAGCTTGACGCTGCGTATCAGCATGTACAGAGATCCGATCAGTGACCGTCCCAGGAGTTGGAGTTTCTCCTCGTACGTGCGGGCCAAATCCAGCCGCTCCGGCGACATCTCCAGCATGTCCTGAAACTTTATCTTCTTCGGCACGATCCCGGTCCTCTTTATTTAACTTCCCAACAACTTTTCTCTCAAGCGGCCGCAGATTCTTTTCGCCTGGGCGGCCACATCCTCTTCCTTGATGCCAGCTTCGAGCTCGGTCTTGAGCAGCTTATAGGCGGTGATCGATCCCGACAGGCCCAGCCCGTTGACGATGTTGCGCTTATACTCGGCCAGCTTCTTCTTGGAGAGAAGGCTGGTAGATCGAAGTTGCCGGCGAAAGAACTCCATGGCCTCGGGCAGGTCGGTCATGGCCAGGGCGGAGAAAATAGCCGACTGTTCCTTGGCCGGTTTCCTGTGGAAATCCGAGTCGTTTACGATTCTGAACAGCGTCTTGACCGCCGCCTTTATGTTGAAGTTCGGAAGCAGCCTTGCCGCGGTCATGCGCATCTGGGTGTCCGGATCGTTCAGCGCATTCAACACGTATATGCGACAGGATTTGTCGTTGCCGGCACCGATGGTGTTGAGGGCCTCGATGCGGATGGCCAGGTTCGGGTGTTTGAGCAACTGGGCCATGAGCTTCAGCTTGTCCGGCGGATTCAGCTTGTCGATGATGTAGAGCATGTCACGAACCACGTTGGACTTGGTACTCTGCAGTCGTCTCGAGAACACGTCCAGGTGATCCTTGCCCAGCACGGCCAGGGCGTCGCAGAAGAGCCGGCGGGGATCCTGCTTTTCCATGCGCTCGAGCGTATCCAGCAGGGGCAGGATGGCCGCGTCGCCCAGGCGGGTGAGGTAGCGGTACACTTCCTGGGGTTTTTTGATCTCCCCGGTGGTTTCTAAGATCTCGCCGATTCGGCCGATCCGTTCGGCCTCGCCCATCCGGGCGGTGAAGTTCTCCTCGATCTTCTCGATGCGCGCCTGGTTGCCCGCGGGAAGGTTCTTGCGGTGGATCCCCTTGAACTTTCTAAGGATTTGGTTGATCCCCCGGAAGTCTTCGTGCATGAGCATACTGTCGAGAAGCTGGATGAAGACCTCCTCGATGGATTGCCCCAAATCCTGATCCAGTTCTTCCTCGAGAACCTTGAAGAGGATTACCACCAGTTTGGGCAGCATGCGGTTTTCGTCTTCCTCTTCAATTTCCGCCTGTACTTTGGTTTTGTCTGCGTCGGTTGCCGTGGTTCCCTTGATCAGGACACCCTTGGCTTGCTCTACGTCATCCAACTCGATCTCTAGATCTTCCAAAGATACCCGGGCGAAGTGGAAGCGATCCTTGGATTTGGAGGTCATGCGCTTGTACAGGTAGTTGACGATCTTATCCACATCGATCTTGGCCTCGTCTTCGCCTTCACCGCCGACGGAGACCGACTCCACCACTACGTACTCGATGTTCGAGAACTCCTGCTTCCACATCAGGCTGACTATGTCTTCGTGTATATGTTCCGCGGCGCGAAAGTTGGTCATGCAAATCAAGACCCAGTTGAGCAACTCCTCGGCGGTCAATCCCTGGCGGAATATGAGAATGCGCACACCGTCGCGGTAGAACCTGTAGGCGATATTCTGATCGTCCGCCTGGCCCTCGTAGATCGGTACGTCCAGGTACTTGAAAGCGAGTTGATCGACTTTCAACGCCAGAGTGCCTTCCTGCTCCAGGATGATTTCCAACGCCCGCCAGGTCTTGTCCAGGTATTCGCCGTAGTGGGAAGTGTTGTGGCGGTAAATCCCGATGGTTTTCATAGACCGATCGAGGTGCTCGAAAAAATCCCTGGCTGTCGCGATGCGCTGGCCGGCCTCGGTCTCGCTCAGGTCCTCCGCGGATTTCTTCAGGTCGGGCTGCAGCTCGGATGTGCCCGAGATGTAGACGTTTGCCGGATCTACCTTTTTCCGTTCGGACATTGAAACCTCGATCCATCATACGATCTACAATATCAGGTGTGCAAGCGGATGCCGCACCCCCCGCAGCCCCCAATCTCGGGTTCGGTTGACTCCATTTTTCGACCGCGGCGACCGGGGTGGAGTCCTAGGTTCCCAGAACATAGGGTGAAAAAGGTTGCCGCCAGAAAGGTCTTGACAGCACAAGATGTGGTAGCATAGGGTGCGCTATACACAATATGGGGTGTTTTGTTCAGTTTTTTCCGGGTGTTGGCCCGAAACAAGAACAGGTGGAATCGTGGAATCGTTTGAGTACCCAAGGCATCAGTTACCGCTCTTGCTGTTCGAGGATGTTAACGTAGACGAGCCGGCGGCATGGGACTCCGGCCGGGTCGAGGAGGCGTTGATCCGGCAGCGCTCCATCGAACCGGATGCCGCCCGACGCATCAGCCAGGAAGCGGGAGCGGAGTTGAAGAAGAAGAAGCTTGCCAAGATTACACCCCGGGCCATCATCTCCGTGCTCGATGAGCAGCTCACCAAGCACGGCTTCGAACAAGAGCTGAAGATCTCCAAAAACGCCCTCCGCGTGCTCGCACGTAGGTACTTGTGCAAGGGGGATGACGGGAAGCCCATCGAGCGCCCCAAGGACATGTTTGCCCGGGTGGCCCGGACCATCGCGGCCGCCGACCTGAAGTTCGATCCCCAGGCGGACGTGGAGGGGACCGCCCGGACTTTCTACAAGATCATGGCCTTGCAGGAGTTCATGCCCAACTCACCGACGTTGATGAACGCCGGTCGCGAGTTGGGCCAGCTCTCCGCCTGTTTCGTCTTGCCGGTGGAAGACTCCATGGACAGCATCTTCGAGGCCGTCAAGCACACGGCGATGATCCACAAGTCGGGCGGAGGGACGGGGTTTTCTTTTTCGCGGATTCGCCCCAAGAACGACATGGTTGCATCCACCAAGGGCGTGTCGTCCGGGCCGGTGAGCTTCATGAAGGTGTTCGACGCGGCCACGGAGACCATCAAGCAGGGAGGAACCCGGCGCGGCGCTAACATGGGTGTCCTCCGCGTGGATCACCCGGATATCCTGGATTTCATCTCCTGCAAGACCTCCGAGGATGCCCTGAACAACTTCAACATCTCGGTGGGCGTTACCGAGAGCTTCATGTACGCCGTTGATAACGGCGCTACCTACTCGCTGGTCAACCCCCACAGCAAGCAAATGGTCAAGACCCTGGATGCCCGCAAGGTTTTCGACACCATCGTGAAGCTGGCCTGGCGTAACGGGGAGCCCGGGATCATCTTCCTGGATCGGATGAACAAGGACAATCCGACGGCGCACATCGGGACCATCGAAAGCACCAATCCTTGCGGTGAGCAGCCGCTGCTTCCCTACGAGTCGTGTAACCTGGGGTCGATTAACCTGGCCCAGGCGGTGCGGGACGGAGAGCTGGACTGGGATTCGCTGCGCCGGACGGTCCACAACGCGGTTCATTTCCTGGATAACGTGATCGAGGTGAACCGGTACCCGTTGGCCGAGATCGGGCGGATGACCAAGGGTAACCGCAAGATCGGTCTGGGCGTAATGGGTTATGCCGATATGCTCATTCGACTGGGGTTGTCGTACAACAGTGAGGCCGGCTTGAAGCAGGGCGAAGAGGTGATGCACTTCATCCAGCGGGAAGCCCGCGAGGCCAGCGCCGATCTGGCCGAAAAGCGCGGTCCCTTCCCCAACTACAAGGGCAGTAGCCTTGATCGGCCCGGCGCCCGGCCCCTGCGCAACGCCACCACCACCACGGTGGCGCCTACGGGGACCATCAGCATCATCTCGGGATGTTCGTCGGGGATCGAGCCGCTGTACGGCGTTTGCTTCATCCGTAACGTGATGGACAACGACGAGCTGGTGGAGGTGAATCCCCTGTTTGAGGACTTCGCCCGCCGGGACGGGTTCTACTCCGAAGAGTTGATGCGCAAGATTGCCAAGTTTGGGAGCTTGGACAACGTGCCCGAGGTTCCCGAGCGCTACCGGCGCCTGTTCGTGACCGCTCATGATATCTCGCCCGAATGGCATGTTCGTACCCAGGCGGCGTTTCAGCATTGTACCGACAACGCCGTGAGCAAGACGGTGAACCTGGCTCGGGAGGCCACCGAGGCGGATGTGGCCGAGGTCTATCGCCTGGCTTATATCCAGGGCTGCAAGGGAGTGACGGTTTACCGGGACGGCAGCCGCGAAGATCAGGTGCTCAATATAGACCAGGTCAAGCGCAAGCAGCAGGAAACGCAGACCGCGGCGACCGGCGCGGTTCCCAAGCTGAGGCCGCGAGAAAGGCCCGAGGTCGTGCGCGGCTGTACCCAGAAGATGACCACCGGCTGCGGCAATCTGTATGTGACCATCAACGAGGACGACCAGGGCATCTTCGAGTTGTTTACCGCCATGGGCAAGGCGGGCGGTTGCGCCTCCTCCCAGGCGGAGGCCATTAGCCGGCTGATATCGCTTTCCCTTCGGGCCGGCGTGGACGCCGAGGCCATCATTCGCCAGCTGTCCGGTGTGCGCTGTCCCTCACCGGTCTGGAAGGACGGCGAGCTGGTCCTTTCCTGCGCCGACGCCATCGCCCGCGCTCTGAAGATCTACACGGAGATCGTGAGAGAACGCGCCGATGAGAAACCCAAGACGGCCGGCGCCGACCTGTCGGCCTCGTCCGACAGGAAGCCCAAGGCGGAGATCGCCGCAAGATCCGCCCAGGACAGCGCCGTCGAGGCCAATCCCACCGCCTTTTTAAACTGCCCCGACTGCGGCGGCACCATCGAGCACCTCGATGGTTGCGTGCTTTGCCGCGAGTGCGGTTTCTCCAAGTGCTCGTAGAGGTCTTTCCCTACAACTCTTAGAAGACGGGATCGGATTAGAAGGAGAACGAGAGATCCAGCAATGCGGCGATGTGGTGGCGAGCGAGTATGGCGGCGTCGTAGCGGCCCAGCATCTTGTCGTCGTCGGGTGGTTGGTTGTCCACACCGATGGGGAGTTGCACGCCCACGCCGGCGCTGAAGCCGCTGACGGTGTAGCGGGGGCCGATGGTAATGGCGAAGCCGGTTCCCAGCAGGCCGTCGAGGGCCACGGCGGCGTTGAACTCGGTGACGATGGAGAACTCCTGGGTGATGGCCACCGGTGCGGCCAGATCGTAGAAGAGGATGAAGCCGTAGCGCCGGTCGGTTCCGTAGACGGTTTCGTCCTGGTTGTCCATGATGAGGATCAGGCAGCCGAAGTCGGTCTGCAGGCTGACCCGGCCGATGTTCTGCCCGAACTCGACGTGGGGGACCAGGCCGACGTTCAGTTTAGGAATCAGGCCGATGTCCAGAAGCGGCTTCTGGGCCAGTATGTAGCGCTTGCCGAAGTTGCTGTCATCGGGCAGCTCGTTTTTCTCTCCCACGCGTGACAGTGGACCGATGATGTCCAGGCCCACGGCCAAGTGCTTGTTGGACTCTTCTTCGTGGGTGACCAGCCATTGAACACCCAATTCGATGTCGCCGAAGGTAAACTCGTTCCCCAGGTTCTCGTTGTTGTGCATGGCCAGGCCCAGGGGCATGCGGACGTGAACGCCGATGTCGGAAAAGACCAAGGTGAACTCGCCGAAGAACGCCAGCGAGTTCAGATCCGGGTTGGTGGCGAAGCCTATGCCCACGCGTGCTTGGGTTTTGGGCTTAGCGTAGAGGGCGAACAGGGGTTCTTGATAGGGCCACTTGACCTCGGGCTCCTCTTCGGTATCGGTCATGTCCAGGCCCCCGGAGGTGCCCTCTCCTCCCATGTCCAGGCCTCCGGAGGTATCTTCTCCGGTCATGTCCAGACCAGCGGGTGTCTCTTCGCCCGCTTCCTTCTTGGGATCTTTGGTGGATGTTTTTTCGGTTGCCTTTTCTTTAGTGACTCCACCTTCTTTTTCTTGGGCCGGCAGCGGCGGGCTCCAAAAGAGAAGCAGTCCGATGATTGTAAGCAATGGAAGGAACAGTCGCGCCATGGTCCGCTCCGTATGCAACTACCTGATAATATAACGACTTGCCCGGAGTCTATTCCGGTCGTGATACTCTTGTCAACATTCGATGTGGTATGCGCCAAGTGGGCTGGAGATTGCTATTCGTTCAGGCTCCTAAGATCTCCATCAACAGGGCCACGGAAACCTCTGGATCCTGCCGGGGAAGGTCCTCCTTGATTTTCAGCAGATCGTTGATCACGGCGTAGCGCTTCTTGCCCAGCTTCAAGATCGGCGCAATCATCATCTTGAGCAGCTCGCCGAACTGGGTGCCGGACTGCGATCCCAGGTGCACCCGCTCGATGATGCGCCGGCGGTCCTGTATGGAGAACTCGGCGGCCAAAAACCGCTGGACTTTCAAGAGCGCCCGCTGGAGATCCGGGGCCAGGGGCAGATCGGTGCCCCGGACGCTCACGAACCCCCGTGGGAGGTCCACCCGGACGGAACGTCGATCCTGCCGGGGATTTTTTTCGAAGGAGATCAGCTGCTCGCTCAGGGGACGCTGGGGGGGAGTATGCACGGTCGGGGTTGCCCGGGGGAGTTCCGCTTTAGAACGTGCAGGTTTCTTCTGATCCTTGCGAATGGTTTTATTCGCCCGGACCGACTCATGAGCCGTTGCCGAGGCCTTTGCCCGCACTCGTTCCTTTGCATCCAACGACTGGAGGGCCTCCAGATCGGCATCTTCATCCGGGAGAATCCGCGGGATGTTCAGACCGGTGTCTTGGATCTTTACCCCTTCGGGAATCTTGAAGTCGATATTGGGTATTTCAAAGCCGATCCCGGTCGATATGGGCGCGGGGGCCGAGGTCAGGTGCGAATCGCTCTGGAAGGCCATCGACTCCGGCATTTTCTGCAACTGGGAAAAACTCACCGGGCCCGTGCTGGTGCCCTTTCCGTATTCAGAGATCGATTTCCCGGGCGGCTTGGTTTCCGTCAGGGTCGTCAGGGCGTCCAGATCGAACTCGGGTATTTCCGGCAGCGGTACGTCGGGCAGCTTGGGCAGGGGCACCGCTCCAGTGCCGGAATGTATTACCGCGGTTTCTACCGGCGGTTCTCCGGCCGTCTGGTCCTGGTCGATGATCCGGACGGCGAAGGTGTTGGTGTCCAGCATGCAACCGTGCACGGCGCAACCGTTCGGCACCGCCTCCGAGCTGCGGAGCATCCGGACCACCTCTCGCACGCCGGCCTCGGGGCTGGATGGCTCGCGGATGGTTTCGAGCAAGCCCTCGCGGCGCTCGGTGAAGCCTTCCAGAACGCCGCTCGTTCTCATGCTGTCGCTAACCCGGGCAAGGCTAGCAGGGGCATAGGCACAGCCGTCGTGTCCCACGACCAGTATCTCCTTGCAGCCGGTCTGGTGCAGGGACAGCACCACCGAACGAATGAGCTCGTCTCCCTGGCTGCCGCCCCAGGCTCCGGCGGTGCGTATCACGCACGCCTCCCCGGCACCCAGATCGAGCGCCGGCTCCAGCTTTTGGGTTACGTCCGCACAGCAGCAACCGATTACCAGCAGTTGCGGGGAGGTTTGCTTGCACTCCTGCCGTGTCCGTCCGCTCGCTTCCCCGACGAACAGGGCATTCTTTTTGAGAATTTCGGTAAGCGACATCGGGTCACTCCGTTTTTTCTTCTTCCGGCGGTGTTCCTGTTTCCGCCTCGGCGATCATCTTCTTCATCTGCTCGGCCTGGGGATGCCGGGGCATGATCTCGATCACGCGCTTGAACTGCAGGGCGGCCGCTTTTTTCTGGTCCGAGAAATAGTAGGTCGAGCCGAGGTTGACCAGTGCGGGGGTGAATTTTGGATCCATCTCGATGGCCTTCGTAAAGGCGGCGATTTCCTTTTCCTTCAGGTCCGGGCTGCGGAGCTGGTTGTACCAGAAGCGATAGGCCATTCCCATCAGGTTGAAAATGACCGCCGAGCGCGGCTCTTTTTGCAGGGCTTTTGCGTATGCCTGCAGGGCCTGGTCGTACTTGCCCTGCTTGAAGGCGGCCTGTCCTTTTTCAATCAGAGACCGCGTGGGGTCTGCGGGCTTACCTGCTTCTTTTTGCTCGCAGGCGGGCACCAAGAACAGTGAACCGGCCAGAATGACGGCTAGTAGAAGTTGCATAAGCACCTCCGCGCGTCAGCTCGACTTAGTGGCCTTCTTGGTTCCGCCGCCCAGGGTCGGGATGCGCTTGAGCAGGTCGTTGAGGTTCACGCCCGACAAAGCCTCGATCACCGGAGGAAGCTGGGCGATGATGTTGGTTATGTCCCCGGTGATCTTGCTGGCTCCGGCGCCTCCGTCGCCGCCCGAGTTGATCACCACGATCTTTTCGGTCTTGGACAGGGGCTCGGCGATGTTCTTGGCCAGCTCGGGCAGGACCTCGACGAACATCTGGGTGATGGCGGCCTCGTTGTACTGCTTCCAGCTCTCGGCCTTCTTGGCCATGGCCTCGGCCTCGGACAGGCCCTGGGCCTTGATCACGTCGGCGCTCGCCAGTCCCCGCGCCTTGGTGGCGGTGGCCTCGGCGTTTCCGGTGGCCTCGATGACCTCGGCCTCGGCGAAGCCCTGGGCCTTGTTGGCCTCGGCGCGTCCGCGGGCCTCGGCCTCGATCTTGTACTTCTCCGCGTCGGCCTGTACCTGGACGGCGTAGCGGCGGGCGTCGGACGGCTTATGCACCGTGGCGTCCAGCTCGCGCTCCTTGCGCATGATTTCCTTTTCCTGCACGATGATGCGCTGCTCCTTGTCGACCACCTCGACCTGCACCTCTTCCTTCTTGACTTGCTGGGACTTCTTGTAGCGGCTCAGGTCGTAGGCCAGGTCGGCCTCGGCTTTCTTGTCGTTCACCGTGATCTGGTACTCGGCCACCTTCACGTTGTAGGACCGGTTGGCCTCGGCGATCATGGTCTCCTGCTTGAAGCGCTCGCTCTCGCCGGCCTGCTTGGCCTGCGACGAGCGGATCACCGCGTCCCGGTCGGCCTCGGCCTGGGCCACGATGGCGTCCCGCTTCACCTGCGCCAGCCGGGGCTTGCCCAGGGCGTCCAGGTAGCCCTCGTTGTCCTTGATTTCCCGCAGGGTGAAGCTGATGATCTCCAGGCCCATCTTGGCGAAGTCGGTCGAGGAGGTCTCCTGCACCTTGACGGCGAACAGCTCCCGGTTCTTGTAGATGTCCTCGACCACCATGGCACCCAGGATCGAGCGCAGGTGACCTTCCAGGGTCTGCTTGGCCACGTTCATGATCTCGTGGCGACCGCGTCCTAAAAACTGCTCTCCGGCGGTGCGGATGGACGTGTCGGTGGCATGGACCTTGATCTGGGCGATGCCGTCGACGATGACGGGGTTGCCCTTCTCGGTGTAGACCTCGGGAGTGCGCACGTCGATGGTTATGACCTCCAGGCTCAGGATTTCCGCCTTCTGGACCATCGGCCATACGAATGCGCCGCCGCCCTGCACTATCTTGGGGACGCCTCCGGTGAAGGCGCCGGAGATGATCATGGCCTCGTTGGGCCCCACCTTCTGGTAGCGCTTCAGAACGACGACGATCAGGAGAAAGAACACAAATACAATCGCTAGCGACGCATATACTGCCCATTCATTGATTCCCTCGAACATCTCAACCCTCCTTTTCTTTGTCTGCGGGGGGAACGTCACGAAGTTTCTCGTCCACATGCTCCCGCACGTAGTACAGGCCTCCCACCACGCGGGTGATGGTGACCATGGCGTGTCGCTTGATGTCCTTGTTTTCCTCGGCGCGGGCCGGGCCGGTGGCCCTTCCGCTTTTTCCGGTGAACGAGATCTCTCCCACGCCGGCGGCGAAAATCGGTTCGGTGACCTCCGCGACCGTGCCCATCAGGCTCCGGGCGGTGGTCACCGCGTTGGTCTGCATGGCCCGGTAGAGCTTCATGACCACGAATCCCACCAGCAATCCCACCAGGACGCCGATGCCCAGGGCAATGGGCAGGCTGAGAATGGGGGCGAACGGGAAGATCTTCAGCCCGATGATGCCGCCGCCTCCGAAGGCGGTGACGAAGCAGGCGATGACCACCGGGGAAAACAACGGAAAATGGATCTCGCCGATACCCACGTCGCCTCCGGAGATGTCGCCGTCCACCCCGACGCCCGCGCCGACATCCGCGCCTACGTCCACGCCGGTGTCCACGTGGGCCTCGAAGGCCCCCGAGAAAATGAACGAGAACACCGCGAAAATCAGGCCAACCAGCAGGCATATGAAGTATAAGGTCAACATGGACAAACCCTCCGATCAAGTTCCCAAGGATTCTCCTACCAGTTTGGCGGCTTTATGATAGCGCTCGGCCGCTTCTTCCCAGATGGCCGCGCAGGCCCACAGGCCGGCCAGTCGGTAGCATATGCCGGTGCGCTGCACCCGTTCGCCGGCGGAAGCGTGATCCGGATCGAACAACCGGGCGGCGGCCAACCAGGGCTCGTCGCCGGACCCCGGGGCGGCCAGACGGCCCACCAGGTTGTTCACGCAGCGGGACGCCGCCCGTGATCGCGCGAAGATCCGCGCCGGCCCGCTCCAGGCGTCGTAGACCTCTTGCAAGGCCGTCGCCGCCTCGCCGGCCCGGTGGGCCCACTTCGAGATCTTTGCTTGGTCGATGGGAATGGGCGTGCCCCGCAGGCCGTTGTTGGCGATTCCTTCCACTACTCCGAGAGCCAGGCGCGCATCGCAGAGCAGATTCGCTGGGGGGTTCTCCGTCTGGAAGGCTATCAGGCCGTGGCGCGCACCGCCCAGGACACGCAGCAGCCGCGCGGTGAACGCCAGGAGCCCCTTTTCGCCCAGGACCATCTGCAGCGAGGAGTCCAGGCGATCCAGCTCGACGTTTTCTCCCCGGCTGCGCTGGCCCTTGCCGGCCAGCACCAGGTAGCGGTCCGAGGCGGCCGGGTACACTTCGCACAGGTTCACCGGGTTCTCACAGTTGACCAGCAGAAGGAACCTTTCGAAAGGCATCCCGGCGATGCGGGCCAGCCGCTCTTCTTCGCGGACCAGATCGAGCATCAGTTCTTCTTTCCTCCAAGGCACTTGAGATGCCAAAAACCCACCGATCTTGACTCAAGATTCATCGGAGTCTCCAGACGTCCGCGAACCGGCCTTGTGCCGCGCTTTTTGCGGTGCCAGCCGCTTGCGCAGCCGTTGAAGCTCCCGTTCGACGACCGCCTCGCGCTTGCGTTTGCGCTCCTGGACCTCCAGCCGGAGGATCTTGTCGTCCAGGCTCTGCTTGTGCATGGATTCTTCCGCCTCCAGGCGGCTCTCCAGGGTTTGCAGATCGTCCTGGGCGCCGGTCAGCATGGGCTCGTCCTGGTCGTGGCCCAGCTTGCTCATGGTTTCCTGCAGTTCGCTCCTGGCCTCCAGGAGCTGGCGGCGGAAACGCAGCCCGCGTCTCTTCCGGCTCACTTCCGCGATGCGTGCCTTGAGGGTCTCTACGCTCTCTTCGAGGATTTTGAGGCTTTCGCGGCGTTGCTGGATCTCATTTTCCAGATCGTCGACCGTGTCCTTCAGTTCCAGCTTCTTCTCCAGAGCCGAACGGGCCAGGTCTTCGTCGCCGTTCTCCAGGCAGGCGCCAGCCTTCCTCTCCCAAGTCTCCTGGGTGGCCTGCATGTCGCGAAGTCTCGCCGCGTACATATCCCGCTCGGCCTCCTCGGCGTTCTGGATGCTCCGGGCTTCTTCCAGCACTGTCTCCAGGTCGTCCAGGTAAGCGTCAAGAACCACCTCGGGGTTCTTCGCCTTCCTGAGCAGGTCGTTCAGGTCGGCGCGGACGACGTGTTTGGTACGTTCTAGGACGCCCATGCCTATCTCCAGCCCGGATTGACAGACCATACGGCCGTCGCTCTCGGGTGTCAATCACATTTCAAAAACCAGGAATTAACTCGAGCCCTTATCGGTGGCCGACTTGCCGCCGATCTGTTGCTTGAGCCGGCTAAGTTGCTTTTCGATGTCCTGGTCGGTTTCCATGGCCGCGAAGTGTGCGTCCAGCGCGGCGTTGTCCTTCTCGATCTTGTCCGGTTCCGACAGCTCGATGTATGCCTCCGCCTGCGCTTCCAGCGCGAGCACCTTGTCCTCCATCCTTCCGAAGGTGTCGAAAGCCCGCGCCTCGGCCGGCAGCTTGGTTCCCTTCTCCGGCGCCATGCGCTCGATGGTCTGCTTGCGCGCCTTGGCGGCCTTCGACCGGGCGATCAGCGCCTCCTTCTTGATGCGCGCCTCCTGGTAGCGCTCCTCCAGGGCCACCAGGCTTTGCTTCAGGGCCCCCACGTACTCCCGCTGGACCCGGATCTGCTCATCCAGGGTGGCCGCGTGGTTCTCCTGGTTGTTCTTGCGCATGATGGCCTGGCGGGCCAGGTCTTCGTCGCTCGACTGAAGCGCCAAAGCCGCCCGCCGCTCCCAGCGCGAAGCGGCCTCCAGAACCGACAGCCGCTTTTTCTCCATGGTTTTCTCGGAGGCGACGGTGTCCAGCACCTGCTTGCGCGCCTTGCGCAGGTGGTTCTCCATGTCCAAAATGGCCTGGTTGAGGAGCTTCTCCGGGTTTTCGGCCTTGGAGACCAGCTCGTTCAGGTTGGAGCGGATGATATCGTTGATTCTTGAAAGAACACCCATGACACTTCTCCTTTCTATACTACTAACCGCCAAAATTTGCGCGCCACACGCAAATTTTGAGAGTACTGCGCGGATCATTGGGTTGCGGATGAGCCGCGCTGTGGGCTTCTGGTTTTACTCAGACTTGCATTCTGCAGGTTCCATGCCATTTTCCAACCTGCCAAAACACAAGGATTCTGTCCTTCTGCTCTCGGCGAAAATCGCTTCATTCCGGCGCCTGGCGCCAGATGGATCGTTACGTTTTTCGTCTCAGGACTACGTTTAATTCTTGGTCGGGGGGAACGCGGAAGACTTCCATGGGTTTCTTTTTGCCCTTCAGTTCGGCGGGGGGGAGGTTTTCTAACTGGATTTGAGGGTCCAGGCGGTCTTTTACGGAGCGGCTGATTATTATTTCGCGGCCGCTGGCGGCGACGTTAACCGGGTCGCCGATGGCGGTGTAGTTGGAGCGCATTCTTGAGCCCAGGGGGCCCACCACCACCTCGCCGGAGGCTATGCCGATGCCCATGTCGATGGGCTTGTCGGTCACCGTGTGCCCGTGGGCGATCAGCGCATCCTCCAGCATGGCCAGGAAGAACTCGTCGTCGTCTACCAGCAGTATCTTTCCGGTTATTCGCTCCATGGGGTCGAGGGACAATCTTATCTCAGTTGGTGTTTTTTTACCAGCCGCCGCATCTGATCGTACCCCAGGCCGAGCTGCTTCGCGGCTGTGGCCATGTTGTTGCCGGCGCTCTTGAGGGCGTTTCCAATCAACTGCCGCTCGAAGTCCGCTACCTGCTCGCGCAGGGGACCGCCCGCGGGCCGGATTTTCTCCTGGCTGTCGCCCAACTGGAGGTCCTTGGCCTGGATAGACTCGTTTTGGCCGCGGGAGGCGGCCCGCTCGATCAGGTTTTTCAGCTCCCGGACGTTGCCGGGGAATGGATGTTTTTTCAGTACCTCCAGGGCCGGGTCGGATATGCCGGTGCACCTTACTCCGGCTACTTCCCTTTTGAACCGGTCGATGAAGAAGCGGCAGAGGTCGGGGATGTCCCGGTGGCGTTCCCGCAGCGGCGGAACGACGATGGTGTCGAAGGTCAGCCGATCGTACAGGTCCCGGCGAAAACGTCCGGCCTGCATCTCCTGGTTCAAGTCGGCGTTGGTCGCGGCGGTGACGCGTACGTCCACGTTGACCACGCGGCTTCCGCGCACGCGCTCGAAGCTCTGGTACTCGATGACCCGCAGTATTTTCTTCTGGACGGTGAGCGGCATGTTGCCCACCTCGTCCAGGAAGAGGGTCCCCGAATCCGCCAGCTCGAACTTGCCCGGCTTGCCGGATCTCGCGTCCGTGTAGGCCCCTTTTTCGTGTCCGAAGAGCTCCGCCTCTGCCAGCGCTTCGGTCACCGCCGCGCAGTTGATGGTCACGAAGGGCTCATCCCGGCGGCGGCCGGCCTCGTGTAGGGCCAGGGCCACCAACTCTTTTCCGGTTCCCCGCTCTCCCAGGATCAGAACCGGTCGGGGGATGTCCGCAAGCGCGCGGATCTTGTCCACCAAGTCTTTCAGCCCGCTCCCCGCTCCGACCATCCGGCCGGGAATCCCCGCCCTTTCCCTCAGCTGCCGGTTCTGGCGCAGCAGCCGCCGGTTATCGCGCGTCACCGAGAGCATGCGGTCCAGTTTCTCCATTTGCAGCTGGATGCGCTCGTCCAGCTTGGGGTCTTTCTCGATGAAGTCGGTGGCGCCCAGGCGCATGGCTTTCACGGCGTCGTCTATGCTTCCCTTGCCGGTCAAGATGACCACCGGCAGATGGGGGTGGGCCTTTTTCAGATCGGCCAAAACCCGCATGCCCCCGCGGCGTCCCGGACCCAGATCCAGGTCGAGCACCACCAGTTCCACGTTTTTTTCGGAGGATTCGAGCGCCCGTAACGCCTTATCGCCGTCCTGGAATCCCCGAGTCTCCCGGCCGTGTCCTTTCAGGAGATCGGCGAGGAGTTTCAGCACCTCGGGCTGATCGTCGATGGCTATAACTTTGCCGGGCATGTCACCTCACGCATCTTTGGCATGTCTTGGGAATGTCAGCGACTGGAACGTGTCGAACTCCAAAGAGGACACGGGTTGGGTGGCCACCGGAAGCCGGACGGTAAATGTGGTAGGGCCGCCGGGAGCGCTGGCCACCGAGATGCGTCCTCCGTGGGCCATCACCACGCGCCGGGCGATGGACAGACCCAGCCCGCTGCCGCCGTCCCGCTTGGAAAATCCGGTATCGAAGATCCGCCGCCGGTCCTGGAGGTCGATCCCCTTCCCCTCGTCGGTCACCGCGATTTTCACCCAGCGGTCGTCCTCCCGCCAGCGCACCAACACTTGCACCATGTTGTCTTTCGGGCCGGCCTGGTAGGCGTTGCGGATGATATTGGCCAGGGCATCGACCAGGCTTTCGATGTCGCCCTTGATCAACGGCAGCCCGGGCGGCACGACGAAATGGATCCTCCGGGGATCGCCGACGGCTACTTCGATGGCCCGGCGAACCAGGATTCCGGGAGACAGCAGGACCGGCGCCGGGGATGGCTGGCGGATCCGGTCCAGAAACGCCGCCCAGTTGCCGTAGAGATCCTGTAACTGCTTATGAAGTTGTGGGTCGCTTTTCGATCCCACCCGGCTGGCCAGAACCGCGATCAGGTTTTTCATCCGGTGGGCCTCGCGGTGCACCTCTGCATAGGCGTCGGCTCGCCCGGCCTCCTGCATGAACCGAACCAGTTGTGCCAGCAGCGTGGGCGATTGTTGGGGCAGGCCGGCGGTGACCAGCCCCAGCCAGCGGGCTACGGCCTCGTCGTCCGGCACGGCGCAAAGCGCCCGGGCCAGATACTCCACCGTGCGGGGGCGCTCGGGATCGACTAGAAGCGATCGAAGCAACCAGGGAAGTGCATGCGCCGGCCGGCCCTGGTTGAGCAACAGGGCTCCCATTCCGGTCAATCCCTCGGGATCGTCCGGGCGCAACAAAAGCCCCTGGTGGTAGCAGGACTCGGCCCGGTCCTGTCCATCCGGCTCCTCGGTGGCCAGTTCGCCCAGCAAAAACAGGCTTTTCGCCTGGATGTGCGGGGCGACCGCGCTGCTCCGGTCGCCCTCGGTCAGGCGCAGTGCCTCCTTGGTGGAGCGTTCGGCTGCCAGGGGATCGGTCACCCGCCGTGAAGCCAGGTAGCGGGCGAATGCCAGCCGGAGGCGATCGTCTTGGGGATGGCGCCGCATGCCGTCTTGGAAAGCGGACTCGATCTCGGAGTCGGGTCGGCCCGAGAGCAGGTAGGCCCGGGCCAAGAGTAAGGTGTGCTTCGCTGAACGCAGCTCTTCCGGTATGCCGGCTAGATCGGACAGCGCTTTATCCGGTTCACCCAGTTCCATGAAAGCGGTGGCCCGGATCGTTTGTGCCTTTGGGCTTTTGGGATTGTGGTGGAGCAGGTCATGCAACTCGGCTACCGCGGCCTGGGGATCGCCGTCGTTGAGCTGCAAGGCCGCGCGGTGCAGATGCGCTGCTTCCCGCCGGGGATCCGCCGAAAGCGCCAGCCGGAATGCCTCCAGGGCCTCGGCGATTCTGTTTTGGTCCGAGAGAATCAACCCGCGTAAAAAATCGCAGTCGGCGTGGCCGGTGCCCGAGAAGGGCTCGAGCCACAAGAGTGCGGATTCGAAAGAGCCGGTCCGATAGAGGGCCTGGCTTAAAACGAGGCGGAGATAGTGGCTGTCTGGATCGAGGACGATGGCGCGCATGGCCACGTCCACGGCGGCATCCAGCGTCCCGGCGCAAAGATGCGCCCGGGTCAATTCGCAAAGCCGCCGGGCGCGCTCCGGGTCACGAGCCCGCAGCGGGCCGGTGTGAACCCCGGGGCGCCGGTAGCGCAATCGGCGACGAGGCTCTTGAGAGGTCGGGATCTTTGCACTTGAGTCAAGTTTCATCGAAGGCTTCCACACCACGGTTGTCGGCCTTGTGCCGCGTAGTTTGCGGCGCGAGTCATTGGCGCGAGTGTATCCCCGAGACACTCGGGGATGCAATCGCAGAATCTCCCACCCCATTTCCGGTCGATCCCAATCTCCCGCGTAAAAAGTGACACTTACACCGTCCGTTTCACAAGTGTGCGCTTTTGTGCCGTCCGATGAAACGGACGGTATCGGACGGCGCAAAAACACACACTTGCGAGAGGACCACGAGTAAATTATCTCACC
>JAUXGL010000151.1 GCA_030622135.1 Deltaproteobacteria bacterium
CTGCGGGCAATGGGTGGCCATGCATGGAGAGACCTGCGAGGCCACGCACGTGCACGGCACCCAGTCGGATGAGATGCTGGACTTGAAAATGGGGTGCCTGGAGAGGAAGCTTGGCAAGATCAAGGCATTGATAGAGGTATTTGGCCAAGAGGCGGATGCGGGGACGGTGGAGAAGGCAGTGCAGGCAGTCTCCAAGCTGGGCACCCTTGCGGTCTGCTGGGATGAAGAGTATCTGACAGCGGTATATCCTCCACCCGAGGATCCACAAGCTCGGGCCAGGGTGAAAGAGATCCAAAAGCGGCTGGACCGAGTAGAGGCACTGGATAAAGCAGGCAAGTATAATAAGGGATTGGAGCTGTTGGAGGGTGTCAGAGAGGAAGCCGGGCAGATAGACCATCCTCCTCTGAATGCCAGGGATTTGTACTTGTCAGGACTTCTTCTCGATAGAACAGGCAAGTATAAAGAAGCCGAGGAAGATATTCATGTTTCCATTCTTCAAGCGGCCAAGGCAAAGGACTACCGGCTATATGCCAAGGCATGGAATGCACTGGTAAGCAATATTGGATGCAATCAGGCCCGGTATGAAGAAGCCCTCAAATTGCAGCTTATTGCCGAGTCGGTGTTGGAGATTGCCAATAACCCACCTGAGCTCCGCGCCGATCTTTTCAACTGCCTGGGCATCGTGTTCTATGGACAAGGCAAGTACGACAAGGCTCTGGAGCACCACAAGCGTGCTCTGAACATCAAGGAGAAAGCTCTGGGGGCTGAGCATCCTCTTGTGGCGATAAGCCTCAACAACCTGGGCAACGTGTTCTTTATACAAGGCAAGTACGACAAGGCTCTGGAGCACCACCAGCGTGCCCTGACCATCAAGGAGAAAGCTCTGGGGCCTGAGCATCCTCATGTGGCGACAAACCTCAATAACCTGGGCATCGTGTTCCGTTACCAAGGCAAGTACGACAAGGCTCTGGAGCACCACCAGCGTGCTCTGACCATCTGGGAGAAAGCTCTGGGGCCTGAGCATCCTCATGTGGCGGTAAGCCTCAATGAGCTGGGCAAAGTGTTCAGAAAACAAGGCAAGTACGACAAGGCTTTGCGGAATTATGAGCGCGCATCAGCCATATGTGAGAAGAAGACGTGCGAGGCTGAAATTGTTCCCGAGATCCGTTTCAATTTAGCTCGAGCACTTTGGGAGAAAGGCGGCCCAAGCCGCGGTCGTTCACTGACCCTTGCCGAGCAAGCTCGTGATGTCTACTCGAAGATGGAGCAAAAGAAAAAGGAGCTTTTAGAGGTGGAGGAGTGGCTGAAAAAGCGCAAGAGGCCTGGAAAATAAAATCGCCTGGAGCTGGATTCCGACGGGACCCCGGAGACCGGGAACGGCATGGCGATGCCGGTGTCCCGGACGATGGCGGCGCCGCGAAAGGTTTCCGACTGGCCGAGGGACGCAGGGATCTGGGACTTTGGTTAGGCCCGGGAAGCGCGCTGGGAGGAGATCAGGAGGCTTCCGACCGGCCGAGTGACGCAGGGTTCTTGGACTCCGGCTGGGCTTGGGCTCGGGGCGCGCGCAAGGCCAGTGTCAGTATAACGGCGCCCACCAGAAGGGTGCCCGCCATGATGCAGCTGTAGTTCAGCGAGTCGGTTTGCTTGACCAGCATTTGACTGACGCGGGCGAGCACGAAGCCTCCCACTCCCCAGGCCGTGAAAACGATCCCGTAATTCAGGCCGAAGTTCTTCAATCCGTAGAAATCCTTGGTGATCGAGGGAAACAGGGCCAGGTTGGATCCGTAATTGAAGCCCAAGAAGGTGGACACCAGGAGAATTAGTAGGGCGCTGTCTTCGGGCACCAGCAGCAGGGAGAAGATCATCACGGACTGGAAGGCCAGCATGATCCGCAATGTGGCCCTGCGGCCTATCTTGTCCGACAGCACCCCGGCCACGATGCGCCCGGCGGCGTTGCCCAGGGCCAGCAGAGTCAGGGCGATCCAGGCCGACTCGGCGAATGCCGCCTTGGCCATCTTGTTGGCGGCGCCGATGACCATCAATCCGGCCCCGGCCCCGATGAAGTAGATCATCCAGACCACCCAGAAGGCGCGCGTGCCCATCATTTCTTTCCAGGTGTACTCCCGCTGGGGGGTTGCCGCTTTCGAGCCGGCGCCTTTTACCGACTCCTCGGGATCGTAGCCGGTAGGCGGGTTGGCCAGGAACTGGGACAGGATCACCACCACGATCAGAAACGCCACGCCCAGCCACAGTATGGTTGGACCGATGCCCAGAGACCTTTGCATGTAGGTGGCCAGCGGGGCGATGTACGCCGAGGCCAGGCCGAAACCCGAGACCACCAGGCCGGCGATCAGACCGGTGCGCCTGGACGGGAACCACTTGACCGCCGCCGGTGTAGCCGAGGCGTAGGCGAGACCGATGCCGCTGCCGGCCAGCACCCCGAACCCCAGGATCCAGCCCCACAGGGAGTTGGACAGGGAAGCGACCACCAGTCCCAGGCCCACCAGGATCCCCCCGAGTGAGGCGGTGAATCGCGGGCCCAGCTTGTCCAGCATCCGCCCGGCCGGGATCATCATGAAGGCGAAGACCAGGAGCGCCACCGCGTAGGGATCGTTCAGGGAGGCCTTGTCCCAGGCCCACGTTCCCCGGTCGATCTCGATCTCGATGGCCGCCTTGATGACGCTCCAGGCGTACAGCACGCCCAGCGCAAGGTTGATCCCCACCCCCGAGAACGTCACTACCCAGCCTTTATTTTTGTTCGCCATTTCTTTTCTCCTTGTCCTGGAGGTTCAATTTAAAAAACAAACATATACGTTGTGACACATAGCGTCATTTCGTTATTCCGGACCTCGAATACCAGGTGAAAACAGTATTGTCAATATGTTTCTTGGTGTTACGAAATATCAGTAATCACTGAATCTTATTGTGATAATCATTTCGTATAAAAGATTTCACAATTTGATTGACAAAAAACATCCGCGTTGTTACATTGACACCTGTGTCAAGCTGGAGGATGTTGTTTCGCCCAATGTTTGTTGTATGTGATGGTCTGTATTGACAGAAAACCCCTTGACGAGAGGA
This sequence comes from Deltaproteobacteria bacterium, assembly GCA_030622135.1. Taxonomy (GTDB): domain Bacteria; phylum Myxococcota; class B64-G9; order B64-G9; family B64-G9; genus JAUXGL01. The sequence continues at coordinate 3,082 of JAUXGL010000151.1, forward strand.
AGGAGTAGCAAATGGCCATGGAGAAGAATCAGCAGGGGGAAATATTCGCCCCCCCGGAGAAATTGTCGGGGAAGGCCTGGATCCAATCCATGAATCAGTACCGTGAGATGTACCAGCGTTCCATCGAAGATCCCGAGGGATTCTGGTCGGAGATCGCCGATGAGTTTCACTGGCACAAGAAGTGGAATAAGGTGCGATCGTTCGAGTTTACCGACAAGATCGATATCAAGTTCTTCCAGGGCGCCCAGACCAATATCGCTTACAATGCCCTGGACCGTCATGTGGAGGGCGGCCGCAAGGACAAGATCGCCATTCTCTGGGAGGGCAACGAGCCGACCGAGGACAAGAAGTACACCTACGCGCAACTCAAGGACGAGGTGTGCAAGTTCGCCAACGTTCTCAAGGCCAAGGGCGTGAAGAAGGGCGACCGGGTGAGCATATACATGCCCATGGTTCCGGAACTGACCATAGCCATGCTGGCCTGCGCGCGCATAGGCGCCATCCACTCCATCGTCTTCGGTGGTTTCTCGGCGGACGCGCTGGCCGACCGAATACTGGACTCGGCCTGCACGGTGCTGATTACCTCCGACGGATCCTTTAGGGGTAAGAAGTCGATTGACTTGAAGACCAACGCCGACCGGGCCATGCAGATCTGCAAGCAGAAGGACCACGACGTGAGCACCTGCATTGTGTACGAGCGCGTCGGCGCGGGCAAGGGCATCGAGGTGAGCATGCAAGCGGGGCGGGACGAGTGGTGGCACGATCTGATGAAGGACGCCTCCGCCGACTGCCCGGTGGAGTGGATGGACGCCGAGGATCCCCTGTTCATCCTCTACACTTCCGGGTCCACCGGCAAGCCCAAGGGCGTTTTGCATACCACCGGCGGCTACATGGTGTACGCCACCACCACCTTCAGGCATGTCTTCGACTACCACGAGGAAGACATTTTCTGGTGTACGGCGGACATCGGCTGGGTGACCGGGCACAGTTACATCGTTTACGGTCCCCTGTGCGCCGGGGCCACCTCGGTCATGTTCGAGGGAGTGCCCACCTACCCGGACCCGGGACGTTTCTGGGACGTGGTGGACAAGCACAAGGTGACCATCTTCTACACCGCGCCCACGGCCATCCGCGCCATCGCCCGCGAGGGCGACGAGCACGTCAACAAGCGGGACCTGAGCACGCTGCGGCTGCTGGGATCGGTGGGCGAGCCCATCAACCCGGAGGCCTGGCACTGGTACCACCGGGTGGTGGGCAAGGGCCGCTGTCCCGTCGTGGACACCTGGTGGCAGACCGAGACCGGCGGCATCCTGATTACCCCCCTCCCCGGCGCCACGCCGCTGAAGGCGGGTTCGGCCACCTTCCCGTACTTCGGAGTGATCCCGGTGATCATGGACGAGAATGGCAACGAGCTGAAAGGCGCCGGGTCGGGGATGCTGTGCATCAAAGAGGCTTGGCCGGGGATGATGCGTACGGTCTACGGGCAGCACGAGCGCTTCAAGGAAATCTACTTTTCCATGTTCGATGGCCTGTACTTCACCGGCGACGGCTGTCGCCGGGACGAAGATGGCTACTACTGGATCACCGGCCGGGTGGACGACGTGATCAATGTTTCCGGTCACCGCATGGGTACCGCCGAGGTGGAGAGCGCCCTGGTCAGTCACCCCAAGGTGGCCGAGGCCGCCGTGGTGGGCTTTCCCCACGACATCAAGGGACAGGGGATTTACTCCTACGTTACCCTGAACGCGGGCGTGGAGAAATCGTTTGAGCTGAAGAAGGAGCTGGTTGTCCACGTGCGCAAGGAGATCGGTCCCATCGCCACCCCCGACGTGGTTCACTGGGCCGACGCTCTACCCAAGACTCGTTCGGGCAAGATCATGCGGAGGATCTTGCGCAAGATCGCCGCCAACCAGTCCGACGAGATCGGCGACACTTCCACCCTGGCCGACCCCGAGGTCGTGCAGAAGCTCCTGGACACCTACGAGAAGTAGAAACATAGCCTATTCGGCGATTGCGATGAGTTTCCTGCTGGCGAGGAGATCCAAGCAGGCCTGAACGCATTCTCCTACATCGGTCTCGGCGGTCTTTATGACTAGCTCGGGCAGCATGGGCGCCTCGTAAGGATCGTCCACGCCGGTGAAGCCCTTGATCTCACCGGCACGCGCCTTGCGGTACTGGCCCTTGGGATCCCTTCGCATGCATTCCCGGATCGGGCAGTCGACGAACACCTCCAGGAAGGCCAGATCGGTCTCCTTGTGAATTCGCCGGATGTTCTCGCGATCGGCGATGTAGGGGGAGATAAACGCGGTGATGGTGATGCATCCGCTGTCGGCGAATAGCTTGGCAACCTCGCCTATCCGCCGTATGTTCTCGGCGCGATCTCTCCGGGAGAAGCCCAGGTTCGAATTGAGCCCGTGGCGGACGTTGTCCCCGTCCAGCCGGTAGGCGTGGATCCCGCGCATCACCAGGGCGAATTCCAGCGCCGCGGCGATGGTGCTCTTGCCGCTGGCGGGCAATCCGGTGAGCCAGATGGTACACCCCTTGCGACCGAGCCGCTTCCAGCGCGATCCGCGCTTCAACAGGCCCGCGTGCCATTGAATATTGGTGGCCTTCATGTCTCGTCAACTCCCGTCTCTGCCCCACACCTACTCCAGCAGATCCTTTCACCAGGGGGTATCGGCTGACTTGCCAAAAACACATGGCGGAAACTGCTACAGGATTTTCGGATATGGCCCGATACCGTAAGCAGTGCGGGCTTGCCACCATGTGGGTGCACGAGTCTCCAACAATCGATCAGGCGTCTTGACTTCTAGTAACTAATTTCTGTAACATATTCGGTAGGAAACGGTTTTCATGGGCCATCCGATAAAGGCGATCCGGGTACGACTTGGAGCGCAAAGCCACGTGACCAAAAAGGGCGAGATAGGCTGCCGAAGATGGCTTGGGGTTTGAGGCGGGTTGTCCATTCGGGTGGCACCCCGTTTTTTTTGTGAAAGTGATCATGTCGAACGGAGAAATGAATATAAATGACGGATGGGGGACATTGGTTGTCCTGCTGGTCGGGATCTCGTTGTCGGTCGCTTGCGGGCGGCTGGGGTTCGAACCGGTGGACTCGCCGTGCCAGGGAGTGTCATGCGGGGGTCATGGGATTTGCGTGGAAGTGGGGGACGGCGTCCGTTGCGTGTGTGCGGAGGGCTACCGCAACGACGGGCCGCTCGCCTGCGTTCCCGATCCCAACTCCGGCAAGTGCGGAACCGATACGGACTGCGATGACGGGAGCGAGTGCACCGACGACATTTGCGAGGCGGCCGGCGATTGCCGGCATGATTTCAACCGGAATCCTTGCGACGACGGTCTGTACTGCACGGTGTTAGATGCCTGCTCCGGCGGGGAGTGCGTGGGGCCGGACCGTGACTGCGGGGACTCGGACATCTGCACGGTGGATTCGTGCGACGAGGACGCGGATTCGTGCGTGAACGAATTTCAGGAGCGTCCCGGGGAGGAGGGTCCGGAGGGGGATCCCACCTGCACGAACGGGATCGACGACGACTGCGACTTGCAGACAGACGACCGGGACCCGGACTGTGTGTGCGTGAGCGACTGTACGCAGACGGAATGCGGTCCCGACCCGGTGTGCGGGGAGCCATGCGGGGACTGCGCGGCGGGCGAGTCGTGCTGGTCCGGAAAGTGCGTGAAGGGGGAGTGGATGACTATAAGCGCGGGGGGACAATCTTTCACCATGGGCTCGCCAGGCGGCGAGCCGGGCAGGGATGCCGACGAGACGCAGCACCATGTGACATTCACCCGCGACTTCGTGATCTGGTCGGTGGAGGTGACCCAGGAGTGGTTCGAGGCGGCGATGGGGTACAACCCGTCGGGCTTCTCGTCCTGCGGCGACGACTGCCCGGTGGAGAGGGTGAGTTGGCACGAGTCCGCGGCTTTTTGCAACGTTCTTTCCGAGGCTGAGGGTCTGGCGACGTGCTACGAGTGCACGGGCACCGCTCCCGACTTTTCCTGCGACCTGGATCCCGGGTTTGCATCGCCGTACGATTGCCCCGGCTACCGTCTTCCGACGGAGGCGGAGTGGGAATACGCGGCGCGTGCGGGGACTACGGAGTCGACGTACAACGGAGACATCGATGCGAGTCATTTGCATTGCGAGGCGGGCAACACGGTTTTGGAACCGATCGCGTGGTTCTGCGGCAACAGCGGTGGCAGGACCCATGAGGCGATGACCAGGGATCCGAACGGTTGGGGTCTGTACGACATGCCTGGCAATGTGTGGGAGTGGTGTTACGACGGCTGGGGGGCTACTCGGGGGACGAGACGGATCCCTGGGGGCCTCCGGGCTTGCACCGGGTCATTCGCGGCGGCGCTTGGATCAACCACGGCCCCGAATGCCGGGCGGCCAGCCGCAACGGCCGCGAGCTGGGTTACCGGGAACACCGCATCGGCCTCCGCGTCGCCAGGTCGAATTGACCCTTGATCCTTGAACCCTTTTTCCCTTGATCAACCGATGGCTCGGCGCAACGCAGGTCGCGAAGGGGAGGCGCGAAGCGAAGCGGAGCCGGCCCGACCCGCCGCATTTCCGCCCTGTGTCCGCCACTTATATTTCAGAGCTGGGTCTCGAATAGTCGATTTGCTCGTCGATAGAAGCCGTGCTATCTTGAGTAGTTGATGGTTTGGTTTTACGGAACCGCGGCTTCACAAGCCGCCATGATACGTCTGGCCTGCCCCCATTGCGGGGAGGTGCAGGCTCGCCAGCGGAAGCCCAAACGAAATCGCTATCGATGTCGGAAATGCAACCGTTTGTTTACCCGCAATAAAGAAGGCCAGACCCCCAAAGGGCCTGCCCGCGGGTGCTGATTGTCGCCCCGCGGATTGTCATTGCCCCTCTCCTTCGAGTAGGGTGATTGCCTCTCGGATCGCATCTATCGAGCCTACCAGGAAGATCACGTCGCCGACTTGGAACGGATCCTCCGGGTCCAGGTGATCGATCAGGACGTCTCCTCGGCGTATCGCCACGATCAACGCACGTGTCTTTTGGCGAACCTGAAGGTCCAAAGACGTCCGGCCCGCGGCCTGGCTGTGCTGCGTCACCGCCAGGCTTTCGATCTTCAAGTCGGCCAGGGCCTCGTGTCTGGGCAAGGCGCTGCGGGGAACCGGAACCGCACGCTCGGCCGCCCGCGTGGCCGCTCTGGCCTGGTCGATTTGCGCGTCGATGATGTTTCGGGGAACCTCGAGACGCCTGAGCAGGCGGGCAATTACTTCCACGCTGGCTTCGACCTCCTCGGCGATCACGTCGGTCGCCCCGAGCTCCATGAGCTTGGCCCGGTCCGCGAAATACCTGGTACGGATAAAAACGGGCACCGCGGGAGCCGCCCGGTGCACCGTATCGACCACACGGACCGCGGCCTCCGGATCGTTGATGAGGATGACGACCGAACGCGCGGCCTTCACCCTGGCGTGATCCAGGGCCTCCGGGCTGGTGGCATCCGCATAGTACACCGGCTCATCCGCCGCGCGCGCATCGCGAACCGTGTCGGCGTTGAGCTCCAGCGCAACCTGGGGAATGCCGCAAGCCGCGAGCGAGCGCGTCACCAGCCTGCCGGCGATGCCGTACCCGATAACGACCACGTGTCCCGCGACCCGACTCGAAAGGCTCTCCTGGTCGATGCCGCGGACGCCGAGCAGTCTGGTGAGGGGGGCCAGCAGGCGCTCGCCGGCCCGGATATGTGGAGCGATGCGGATGATCAGGGGGGTCAGAAACATGCTGATTATCCCCGCCGCCAGTAGCGCACTGGTTGTATGCCGGTCCGCCAGTCCGGAGGAGTGTGCCAGCTGTATGAGCACGAACCCAAACTCGCCGAACTGCGCGAGCCCGACTCCGGCACGCCACATGGCCCGTGCGGGGGAACGCATCGCCGCCGCCGCGAGGGTGGCCAGAACGCCCTTTCCCAGCACGAACCCTCCGAGCAAGAGGGCCACCTCGATCGGATGGCTCAAGAGGATCCGGCCGTCGAACAGCATTCCGAGCGAGACGAAGAAAACGCTTACGAAGGCGTCGCGAAGCGGGATCATGTCGCCCATGGCGCGGTGCTGGAACTCGGAATCGGCGACGACGATTCCGCCCAGGAACGCACCCAGTGCCAGCGAGAGGCCGGCCAGGGATGTCAGCCAGGCCGTGCCGATGCAGACGGCCAGGACGGCAAGTATGAACGCTTCGCGGCTCCGTCTGGAATCGATCCACTGGAAAACCCGGGCGACTACCGGCCGGGCGATGAGCAGTATGCCCACCACCACGATTGCCGTCTTGCCCAGCGCCAGCCCGATATCGCCGACAATAACACCGGCATTCCCGGTGTTTTTAAGCACGGGAATCAGGAGCATCATGGGAATCACGCACAGATCCTGGAAGATCAGGGCTCCAACGACGAAACGACCGTGCGGGGCGTCAATTTCGCCTCGCTGCGAGAGCATGCGCAGGACGATGGCGGTGCTCGACAGCGCAAATACGAAGCCGTAGAAGACCGCCCTTCCGGGCGTCTGGCCCAGGGCCAGCGCGATCGCGGCGGCAACGGCGATGGTGCTGCCGACCTGGATGAATCCTCCCAGGGCAACCCGGCGGAAGATATGGCGAAGGCGCTTGAGCGAAAAATCGAGGCCTATGGTGAACAGCAAAAGAACGACTCCCATTTCGGCCAGCGCATTGATCGCATGAACTTCATTGACGAGACCGAGCCCGAAGGGGCCGGCCAGCGCTCCGGTTGCGAGCAGGCCGGCCACCGTGGGCAGGCGCAGCCGGCCCAGCAAGACGGTGACCGCCGCGCCCAACCCCGCGATGATCGCCAGCTCTTCAAGCAGCGGTATGTGATCCATGTCGACCTCCGTAACTATGCCGCGCACCTATTTGTAAATTATCTGGTGGACCGAATCAAGCTCGGCTGGTATGAAAGCCTTCCGGGAGGCCGATCCTGAATCTGGCTAATTGGCTCAAAGCCGCTTTCGGCTCCAGCTCCATGCGGGTGCTGGCGCGGGCGGAGCGCTGGTTGCAACGAATCACCAGGCAGGGAAAGACCCTGGTTCCGCGAACCGATGCGCAGCTTAGGGACCTGGCGTCCGGTCTACAAGCGCGAGCTCGTCTTGGTGAATCACTCGACGACCTGCTGGTGGAAACCTATGCGCTGGTGCGCGAGGTGGCGGCACGAACGGTGGGCCTGCGGCCCTTCGATGTGCAGATCCTCGGCGCGATAGCCTTGCACGGCGGCAATCTGGTGGAAATGAAAACCGGTGAGGGGAAAACCCTGGCGGCCACGTTACCGGTGGTGCTCAACGCCTTGACCGGCAGCGGAGTGCACCTGGTCACGGTCAATGATTATCTGGCAGCCCGCGACGCCGAGTGGATGGGGCCCATCTACCGGTTCATGGGCCTGAGTGTGGGCGTGGTGACCGAGGATCTGGACTCCGAGGAGCAGGTTGAAGCTCGCAAACTGGCCTACGCGGCGGACATAACCTACGTAACCAACCACGAGCTGGTATTCGATTACCTGCGCGACAACTTGGCCATGACGCTGGACGAGAAGGTTCTTCGCCCGTTGCACTATGCCGTGGTGGACGAGGTGGACCTGTTGCTGCTCGACGAGGCGCGCACGCCGTTGATCATCAGCGGGCCCACGGGAGACGATCCGGGTCGATGCGTCGAAGCCCGGAATCTGGTGGCTGGCTTAAAAGAGGGCAAGCACTATCAGGTGGACCACAAGTCCCGCCAGGTGCTGGTCCAAGAGGACGGGTGGGCGACCTTGGAGCAGGCGCTCGGCGTCGCCAACCTGGCCGATTCCGAACATATCGGGTGGCAGCACGTTCTCCACAACGCCATGTTGGCCCACGCGGTTTACCAGCGGGACGTCGACTACATCGTGGATGGGGACCAGGTCTACATCGTGGATGAGTTCACCGGCAGGGTGTCACCCGACAAGCGCTTCGCCGACGGTCTGCACCAGGCCCTGGAGGCCAAGGAGGGTGTCGAGGCCCGGTCCGAGGACCAAACTCTGGCAAAGACCAGCTACCAGACGTTCTTTTCGCTCTATCCTCGTCTTTGCGGGATGACCGGCACCGCCGCCAGCGTCCGTGAGGAGTTTGCCCGGACCTATGGACTGAAGGTGGTGGTTGTGCCCACTCACCGGCCGGCGATCCGCAGGGATTTGACCCCGGCGGTCTACCTCACGACCGCGGAGAAATTCTCCGCGGTAACCGACGAAATCCAGCGGTTGAGCATCCTGGGGCGTCCGGTCCTGGTGGGTACCACCTCGGTAAAGGAGTCGGAGCAGCTTTCCGCCCAGCTCGCCGCCCGGGAGATTCAACACAACGTCCTCAATGCAAAGAACCACCACGACGAGGCGGAGGTAATCGCCCAGGCCGGACGGCCGGGGGCCGTGACCATCTCCACCAACATGGCCGGTCGGGGCGTGGACATTCTTCTGGGGGGCAACCCCGACGCTTCGATTGCCGCGATCGAACCGCCGCCCGGTTCCGAGGAGATCGAAGTCATCGTGCAAAAACACGCACACGACCGCGACCGGGTAATCGCCTCCGGCGGTCTGGCGGTAGTCGGCACCGGCCTTCACGAGTCGAAGCGCATCGACGATCAGCTACGCGGACGCGCGGGCAGACAGGGCGATCCCGGCACCTCGAGGTATTTTCTCAGCCTCAACGACCCGATTTACCGGAAGTTCGGCGAAGCCCGGCCCAACTCCCGAATTTTGGACGAGTTCCGCCGGCGCCTGAAGCGGCATCCGCGGGGCGAGCAGATTAGGGATGCCTCGGTACTCGCGGCGTTGGAAGAGCTTCGCAAGAAGGTGGAGGTGGAGAACGAGGAGGCCCGCAAGGAGGTGCTCAAGTATGACCTGGTCATCGAACAACAGCGAAAGACCATCTACTCCTGGCGGCTCAGGCTCCTTGGCGCCGATTTGCGGGAGGCCGGGAATGCCGTCCTGGAACTGGTCGAAGAGATAGCCGAGGATCTGATTTACAGGAATTTCGCGGGCGAGACCCAAATCGATCGCCGGCTCTACGAGAACTTTGCCGACGAGGTCGCCGTTCGATTCGGGATCGACTTCGATCTCGACGCCCTGGGCGCCAAGGGCGAACGCTCGCCCGAGAAAGCGGGCGCGCTTGCTCTCGAAAAGATCAAGGCGCGGGTAACCGAAGTCCGGGCAATTCTGGGTCACGAGGCATTCGCAGAAGCCGGCCGCCAGCTCCTGTTGTCAATCATCGATGACCGGTGGACCGATCACCTCGGCACCCTGGAGCGGCTCGACGAGGCCATCGGCCTACGCGGCTATGCTCAACTGGATCCCTTGGTCGAGTTCCGGCGCGAGGCAAACATTCTGTATCAGGACATGTTCCGCGAGATCCGGCTTTGCGCCATATCGGCGCTAGGCACCCTGACCAACAATCACTGCTGCCGCGGATAGTTGCCGCTCGAATGAAAGACGCTGCTTTCACGGCCGCGTAGTAAAATGTGCGTCGTGCAACTAGCGTGTCTCGAGATTGATGAGGTCGGTGAGAAACGTCAACAGCTCGTCTAGCCGATCCTTATGCATGTCGTCAAAGGCCACTCCGGTTCCCTGCACTTGCTCTGCCCCGCCGGTGTCTGATCCCAATACCCTCACGACCTTACCGGTAAGCCGCAACTTTTGTAGGGTCAGGGGGTGGACGACGGTCATCTCCGCCCGGGTGCCTTCTATCGCGGGGATCTCGGTTTCCAGAAGCGCTCCTCCCATGCTGATGTTCTTGACCTGGGCCTTTTCCATGGGTTGTGGAGCCGTCAGGTACGTGCTCAGGGTTCTCTTGATGCGCCCGTGCCTGCGGCGCTCGTCTTTGGCCGGTCTGACTTCTCCCCGAATCAACCCTATCAGGTACTTGCGAAGCTTTTCCGTATCCGTGCTTACGAACTGCAGCCCGAACCCGGGCAGCACATTCTCACGGGCCGGGTGCCGGGTGTGAACCACTCTGGCCCGGCCCTCCACCGGGGGCATTCCTCCCGGCAAGAACAGCACGAACTCAAGCTCGTTTCCCGCGGAGACCGGCATGTCACTGATCATGAACATCCCCCCCAGGCTGAGATCTTTTGTCTCACCGCGGAACGTCCGGTCATCCAGCTGCAAGCTGACGTCCAGGCGCGTGTCTACGCGGGAATGGCGGCGGGCGGTCACCTGGGCGTTGTGCACGATCCGGGACACCAACTGGTGAAGAAACCGCTTTTCTTCTTTGCCGATCTGCTCGAACCCGAGGCCGGTTCCCTCCGGGTCGTGGGTGAGCAACTTGAAGATCAGCTGCTCGCCGATCTCCCGACGAAAATCCCTTACACTACTCTTTCTCGCCGCCTTCTTTGCCGCCTTCTTTGCGGTCTTCTTTGCGGTCTTCTTTGTGGTCTTCTTTGCGGTCTTCTTTGCGGTCTTCTTTGCGGTCTTC
>JAUXGL010000222.1 GCA_030622135.1 Deltaproteobacteria bacterium
AGCCCATATCGAGCTGGTACGGGCGGAGGGCTTTGACCGGAGGGCATCATGACCGAGAAAATGATCGTCGAACTCTTTTCTTTGTTTAAAAAAACACTTAACCGATGGGCCAGACTGACAGGCTTCATGAAGCGTAAAGGGCTTCTGAAACCCCATGACTTCCTCGTGCTGATGACTATAGGCCAGATGGGAATGAAGCATCCATCTCTGGCCGGAATGGTTGCTGCCATTAAGGCGTGTATTAGCCGGGTGGCATTGCATCAGAGATGAGGTGGCGTAGATGATCAGTGCGGTGAGGGAGGCGCCGAATGGATTCTTTTTCGCCCAGAAAAACAAGCCGATGAACACCAGCCCCAGGAAGAAAGTGGAGGCGACGGCCGCTTTCTGGAAAGCGATGGCCTTTTTCACGGCCCCGTCCACCAAAAGGCCCGGAGGGATGTTCTCGATCTCGCCCTTAAGCTTGAACCAGAAGAAGATCGACACGCCAATGGTGACGATGGCGACAAACATGATGGCAAACCGCGCGGAGCGAATGTGCTTGCGGTGCTGATCGGTGATCTCCCCTCCGGTGCGCGGCATGACCTCCCGGCGCTCGACGCCCTCCTTCAGCCGTTCTCCGCAGCTCTCGCAAAAAACCTGGCCCTCCATGACGGGGGCGCTGCACTTGGGACATGCGGGCATGTGGCGCTCCTTTCCCAGGATAAGCGCAAGTACATCGGCCAGTACCGGTGCGGGCAAGGATGTTGATGGGGTTCTCAAGTGTCATGTGGGTGACCCATCTTCCGGGCATCATGAGCGGCAAGAACGGAAGTTCTGCGCTTCAGTGCACTGACTCGCCGGGTTTCACGTCGCCGTGGAATTCGGCGACGACGACGTCTTTATCGCCTTCGCCGGCGGCTAAGAGCATGCCGCGGGATTCGACGCCCATCAGTTTCACCGGGTTGAGGTTGGTCACTACCATGACCTGCTTGCCCACCAGATCTTCGGGCTCATAAGCCTTGCCGATTCCGGCGACTATCTGGCGGGGCTCGGACTCGCCGATGTCAACCTGGAACTTGATGAGTTTGTCCGATTTCTTCACGCGCTCGGCGGATTTGACCACGCCGACGCGCAGATCCGTTTTTTGGAAGTCCTCTATGGTTATCATTTCGGGATCCTCTTTTTTTGCTTTCTCTTCCTTGCCGGCGTCGTGGAACCTGGTGACAATTTCCTCGGCCCGGTCCTTATCGATCCGCGGAAACAGGGGTGCGCCCTTCTTGACCCGGGTGCCGGGCTTCAAGCCGCCCCAGGACTCGATGAATTTTCGGCTGGTGTGGTTTTTTTCCAGGCCGATCTGTCCGAGCAGGTTCTCGGCGGTTTCGGGAATGAAGGGATAGATCAATACGCCGATGAAACGCAGGGACTCGATGATGTGGTAAACCACGGTGTCCAGACGCTCGTTTTCCTTGTTTTTAAAGAGGGTCCAGGGGGCTGCCTCGTCGATGTAGCGGTTGGTGGCGCGGACCAGCTCCCAGATGGACCCGAGCGCCTTGTGGAAGGCATAGTGCTCCAGGTGATCGGCGGACTCTCTGGTCACTTTCCGGGCCACCTCGATGAGCTTCTCCTCCACTCCCTGGGCGGACCGGGGAGTGGGCGCGCGGCCGTCTGCGTATTTCTCGACCATGGTAACCGAGCGGTTGAGGAGATTGCCCAGGTCGTTGGCCAGCTCGGCGTTGAGCCGGCCGATCAAGGCCGAGTGGGAGAAGTCACCGTCGAGGCCGAAGGGAACCTCGCGCATCATGAAGTAGCGCACGGCGTCGGCGCCGTAAGCGTCCACCAGGGCGTAGGGTTCGACCACGTTGCGTAAGCTCTTGGACATCTTTTCGCCCTCGACCGTCCACCAGCCGTGGGCGTAGACGGTCTTGGGCAAAGGCAAACCGGCGCTCATCAATAAGGTGGGCCAGTAGACGGCGTGGAAGCGGAGGATGTCCTTGCCGATCAGGTGGACGGCCGGCCAATGGGCGGAAAACAGCTCCCCGCCTCCGTCGGATCCGTCCCAGCCCAGGGCGGAGATGTAGTTCGACAGCGCGTCGATCCAGACGTAGATGACATGATCGGGATCGTCGGGCACCGGCACACCCCAGCGAAAGGAAGTTCTGGAGACGCTGAGGTCGCGCAGGCCCTCGCGGATAAAACTGACGATCTCGTTGCGGCGGATCTCGGGCTGGACAAACTCGGGGTGGGCCCGGATGTGCTCCAGCAGCGGCTGCGTGTACTTGGACATGCGGAAGAAATAGCTCTTCTCCTTGAGACGATCCAGCGGCACCTTGTGGATGGGACAACAGCCCTCGACCGCCGTGGACTCGGTGTAGTACTCCTCGCAGCCGGTGCAGTAAAGCCCCTCGTATTCTCCCAGGTAAATATCGCCCTTCTCGCGCACCCGCCTAAACAGCAGGTCGACGACCTTCTCGTGGCGCGGCTCGGTGGTGCGGATGAAATCGTCGGGGCGCAGGTTGAGACGATCCCACAGAGTCAAGAAGCGCTCCACCACCCGGTCGGCCAGCTGGATGGGCTCGAGCCCCTGCGCCCGGGCGGCCCGGTCGATCTTCTGTCCGTGCTCGTCCGTTCCGGTCAAGAAACGCACCTGCCGACCCAGAGACCGGTGGTGCCGGGCCAACACGTCGGCCGCGATGGTGGTATAAGCGTGACCGATGTGGGGGACATCGTTGACGTAGTAGATGGGCGTTGTGACGTAGAACCTGTCCGGCATGATCTCCGCACCTCAAAGAACCAACAGTTGCCATTGCCCTTCAAACAAGCATCACCGACCACATGTTGTCGCTGTGCCCCAACCAAGTGCCTATTTTTCGCCGCCCCCCGATCCGCTGGGTCCGCCCTGGGGATCCTTCTTACTGCGCCTCCTCCGCCGGCGACGTTTCTTGCTCTTCGACTTGACGGCGGCCGGTTTCTGCTCCAAAGGCTTATCGGCCGAAGGCTTGCCGGCCGAAGGCTTGCCGGCCGAAGGCTTGTCAACCGAAGGCCTGCCGGCCGAAGGCTTGCCAACCGACGGCCTGCCAGCCGAAGGCTTGCCGGAGGCCGGCTTTTTCTTGCGCCGGTGGCGACGCCGGGGGTCCCCGCGCTGCGGCGGAGCTGCCTTCTTCCCGGCGGGTTTGGCTATCTCTCTTTTTTGCTGGGGCCGGGCGATCCAGGCCTTTTCTTCGGGTTGCCGGTCGTGCAACTTCCCTTCCTTCAATTCTTCCATGGTGCAACTGAGGGTTTCACTCTCCAGTCGGATACGCAGCCGCCGCGCCAGGACGTTCACGTCTACAACTCTCCCCTCCCCTTTCGGGGTCTGGATAGTTGCACCCACCCTGGGGAGGTCCTTCTTCATCTTAAAGTAGCACTCGTCCTCGTACACCAGGCAGCACATCAGCCGGCCGCAAAGCCCGGAAAGCTTCTGGGGGTTCAGCGCCAGGTTCTGGTTCTTGGCCATCTTGATCGAGACCGGAACGAACTTGCGCAAAAACCGCGAGCAGCACAACACCTGACCGCACATCCCCACGCCCCCCAGCATTTTTGATTCGTCCCGCACACCGATCTGGCGCATCTCGATCCGGACATGCAGCTGCTGAGCCAAGTCGCGAACCAGGGCGCGGAAATCCACCCGGCCTTCCGCCGAAAAGTAGAAGATGGCCTTGTTTCCCCCGTGGAGGTAAGCCACCCGGATCAACTTCATGGGAAGCCCGCGCTCACCGACCCGCTTGTGGCACAGATCTAAAGCCTCCTCTTCCCGCTTCTTGTTCCTGCGGATGAGCATAAAATCCTCGGGGCCCACCCGCCTCAGCACCGGACGGTAGGTCTTGCCCTCCCGGCCCTTGGTCAGAAACACCACCCGGCCCAGGTTGAGGTCCCTATCGTTGTCAACAACCACGGTATCCCCCAGCGAAAGCTCCAGTTCGCTGGAGTCGAACTCGGCCACTTTACCGTCGGCCAGGGTCACGCCGGCGATGAGGGTGGAAACCTCCGGGCTTTCTTCCTCGGGAGGTGAAACCGACTCGGCCGCGGCAACCTCCCCGGCCGGCTCTTCAACCGGCTGGGAATCGGGATTCTGGATTGTGTCTTTTGAGCTCAACTCAGTACGTCCTCATTCCGAGCAGCAACGACTCCAAGGCCATCTTCGGATTGGCGTTTACCCAAAAGCCGTCCCGGGTTCGCCGGATGCTCTCGATCCACGCGAGCAACCGCCGGGAGGAGAAGCCGGCGGCCTGATCGGCCACCATCTCGCGCCGATCCTGGTTCACCAGCAGTTTTGCAGAGACACCCAGCTTACAGAACAACAAGTCGCGACACCAGATCTCCAACAAATTCAAGGCGTCTTGCGCCTGGTCGCGCCCCTTCGAATACTCCTCCGCCAGGGCCAGCACATCCGCCAGGTCTCCGCCCAGGGCCCGGGAGAAGCCCGCCACCAACCCGTCGCGCTCCTCTAGGACGTCTCCTTTTGCAATCGCATCGGCCCGCTGAAGGCTGCCCTGGGCCATGGCCGCCAACACACGCGCTCTTTCTTCGTCCAGAGCGTGTTCCTGTTTCAAAAACTCGGACACCAAATCGGTAGACAGAGGCCCAAACGCCAGCGCCTGACACCGCGAGCGCACGGTGGGCAACAAGGCCTCGGGATGGGCCGTCACCAGGATGATGGCGGAATCCGCGCTGGGCTCCTCGAGGGTCTTGAGAAACCGGTTCTGGCTGTTGGCGTTCATCAAATCGGCGTCGATGACCACCACCACCTTCCAGCGGCCCAGGTAAGGGCGATGCCGGAACAAATCGGACAGCTCCTGGAGTTGGGCGTTCTTGATCTGCGCAGACGGCCGGACGCCCTTTTCCGGCTCGATCAGCCCACGATCCAAAAGCTCCTGCTCGGATGCCACCAGACGCACATCCGGATGCACGCGTTTTTTAATTTTCTCACAGGATTGGCACTCACCGCACGGCGCGTTTTCCTCGGACTCGCAGTTCAACGCCTTGGCGAAGGCCAGCGCCACCCGCTCCTTGCCCACTCCGGCCGGCCCGAAAAAGAGATAAGCATGGGCCACCCGGCCACCCCGGCGAGCCCGCTCAAGCTGCTCAATCTGCCGCTTCTGCCCAATGATGTCATCATACAAAGACACGAATTACCTCGTCTCAGAAGCGGGCATTTTCGTCCATAACACCCAAGAAGTCAAAGGAAATCACGTTGAAACCTTGATTCACAAAAGCTTTTCGGGCAATCTTTTTGGATCGGGAGAAACCGGATGGGAGATCCCCTGATGCCCAAGCAGGTTCCTTCAACCATGCACGATATGGTGATAGATGCCTGACCACAACTACTTCTCGAACCTCGCTCTGCGCTCGGCCACCGAGCGCACCATCACCTTGCTCAAGGAGCGTCGCTCGGCCTTGATCGCCGCCACGGTGACGGGCAAGATCGATCTACGGGAGTCTGTCGCCTGATGCCGGTGCCAAACCCCACGCCGATCTACCGCTTCATTCACGTGGACAACCTCCACATCTGCCTCCGGCGTGGCGGCCTGCACGCTCCCAAGCACACGCCTAACAACGGCCTCACCTACAAGACCATTCACAACGTGAGCATCCAGCAAGACCGCCGTGTGGCTCCGATTCCCTGCGGTCCTCGATGTGTGGTTCACGACTACGTGCCATTCTACTTCGGCTACCTGTCGCCGATGATGTTGCAGCTCAAGACAGGGCGGGTCCAAGGCTACGACGAGGGGCAGGAGCCGCTGATCTTCCTTGTCTCCACTGCCCAGGCCGTGGCGAGCAGTGGAGCCGGATTCGTTTTCTCCGACGGGCACGGGATCGCAGCGTTTACGAGCTGGTACGACGACCTTACCAAGCTGAACCAGGTCGACTGGGACATGGTCTATCAGAAGTACTGGGCGGACAACTTGAACGACGTGGACCGCCAGCGCCGGAAGCAGGCCGAGTTTCTGGTGCATCGGTTTTGTGATTGGTCGTTGATCCAAGAGATCGGCGTTCTGAACGGACAGTTGAAACTCAAGGTCGAGGGGATCTTGAGTCAGTCCCCGGCCGGCTTGGGCCGAAACGTTCGAGTCTGCCGGGACTGGTACTACTGAGTATCGAGGGAGACGACGCCATGATCGAGATAACCCGAGGGAACATGCTCAAGGCCGATGCCGAGGCGCTGGTGAACACCGTCAACTGTGTGGGGAACATGGGAAAAGGAATCGCCCTGCAGTTCAAGAAGGCGTTTCCTGATAACTTTAGGGAGTACGCAAGTGCCTGCCGCAACGACGAGGTGCGGCCGGGAAAGATGCTGGTCTGCGAGACCGGATCGATGTGGAACCCTAGGTACATCATCAACTTCCCGACAAAGCGCCATTGGCGTGGCAAGTCTCGGCTGGAGGACATCGCCGCAGGACTGAAGGCCCTGCGTGATGAGGTAAAACGTCATGGCATCACCTCCATTGCGATTCCCCCGCTCGGATGCGGCCTCGGCGGGCTGGATTGGGTCACGGTGCGCCCGATGATCGAAGAGGCGTTCTCGTCCCTCCGCGATGTCCGCGTCTTGCTGTTCGAGCCCAGTGGAGCACCCGACGCAAAGTCGATGCCCATTCGGACGAAGCGACCGCACATGACCATTGCGAGAGCCCTGTTCATCAAGCTCATGCGTCAATACTCGGAGCTGGCATATCGCTTGACCTTGCTTGAGATTCAGAAGCTGGCCTATTTCCTACAAGAAGCCGGCGAGCCGCTGAGGCTCAAGTACCAGGCCCATTTGTATGGACCCTACGCTCATAACCTCAACAAGGTGCTGGAGATCCTCGAAGGGCACTTCATCAGAGGCTACGGCGATACACAAAAGCCGGACGTCGAAATCGAGCTGCTTCCCGGTGCTGTCGATGATGCGGATGAGTTCCTGAAGGAACATCAAGACAGCCGGACAAGGCTCGGACGGGTGGTGGAGCTGATCGCTGGCTTCGAAACCCCTTATGGCCTGGAGTTGCTCTCCTCGGTCCATTGGGTTGCACGTCATGATAGCGAGCCCGCCCACGACGCGACTGAGGTTTTTCGCAAGATTCACCATTGGAATGAACGCAAGCGACGTCTTTTTCACGAGGAGCACGTCCGCATCGCCTGGGAGCGCCTGAAGGGCGACGGCTGGCTACCACCGGCAGGAGCATAATCGTGCAAGAGCGACACTCAGAGTTTGCTTTCGAAACCGTCATCGAGGACCATCTCCAGGCCAACGGCTACGTCTCGGTCACGCGCGATGGTTTCGACCGGGATCGGGCCATCTTTCCCGAACTCAAAGAACGTCGCTCGGCCTTGATCGCCGCCGCGGTGACGGGCAAGATCGATATACGGGAGGACGCTGCGTGAATCGCGTTAAGGTCAAACCCGAGTTGCTCCTTTGGGCGCTGGAGCGCAGCGCAAAAAGCCATACTGTG
>JAUXGL010000132.1 GCA_030622135.1 Deltaproteobacteria bacterium
ATGTGGCGGTGAGCCTCAATGACCTGGGTAAAGTGTTCAGAAAACAAGGCAAGTACGACAAGGCTTTGCGGAATTATGAGCGCGCATCGGCCATATGTGAGAAGAAGATGTGCAAGGCTGGAAGTGTTTCTGAGATCCGTTTCAATTTAGCTCGAGCACTCTGGGAGAAAGGCGGCCCAAGCCGCGGTCGTTCACTGACCCTTGCCGAGCAAGCTCGTGATGCCTACTCGAAGATGGAGCAAAAGAAAAAGGAGCTTTTAGAGGTGGAGGAGTGGCTGAAAAAGCGCAAGGGGCCTGAAAAATAAAACTGTCTGGAGCCGAGAATGACATCCAAGACATCCGATCTCGATGGAAAGACAGAGATCTCGATAATAGCCGATTCAGGTCTGGAAAAGAGAGGGAGCTTAAGTGATAACCACTGCCAAAATCAACGCCACCAAAGTACGATCTTGTACTTGCGATAGTACGATTTCATCCCCTCGATGGTTTTGTATTTTGCGCGAATGCTGGCCGATTTTCTTGGTTGTGGGGGATATTGTGAAGCCTTGACAGATTTATCTTGCCTAGTTTATGGTGGTGCGTAACACTGTGGAAGGAAAGGATTGTTGTTCATGGCACGAGTCGTTTTGTGGATTGGTGTGCTGGCCGTTCTGGGTCAGGTTTTTTGCTGCACCTGCCGAGAGAAGGGTACTTGTGAGAAGGATACCCACTGCGAGGGAGTCCTGGTGTGCTTCGATGGCAAGTGTATTACCCTAAAGGAGCGCAAGAAGATCCTGGAGGAGCGGGAAGAGGCGGCCAAGCCCAAGGTCTGCCGCGACGAGGACGGGGACGGTGTGCGGGCGGGGGACGGGTGCCCGCCGGGAGAGCTTCTCGACTGCAACGACGCAGACAATACCATGGCTCCGGGGAAGTCCGAGGTGTGTGATGGCGTGGACAACAACTGCGACGGCAGGGTGAACGAGGGCACCAAGGGATGCGTGCAGACACTTTTTGGCGGGGCTACCTGGGGCAACCAGAAGGAGCACCGGCTGGTTAATCCCACCTCGGTGCTCTACCACCAGGACGGGTACCTCCTGCTCACCGACAATCACCACCTGTGGAAGGTGCACCTGGACGGCGCCGTGGAGTTGCTGGCGGGAAGCCACCTGTCCCGTTTCCAAAACGGCAGCGGCGGGGAAGTTAGGTTTTCCTACCCGCAGGGCCTGGCCTGGGCCACCGACGGGAACGTGTATGTCTCCGACATGAAGAACAACTGCATTCGCAAGGTCACCCTTTCGGGGACCGCATCTTCCGTGGCCGGGTTTTGCTCCAACTTGACCAAGTACGCCGGCCAGTTCGCCGACGGCCAGGGCGAATCGGCGCGTTTCTACGGCGTCGTCGACGTGGCCGTGATGCCGGACGGCTCACTGATCGTCGTCGACCGGATAAACGCCCGCATTCGCAAGGTCACCGCGGACGGGACGGTCACTACCATCGCGGGAGTTGGTTCGGTGGAGGTGGAGGAGGGCACCGGGCAGATCGGTTTTTTGGACGGCCCGGCCCAGGAGGCTCGTTTCAACGATCCCCAGTCCGTGCTGGTGGACTATCAGGGGAACATATACCTTTCCGAGTCCTTCAATTGCCGGATCCGCCGCATCAATCCCAAGAAGGGCGAGCACGGCGAAGTGTCCACCTTGTGTGGAGAGTCGGACACAAACTTGGGGATCGGTGGGTTTGTGGACGGGGTGGGTCAGAGGGCCAAGTTTTCTTTCCCCCACGGGATGATCTGGGATGAGCAGGGCAACATCCTCATAGCCGACACGGGCAACGCGGTCATCCGCCGAGTGACCAAGAGCGGTGCCGTCCGCACGCTTTTCGGCAAGGCCGGCGAGGACAAGTACGTTGACGGGCCCATAGGCGCGGCGCGTTTTCAAACTCCCATGGATTTAGCTCTGGGTCCGAACGGGAGCCTTTTCGTGGTGGATACTGCGGCCAACCGCTTGCGGTGGATTGTACCCTGATCGGATACAAAGGAGAGTTGTTATGAACCGGATGCTCTTGGGTTTTTCGGTGATCTGTTCGTTGCTGATTTTCGCGCTGGCCGGCTGTGAGAAGTTGGAGCCGGGCGTATGCAAGAAGGACAACGACTGCAAGGGTCAGGTGAAGGAGGGATTGCCCGCCTGCTACAAGGAGCCCCCCGGCGCGGATTTGGGCAAGTGCATGACGGTCAAGGCGGCCAAGGCGGCTCACCAGCGGTACCAGGATAAAAAATCCGGAGTGTGTGTGGACAAAGACGGAGACGGCGTCAAGTCCGGAGGGGCGTGCGCAGGCGAGGTGGATTGCGACGACGACGATGCAATGGTCAAACCCGGTGCCGCGGAGGTATGTGACTCCAAGGACAACAACTGTGACGGTTTTATCAACGAGGGCCTCAAGGGGTGCGTGGGTACCGTCTTGGGCGGTAAACAGGACCCGGTGGTCCAGTTCATGACTACCCAGACCGCCGGTGTGGAGGTGGGCCCCGACGGAACTGTCTGGGTTACCGATCAGCACCGCCTTTACCGGCTCGGTTCCGATTTCAAGGCCGTGCGGGTGGCCGGCAGCAACAAGCCGGGCAACGAAGACAAAAAGGGTAAGTTTGCCCGTTTCGACCAGCCCCGGGGGATGGCGGTGGGAGCGGACGGCTCCGTCTATGTCACCGAGAGCCGCAACAACTGCGTGCGCAGGGTGGCCCCGGACGGCAGCGTCTCCCGGTTTGCCGGTAAGTGCAGCGGCGAGGCCGACGACACCGGCCTGGACGAGGTCGGGGCCTTGACCGCGGCCCGCTTCTGGAGCCCCATCGACATCGCCTACGACCAGGACGGGAGCCTGCTGGTGGTGGACATGCGCAACTCCAAGATCAAGCGCATCACCAAGGACGGCAAGGTGGAGACGGTGGCCGGCCGGGGCGGCAAGGAGGACGAGGACGGCTACATCGTGTTTGGGTACAGCGACGGTGCCGCGCTCAAGGCCGAGTTCAACGAGCCCGCCGGCATTGCCGTCGGCGCCGACGGAACCGTCTACATCGCCGACATGAAGAACAACTGCATCCGATCGCTCAAGAACGGCAAGGTGGGGACCTTCGCCGGCAAGTGCGTTTCCGGCTCGGACAAGGGTGGCCCCAAGAACGGCCCGGTATCCCGGGCGCGGTTTAACCAGCCCAACGGCGTGGAGGTCGGCCCCGATGGCACCGTCTACGTGGCCGACACTTTCAATCACTGTATTCGCATGATCAAGAACGGCAAGGTGACCACCTTCATCGGGCAGCCCGGCCAGCAGGGCTACTACGACGGCCCCATCAAGGACGCCCTGTTCAACGGTCCCCAGAGTGTCTCCCTCGCCAAGGACGGCTCCCTCTATATAGTCGATTTCGGCAACTACCGCGTCCGCCGCGTCATTCCTTGACAAAAGACAGCCCCAAGACCTTGGGCCATTACGAGCTGTTGTCTCACCTGGCCACCGGGGGAATGGCGGAGATCTACCTGGCCCGGAAGTCGGGCATCCGTGGATTCGAGAAGCAGGTGGTGGTGAAGAGAATCCTGCCGCAGCTTGTCCGTCAAAAGGAGTTTGTCGAGATGTTTTTCGACGAGGCTCGCATCGCCTCGCGGCTTAAGCATCCCAACATCGTCGAGATCTACGACCTGGGTCAGGAAGGCGAGGACTACTTCATCGCCATGGAGTACCTGGATGGAGAGACTCTGCGGGAAGTGATCGTCGAGTCGATAAACCGGGGCGATTCGCTGCCGCCGACGCATGCGGCTTTCGTGATGGCCCAGATCTGCGACGGCCTCGACTACGCCCACGAGTTGGCCGACTATTCCGGCGCGCCGCTCGGGATCGTTCACCGTGACGTCAGCCCGAACAACATCATTTTGCTTCACTCCGGCGGTGTGAAGCTGGTGGACTTCGGGGTTGCCAAGACCCGGGTACAACTGCACCGGACCGAGGTGGGAGTTCTCCGGGGCAAGCTGAGCTACATGTCTCCCGAGCAGTGCCTGGGAAAGCCGCTGGACGCGCGTTCGGACGTGTTCTCGGCGGGCGTGGTGATGTGGGAGCTTCTGGCCCAGAGGCGGCTCTTCAGGCGGGATTCCCAACAGAAAACCATCGAAGCGATCCTGACGGCGCAAATTCCCCTGGTCAAGAACTACCGCCTCGGTGTTCCCCCGGCCCTGGATGCCGTTGCCCGGCGGGCCATGGAGAGAAACATCGATTCCCGCTACCAGAGCGCCGGGGAGATGGCCGGCGAAATTCGCAGATGCCTGTTGAACCTGGATGCGGTGGTCGGCGACAACGAGATCGGCGAATTCGTACGAACGCTGTTTGGAGGCCAGCCCCAGAAAACGCACGAGGAGTCGGAGGAAGTGTGCACGCACGCAGAGATGCCCAACTTGTTGCGCGATCTCGACGACGAGACTTCTCTGTCGGGGGCGGAAACCGCCGTGGCCGATCAACTCGTGGATCTGGACGAAGACGAGCCCCATCTGCTGGATATCGAGACCGAGGTGGATCGCGTGGTTGCCGGTCCCGAGAAGTCCGTACCGGCCGCGGTTTCCAAGTCGGTAAAATGGCTTTTTATCGTTGCGGCGGTGGCGCTAGTCCTGGCGGTGGTCGTCCTGGTAATTGGGTCGACCCAATCCGAAGAACTCGCCGCGGAGAAGATCGTTGCCGACGCCGACGCCGACGCCGACTTCTTCGAAGACGACATGGCTAGTCTCACCAAGCTGGTCGTCCGGTCTCGCCCGCGGGGCTGCCTGGTGAAGGTGAACGGGATCCAGATTCCCGGGGTGACTCCGATGGAGGAGCTGGCGGTCGAGCCCGGTCGCGAGCACGTCGTCGTGGTAACCTGTATCGGCTACGAGAGAGAGGTTCGCCGGGTGACCGGCCGGTCCGGAGAGATTATCACCCTGGATTTCGTTCCAACTCCGCGGAGGTGATTTACTCGCCTTCGAAAGGATGTCCCGCGGTTTGCCGCAGGGCATCCTTTCGAAGGCGACCCGACGTAGCCTTGGCGAAGTCGGGTTCATGGCTACGGGGAGCTTCACTTTTTCAGCCAGAGACCTTCCACGAACCGCGGATCCAGCTGGTCGGGATCGTGAACCAGGATTTCCTGCCAGGCCAGGTGGGTCAGCTCGGCAATCAGGTGATCCAGCCCGGGCGGGCGGGGGTCGATCAGGCTGGTTGCCCAGTCGCGTATCTCCTGGAACAGAGCGTTTTGTTCCCGGGGCAGCCGGTCGAAGAGCCGTGGCAGGAGCTCGAACGGGAGCGGCTCCACCTTGGTCTCCAGCCTCACGGTATTACGAGCAAAGCCGGTCAGCAAGAGGGTGTAGAAGGTCAATCCCTCCGGTGATTCGGGCCAGGTGCCCGGGGAGAATGAAGTCGCCAGGGCGGAGCGCTTCAGCCCCAGTACATCTCCCACAACGAAGGCGGCCTCGATGAGATCCAGGTTTCGGTCCAGCATGGCCAGATCGGCCGGATCCGAAAACTCCCGGGGTAGAATATCCTTGAGGGAGACGAAGAGCGGCCGGGAGGCCAGCAGCGCTTTGATGCAGTCGGACAGCGGGATGGGGAGCGTGGGTGCCATCCCGGCGGATTTTTTGGCCATGATGATCCGGGCGCGTCGCACTCGCTTCTGGATCGCTCCCTGGGCGACCCGGAAAACGTCGACCAACGGGACGCCTTTGAGCAAGCGGGCGGATGCATCCGCTTCGGTCGCACCCAGCAGGGTCAACCCGATTTCCAGGCCGCCCTTGACGTGTTCGGAGGCCCGTTTCAGGGATTCCGTTTCCCCCGGGATCATCCCACCGGCGATGATCATCCGGTTAATCAGGTTGGCCATCTGGCTGGCTACGATATTCTTGGGATTGTCTTCGAGCCTTGCGACTCCGGCCTGGAGCAACTCCCCGGTGTTCCGGTGCTCCAGTGGGAAGCGGGGCGGGTCGGCCATGCCGAAGGGCAGCCGGTCACGGGGACGGACCTGGTCGGGCTCGGTCGGCTGGTACATCAAAAGCGCCTCGTCCAGATCCGGCCAGCCTCGATCGGCCAGTCGGCCGGTTCTCCACCGGTAGGCCAGCTCCTCCACCTCGGCCAGCGGCGTAGTACCCAAATTGCCGGTCAGGGCGAAGAACAGGTCTGGAACCTCCGCGAATATCAGATCTATGAAATTTTTCAGCAGGCCGTAGTTGGCTCCCAGCTTGACCAATAGGTAGTGGGTGTTGTCGGGGGAGTGGACGCGGCCACTGAGCCGGTCGGGAAGACTCTCCAGTTCGTCGCGCTCCAGCAACAGTACGGACCGTTCGAAGAACAGGACCAGCAGCTCGAAATCGACCGAGTCGAGCCATTGTAGTACGCGAGGGTTGCCGCACTCGAACAGGATTTCGATCCAGTGCAACAGCCGGCCCAGGTCCATCCCCTCGCGGATCCACAACTCGAGATCGAACAGGTAGTTCAGTTGTCGATTGGATGACATCTCCAGAATGGGAACGGCGTCCATGTCTCCAAGATCCTTGATGCTCAGTACGAGATCTTCCGGAGGGATCGCCCGGGTCAGCTCCTCGGGGCGGGAAGACATCAGGATCAGATCCATGCGTTTTTTTCCGCTGGGCAGCGAGAGAACCAGATCCACGCGCCGGTTCATGGGCAAGGCGTCGATCCGTTCGGCGGCCTCCTCGGACTCAAGCTTAATAATGGCTCGCGCCTTCTCGTTTAGCTCCATGGGCGCAAAGCATGGTCTCTTCGGGCGCCGGAGTCAATATTGACCTTGCCCGGGCCTTGAAATACCATCTCCGCATGCCTCTGTTCGAACCGGTGCTTCCGGATCTCGGGTTGGTCGGGAAACTCGAGCGCATCTGCGGGGCCGGAAACGTGTCCATCAACGAGCCGGACCGCATCGCCTATTCGCGGGACATGTGGCCGCGCTCGCTCATCCGCCAGCGCAGCGGGATCCTGGAGCATCCGCCCGACTTGATCGTCTGGCCGGAGACCGTTTTGCAGGTGTCGGATGTGGTGCGGCTGGCCCAAAAGGCCGGCTTGCCCGTGGTTCCCTTCGGGGCGGGTTCCGGTGTCTGTGCGGGTACCCTGCCCGTGCGCGGCGGAATCGTTCTGGACCTCAAGCGCATGAACCGGATCCTGGAACTGAATGCCGAGGATCGCCTGCTGGTGGTGGAGGCCGGAGCGATGGGGGAGATCCTGGAGCGCGAGCTCAACCGGCGCGGATTCACCCTCGGACACTTTCCCTCTTCCATGTATTGCTCGACGGTGGGTGGCTGGATCGCCGCCCGGGGCGCCGGACAATGCTCCAGTCGCTACGGTAAGATCGAGGACATGGTCTTGTCGGTTACCTTCATAGACGCCGAAGGCCGGCGACATTCGACCCCGTTTAGCCGGTCGGGGATGTCGGCTTGGTCGATCGATCCGTTGCTGGTGGGGTCGGAGGGCACGCTGGGCGTCATCACCTCCGCCGCGCTGGTGCTGAGGGAGCTGTCCGCGGAACGCTGGTACCGGGGATTTCGCTTTCCCAACGTGAGCAGCGGCGTGGAAAGTATGCGCCTGATCCTCCGGCACGGTTTGCGGCCTGCGGTGGTGCGCCTGTACGACGAGTTCGACACCGTCATGGCCAAGACCGGCCCCGAGGATGAAGACGTGACCGAGCCGGTGCTCTCGGGTTTTTCTGGGAAGGTGTCCGGGCCTTTGAAGCGCTTGGCCTCTTTGGGATTGCGCCGGTTGTTGCAGGCGCCGCGGATGCTCAACCGGGTGGTGGACATGCTGCCCGGCGGTTGCCTGATGGTGGTGGTGGCCGAAGGGGTGAAAACGGAGCGGGAGTACAGCAGTGAGACCATCACCACGCTGTGCCGCAATCGCGGGGCGGTCGATCTGGGTGCGGGCCCGGGAAAGCACTGGTGGAAGCACCGCTACGGCATCTCCTACAAACAGGCGCCGATCTTCACCGCCGGCGCCTTCGTCGACACCATGGAGGTGGCCACCACCTGGGACCGGATCCTGTCTCTGCACAAGGCCGTTCGCAAGGCGGTGAGCTCCCTGGCCTTCATCATGGCGCATTTTTCCCACGCGTACCGGGAAGGCTGCTCCATCTATTTCACCTTTGTGGCCGCCGCCAAGGACGATGCCGCCGCGGCGACGCTGTACGACCGCATCTGGGATGCGGCCCAGGAGGCGGTCTTGTCCGAGGGAGCGGTCGTCAGCCACCACCACGGAGTGGGAATGAGCAAGCAGCGCTTCCTGATCCGGCAGCTTGCCGAGGCGAACGTGCTGGCTCAGGCCGTAAAGATCGCATTCGACGCCGGCGGGCTCTTCAATCCCGGCAAGCTGGGGCAGCGCGGGGGCTGTATTTAGCCATGAGCACCGGGCCAAACAGGCTGTCGGACAACTTCTGGCTTTCTTTGGCCGGCACCTTCGGACACCGCAAGGTGCTCAAGGACCAGGACGCCGCCGGCGTCGTGCCCCTGCATCCGGAGCCCCTGGCGGCCTTCTTTCCCGAGGACCCCGCGGAGGTTTCCACCCTGTTGCAGGCCGCCCGGGCGGAGAAGGTCAAGGTGGTGTCCTGCGGTTCCTGCAGCCGGGCGCGCGCCGCGATGGAGAAGCGACTGCCGGCGGAAGGCTATGTGGCCATCGGGTTGAAGAATCTCTCCGGCGTCGAAGAGGTACGGCCGGACTCCCTGTGGATGTCCGTGCGGGCGGGGACGCCGCTGGCCGTGGTGCGCAGATCGGCGGAGGAGCACGGGCTGCAGCTTCCCGCGCTGGAAGGGGCCGCCGTGGGCGACGGCACCGTGGGCGGGTGGCTGTCGGTTTACGGGAACATCGACGACGCGATCCTCGGAACGTTGCAACCGGCGGTGCTGTCCGTGGAGGCGGGGCTGCCGACCGGGAACCTGGTACGTTCCGTTCCGGTGCCCCGAGCCGCCACCGGCCCGGATCTGTTCGCGATGTTTCTGGGGACCTGGGGCGGTTTCGGGGTGATCACCCGGGCTACATTGAAGCTGCAGCCGTTGACCGAGCGCAGGATCCTGGCCGGTTTTCGTTTCTCCGGCATCGGGCGTGCCCTTCAGGTCATGCGCTTGGTGACCGGCCGTATCTGGCCGCCCCGGGCGGCGCGGTTGATCGTTTGGGGGGAGGCGGGAAAGAAGAAGGTGCGGTTGGCGATGGGGTTCGAGGGAGAGCCGGGCCTGGTCGAGGCGGCCTGCAAGTACTTTCGCGCGGAGGCCAAGCGAGCGGGGGGACGCATGGCAGACCCGGACGAGGCGCGTTCCTGGCTGTACGCGGATCTCGCCCAGGGTCGCGGTTGCCACTGCGGGGTCGTGCGCTGGTCGCAGGTGACCGGTCTGCAGCGGAAGCTTTGGGTCCGGCTGGGCAAGGTGGAGAAGCTGGTTCTGGACCGGCCCGGGCTGACCGGCTGCCGGCTGCAGGTGGTTCTTTCAGAGAACCAGGCCGGGCGGGCGGAGGAGTTTATGGCCCTTATGGATCCCGAAGAGAGCACCCGCGAAGCGGTCGATGCCGCCCGGAAATTCCTCGCCCGGGTTCGCGTCCAACTGGATCCCGACGGACTGGTCAATCCGCATGCCTGGCCGCTGCCGCCGCCGGGAGGTTGCCCGTGAGCCTGGACGCTCACAAGCGCAGCCTAGGCAAGTGCACCTATTGCCCCAAGCTGTGCCGTTTCTGCTGCCCCGTAGCCGAGGTGGAGCACAAAGAGACGGTGACGCCCTGGGGCAAGATGTCTTTAGCGGAGATGGTCCGGCTGGACCGGCTGGATCCCGGCGGGGACGTTGGAGAAATATTCTACCACTGCTTTGCCTGCCTCCACTGCCGCACTCACTGCACCCACCGCGTGGACGTGCCCGGTGCCCTGATCCAGGCGCGCGCTCGCGTCCTTCAATCCGGCGGCGGGATTCCGGCGGTGGATGCCATCCTGGGAAAGTTCCAGGACACCGGCAACACAACCGGCGAGGATCTGGGCAAGCGGCTCCTGGATCAGATCGAGGAGAAGTACCTGGAGCCGGACGCCCAGGCCGTGCTGTTCTTTGGCTGTGACGCCCTGCGCCTGGAGTCCAACCTGCCGGCGATGGTATTCCGCCTGTTCGAGGAGCTGGGCGTGGACTACGTAGCTGCCCACGTGGGTGAGGATCTCTGCTGCGGCATGCCCCTGTGGCAAGCCGGCGACCTGGAAGGCTTCCGCGCCCACGCCAAGAAGCTGCAGGTCTCCCTCTCCCGCTACCGCACCATCATTTCCCCCTGTCCCACCTGCGTGTACGCGTTTTCGGGCCTCTACGCCGAGATGGACCTGGCCCCCCGCGCCTCCGTGCTT
Organism: Deltaproteobacteria bacterium; assembly: GCA_030622135.1. GTDB lineage: Bacteria > Myxococcota > B64-G9 > B64-G9 > B64-G9 > JAUXGL01. Next base: position 10,334 of record JAUXGL010000132.1, read on the forward strand.
CACCTGTCCAGCTTCCTGGGACCGCTTCTGGAAGGCCGCGAGCCGAAAAAGAAGCTGGAAGGCAAGTACACCTACCACGACCCCTGCTACCTGGGCCGCTACCTGGAAAAAACCAAGCTGCCCCGTCAGATGCTAGCCCGCGTCCTTTCCGAACCGCTCCTAGAGCCAGTCTGGACCGGCCCCGACGCCACCTGCTGCGGCGGCGGCGGCCTGGTTCCCTACGTCCTTCCCCAGGTGGCCAAAGGCGCCGCGGATTTAAGAATGGATCAACTAAAAAAAACCGGCGCCGCCCGCATAATAACCGCCTGCCCCGGCTGCATTCGCCAATTATCAAAAGCAACCGACGCCCTGCCGGTGGATGACATCATTTCGCTTCTTCAAAACGCCTACTGCGATTGAATCCCGAGCAGTTGCATAGCTGCCCGTCCAACCAACACAAAGTCACTTGCGTTCGTAGGGTTGCTCTGTCTTCAGGTTCTCGATTCCCCTGAAGTGTCGCTGGTTGAAGGTGCATAGGACCGCTTGGCGTTCGACGGCGCACTCGCCGATGAGCGCGTCCAGGATGCCAACGCCGTGAGAGAGGTGGGCGCGGGCGTAGGTATGAAGTGCTCGGCCACATGCTGCATCACTGGGCCAATGCACAACGAATGGTTGCATCTCATTGATCAGGCGGTTCATCTCACCCTTGTCCTTGCATCCTTGCATCAACTCCATCGAAACGAAGCCAACCAGCCCCGGTGCTTCCTTCAGGGAGTCGAGCCAATCTATGGCCTTCTGATTAGCACGCAGGATATCAACCATGACGTCGGTGTCCAGAAGCCGCATGGTTACTCCTTGGTCCTGGTCTGTGCCCTCTTGCGAAGCTTGCGGGCAAAAGTCGAGCTGTCTTCGATGTCATCTCTGTCCTTCCAGATCCCGACCAGACCGTTTGCTCTGAGGGCCTGGAGCAACTCCCGACCTGTTTTGGGTTTGGTGTCCACTGGAGGGAACAGCGGGAGTGCCTCCAAGTCCAGCCGCTCAATATCCTCGATGCGGAGTTCCCTTATACGGCCATCGGTTTCCCTGTGCGTTGCCTCTCCGGAGGCACTGACATAGGAGTCCAGCAGCTCCTTCATGATGGGCAGAAACAGCTCTTCGAACGCGCACTGAATATACTTTTCCCCTGGCGATGGGTAGATTCTGCAGGACTGCTTCTCCAAGTCTACTTCGCGGAGCGTGCCTTTCACGACGACCGAACTCTTGATCGGGCCGGAGATGTTCTCCTTCACCCGCCTGGCCACCTGGGCGTTTAGGACAGCACGAGCTGGCGGGCGTCCATTCCTCGGCCTCAGGAACTCTACGGAGGTGTAACCACGGTTGAGAATCTTGGCGGCGTCTCGAAGCGAAGCCAGAACGCCGTAGTCGAACTCGTTGACGAGCTTTGGGGTTTCCTGTCCTAGAAGATCCACTCCCTCAACGAATTTCGCAACAGCTTCCTGCCCAAGAGGCTCTTTGATTCCGAACAGAGTGGGCTCGGGTTCCTGGTCCGGCGGCAGTGCCAAGGCTACGCTGAAGCTCCCTTGGTTGAGCGCCACGACTTCGAGGGAGCAGGCAGCTTCCACGTCTCCCTTGATGCGTCCGGGTTTGGCTTCAGACGACTTCCCCACCAACGCCAGGCCCACCCGTTTGACGCAGAGCTGGACTTTCTTGAGCAGGTCAGTCAACGAGTCGATGGAGATCCTGTGCTCGTCAGCCCGACCGCCCTTCAGGAGAACCTGAAGCACAGGTTCTTGTTTTACCATAGGGCACCTCTCTTCCTACCTTCCTATTCAGCCTATCAGAACATCCCGACAGGTGCTAACCTTGCTTCCGTTCGATGTAGCCTCCCTTCATTTCCAGAGGACCCTGTATTGACACCGAAGGCGACTTCAACCACGTGATGGCGAGAGGGGCTAGACATCGATCGGTTGCTGAAACAATGTAACCAATGTAGCAACGTCCCCTGTCAACCTACATGGTGAAGCGGAAGGGGCGTGGACGGGGGCGGCGGTCCGGGTGTTCATCGAGCTTGGATTTGAAGCGGGTGTGGTGGCGGATCTTGAACCCCGCCCAGATGAAGCGACGGATGGCCGCACTGTTGGTGAACCGCTCGTCCCCGATCACGATCAGGATCCCCTGGTTGCGCGGATCCCGGGCCAGGACGTCTTTGAAGTGTGGTAGCGATTGCTCGTAGTTACGGATGTGGGAGTCGGTGATGACGACTATGTCCTTGCGCCCGCCGCCGTCTACGTATTTGCGGATGCTCTTGCCGGGCAGGTACGTCTCGCCTCCCACCGCCCGGGTGATCCCGTCGGCGATGCGGCCCAGATCGCGGGTCTCTCCCACGAAGTGGTTCATCCAGGAAAAGTTGATCACGCCCACCCGGGTATCCTCGTTTGCTTGAAGCGCCGACACCGCGACCGAGTAGCCGCAGGTGGTGGCCGGTGAGGTGTAGAAGTCTTGCTGCATGCTGCCGGAAGAATCGATGACAATGTAGACGCCGCTGGGTGCGGCCGCATTGCGGTCCTCTGCGTAAATGCTACAGGTGCTGGCCAGCCGGCTTGCATACCAGTTCATTCTGCCGAGGTCTACTCCTTGGGGTGAACGGGCTCCCAGACGCGGGAGTTGGGAGGCAAGTCGCTTGCCGATGGCCTCTGCTGTATCGCTGCCGTCGCGGATCCGGCCGTCGTGCACCGTGAACCGGTTGTCCACGCGAGCCCCCAAAATCGCTCGGGCCAGCGCGCGGCTCCTGAGGGTCACCGAGCCGTCCGGATGTTGCACGAAGGTTGCGTCCCGGTTCGTGAGCGTGCGCACCGGGGGAGGAGGCACCCAAGCCTGGGAGCGGATCATCTCGTCGAGCGATGGACGTTTCCTGCGCACGACCGAGTCGGGCGGTTCGGCGGGATCGGGCCGCTCGGCGATCTTCTTCTCTCTCCTCCGCTCGGGACGGGTCGGCTTCCTGGATCCGGCCTTCCTCTTTTCCTGGGGACTTCCAGCGACTCTGGGCCGCGCCTTCGGGGCGGGTTTTTCGGGTGTTTTCTTAGCCTGCCTGGGTAGCGTGATGTACTCCAACTGGATGTGATCCGGCGGCGGCTTGGATCGGGGTGCTGCGGGCATCCACCACAACAGGGCAAAGGTGCCCAAGTGTAGTCCAAGAGAGGCAACCAGGGCCCAGAACACACGATTCCAGCGAGGTCGACGCCTCCACTCTTCCTGCAACCGTAATTCTGAGCCTCTATGGTCGTGCACGGACCTTCCTGCTCCAAGACGCAGCGACGGTAGTCTGCACCCCGGGCGTTTCCCAGGAATAACCTTACGTGCAGACGCAATATTCCGCAACGCATGCCTGGGCTGTGGCTCGCTTTTTTCGGGGGGTCTGTCTGTAATTGCGCAAGGTTAACTTATCAGTTGTGATAATTTATCATATATGACAGCATGGTTTCATGGACAACATACGCAAATTGGAACGCTCCCAAAAGGGCTTCTGGACCTCGGAGGAGATATCGTCGATCTTGAAGCTCGCGGCGCCATCTACTTCGGTCTTTTGTTCACGCTCGGTCAAGAGGGGAGACCTGGTGCGGATAAAACGGGGCATATATGTCATACCCGGCTGGCTCGAAAAGGCGGACGAGCGCGAGCTGTTCTTTGTATCCAATATTCTGGAGACGCCGTCCTATGTTTCGCTGCTTTCGGCGCTCTCCCAAAGCGAGTTTACAACCCAGATAGCGCAGTCATCCGTTGAAGCAATCAGTTTTGTACGAACGAACAGTTTCGAAACCGAAGGGTTTGTCTTTAGGTATCACCACCTCCCGAGATCGCTCTTTTTCGGTTTTGAGCGACAAGGAGGAGTGTTCATGGCCGAGCCGGAAAAGGCGTTTTTAGATGCTGCGTATCTGGCTTCGCTTGGACGATATGCGCTGGACGAGGCGGCGCTGGAGACGGATCGATTCGACCGTACGCGAATCGACGAGCTTCTTTTGACCTTTCCGGCTCGGACCGCCGAAATTGCATGGAGGATCGTGGAGGGAAGATGAGCATTTTCGAAAAACACGAACAACTCGAGATGATTGTGCTCGACGGATTGAGACGTCGGCGCCTGCTCGACCATGTGGTCTTTGGCGGCGGCACCATGCTGAGGCTCTGTCATCAGATGTCGAGATATTCGGTCGACCTGGATTTTTACCCCAAGGACGCTGCGCGCGATTTCCGTCCCGACTTTGCGAAGATGACCGCTGCGGTCGCGGAGATGGGCTTAACCGTCACAGACGCGGCTGAAAAACACTTCAGCTGGTTGCTGGAAATGCGCTCGGCTAAATATCCGAGGCGGCTCAAGATAGAGATCCGCAAGGACGACGAGAGGGCCAGGGAACGGGAGGTCGGGATAGCGTTTTCACGGTTTCGAACGGATATTCAGGTTCGCCTGACCGTGTGCTCTCTATCTCAGATGTGGGCAAACAAGGTAGATGCGCTTTGCGATCGTCGCGAGATCAGGGACGCCTATGATCTTGAGTTCCTGCTTCGCAGGGGCGCCGGCGATTTCGTTGCGCTCGATCGTTCCGTTGTCAACGAAATCAATAAAATACTCGATTCCTTTTCTATTCGGGATTTTCGCTCCAAGCTCGGCAACGTGCTCACGCCAGATGAGCGAAAGCGACTTTCCAAAGGTAGCTTCGCGCTCCTGGAAGGCGCGATGGCCCAGGCGTATGCCGATTTGGAGACAAGCAAGTAGCCCCTAGAATCACAATCACGGGACAAGCGACAAGCGGGACGTTCTTGCGTTATTTGCGGTGCAAATATAAGGGATTTGGACATCAGAGAGCTGGTAACGTTACGCAAATAACGCAAGAACGTCCCGCTTGTCGCTTATGTCTTATGTCCTCGCCCGGATAGTTTCTCAGGTCGCCTCGACCCCTGATCGTCCGTCGGCATGCCTTATGGTCTTGCTTGCCATCGTGTACAGACAGGGCATCAAGAACAGAGCTACCGGGATTTCCACGATGAGGCCGCCGATGGCCCCTACCGCCATGGGCTGAAGCATTTCGCCACCCGCGCCGACGTTGAACGCGAGCGGCATCAGGCCGGCGATGGTGGTCGCAGTCGTCATTACCCTGGGCCGCAACCGCAGGCGGGCCGCCTCCTGTACCGCCTCAGCGGCCGCGCGAAATCGTGAGTCTGTTCTCAGCTCGTCCGCCAGGGTGAAGAGCAGCACGCCGTCGTTGACCGTCGCCGCCATCACGACCAGCAGGCCGACCAGCACGGTCGCGCCCATCGCGAGATCGCTGCCCCAGAGCGCGAACACCATCCCGGCCGCGCTGATCGGAATTCAACACAGGATCATGAAGGGATACCGGGCGCTGTTGAACTGCACGGCAAGCAC
>JAUXGL010000052.1 GCA_030622135.1 Deltaproteobacteria bacterium
AACTTCGAGGTTGTGCTTCTCCAGGCGCCGGGTCATGTAGTTGACGAACTCCTCCTCATCGTCCACGAACAGAAGCCGTATTTTGTCAGTCACGATTTTGACTCCTCGGATGAATTCTTGCCGTTGATAAAGCAATGATCATGCCAATGGAAGCCATTTGTCGATAATGTTTTTGAATAACGATATGTTATCTCTGTGGACGTAGATTCTTAATGGCTGGAAATCATGCATTTTGCATAGATCTCAATTGCCATTATTTGCATGTTGCATTATCATGTGGGCCATGAATACGCGCAAATCCCGAATGGGGAGCCAGGTGCATGCGGCATTGACCAGTTGTCAGGATGTTATTCTCGATTCGATTAACGAGGGTGTTTTCACGGTCGACTCCGACTGGCGGATCTCTTCATTCAACCGCGCGGCTCAAAAGATCACGGGCATCAGAGGCAAAGACGCCATCGGTCATCATTGCAACGAGGTATTCCGGGCAAGCATCTGTGAGAGTAATTGCGCAATCAAGAAGGCCCTGGCGACGGGGAAGCCAACCGTGAATTCAAGCGTTCACATCTTCAACTCGACCGGTGACCGCATTCCCATCAAGATCTCGGCCGCCGTTCTTAGGGATTCGGGTGGGCGGATCATCGGAGGAGTGGAGACGTTTAGGGATATCGGGCAGATAGAGGAGTTACGCAAGCAACTGCGGGATAAGCATACATTTTACGACATCGTGGGGCGGAGCCCCGCCATTACCCAGCTTTTCGATCTCCTGCCTCAGATTGCCAACAGCGACAGCACGGTGTTGATCGAGGGGGCCAGCGGAACCGGAAAGGAGCTGTTCGCCCGGGCCATCCACAACCTGTCCCCACGGCGCAAGCAGAGCTTCGTGGCGGTCAACTGCGGGGCGCTGCCCGACACGCTGCTGGAGTCGGAGCTCTTCGGTTACAAGGCCGGGGCCTTCACCGACGCCAGGCAGGACAAGCCGGGACGATTCGCGGCCGCTGGGGGGGGCACGCTCTTCCTCGACGAGGTCGGCGACGTTTCTCCGGCAATGCAGGTGCGGCTACTCCGGGCACTGCAGGAGCGGACGTACGAACCGCTGGGTTCCGTGGAGCCGGTGCGGTTCAATGCACGGGTCATCGCCGCTTCCAATAAGAACCTGGGCCGTCTGGCCCGCGAGGGCAGGTTCCGGGAAGACTTATTCTATCGCCTGCATGTGTTCCACATAGAAATACCCAACCTGCGGGGCCGCCGGGAGGACATTCCCTTGTTGGTCGACCACTGCATTGCCAGATTCAATCGATTGCAGGGAAAGGAGGTGAGCGGGTTGTCTCGGAATGTGCTCGCCGTTTTAATGGAGCATGACTACCCCGGAAACGTCAGGGAGCTGCAGAACGCCATCGAGCATGCGTTCGTGCTCTGTAACGAGGGACTCATTCAGCTCGGGCACTTGCCCCCGTATCTTCGCGAAAAGTCCGCCCACGCGTTCCTGGATCGCGCCGGCGGAATGAACCTCAAAGCCATCGAAAAGACACTCATTATGGAAGCCCTCCGGAAACACGACGGCAATCGGTCGTTGGCCGCGAGGGACCTGGGCATCGACACGAGCACGCTATACCGAAAAATCAGTGCATCGAAGATCGACGCGCCGAAAAGGGACGGGCGCAGCAGAAAGTCGGCGGACACTGCCCATCCCCGGGGCTGAACCTCACACCGCTCCGCTTTCCGTGCAGGGCGTCCACTGTGAGCTGTGCTTTCTTATTTCTTCGACGAAAGAGTTCGTCGACCGGCCCGTTCTGGAGCGTCTCCAGGTTGCCAGGACGATGTGCCGGTTACACGCTGGATTGAGCCTTATCCTGGCCAGGCGGCCCAGGGATTTCCCCTGACAACTGATATCGGGGCTGGTGATCATGTCGGGGAGAAACGTTACGCCAAAGCCGACTTCCACCATCTTCTTCGCCGTCTGTATGTTGTCGGTGGAGGCCACCGATTTCACCCGGATCCCCAGACGCGACAGGTAGCTTTGAACCAGCCGGCCGGTGGCAGTGTCGTTCGAGAGCGAGATTACACGGAGTCCTTCTATGTCCTTGGGTTTGATACACTCTCTGCCAAACAAGGGATGTATGCGTCCGCAGACCAGGGAGACTTGCTCCTCGATGATGGTCTCCAGTCGCAGATGGCGATCCGGACGCGGATTGTCGACCAGAGCCACGTCTATCCGGTTGGACAGAAGCGCCTGGAGGATCTCGTTGGAATTGCGATAGAGCACCGTTAGCCGCACTCCCGGGTATTTCTCCCGCATGTTGCGCAATACTTGCGGCAGGAAGTAGATGCCCACGCTGTCTACCGTGCCAATGCGTATCTCGCCGGAAACGCATCCGTCCTTGAGATCGTCCATGGCCTGGCGTGCCTTTTCGGCGGTACTCAGCACCTTCCGGGCATATCGGGTAAAAATCCGACCGGCCTCGGTGAGCCTCGAATCTCCTCCTTCCCTGTGGAGGAGACGCAGACCCAACTCGTTCTCGAGTTTCCGGATCTGGCCCAGGAGGGTTTGCGATTTGACCGGGAGCATGGCGGCGGCTGCTGAAAATCCGCCTTCCTCGGCGACGGCGATAAAGTATTTCAGTTGACGGAGTTCCAAGCTTTTTCGCCCCGCGCCGTCATTTTGGCCTCGCGTATTACCGAATCACGGCTTCGAATTTGGATTTCGTGCTCCTTGGAGAGGATCTGGATGAGCTGCTTCATCAATGACGGGCGCAGGATGTAATAACAGCGCAAGGCCCCGGATTTGTGACAGCCCACCAGCTTGGCGTTACGCAGGACGGCCATGTGCTGCGAGAAGTTCGGTTGCTCTATGTCGACGATGGAGTTGAGATCCTTGACGCAACGGCTTCCTTTGGAGAGAGTTTCGAGAATGCGCAGGCGCACCGGATGAGACATCAGCCGCATGAGCCCGGCGCGCTTTTCCCAGAACGCCATCCGGTTGCTTGGCGAGCTTCGTTTCTTTTTCTCCAAGCCCAAGGGATACACTCTGTCCCGAATTTACCGACCGCTTATATATTCAGTTTGTAAGATATTCATTATTGCATATGATGAAATTTCATATACTACTTGGCAAAAGCCTTGTCAAGCTAACCGTAAGGAGGTTTGTGATGCCCAAGTTTATTTCGCTGGTTTCCTTCACCCATGATGGGTTGAAAAACGTATAAAGACACCCGGAAACGCGCCAAGGAATTCGCCGAGCGGGCCAAGAAACAAGGCGTCGACATCAAGGAAACCTTCTGGACCGTCGGGAGATACGACATCATCCACTTTTTCGAGGCGCCCGATGACAAGGCGGCCGCGACGATTTCCATCGCCCTCGGCTCATTTGGAAACGTGCGTTCGGAAACCATGCGCGCCTTCGATGCCGAGGAGATAACCAAGATCCTCGGCGACGTCTATGAGTTGCAGACTTCCGTGGGATCGTTGAAATAGCGCCGAGTACTTCCGGGCGGCGGCAACTCCACGTCCGAGAGGGCGAGGGATAAACGTGTCGATACGTTTCAAGCTGACGATCGGTTTCATCATAGTGGTTCTTCTGGCCAACGCCATTTTGGCCGTTGCCACGGTCGAGTACTTCGCCAACCGCCTGGTCCGGGAAGTTCAGACCCGGGTTCGCATGGACCTCGATTTTGCGCACAAGGCCTACCACACTCACGCCGAGCGGATCTCCCGCCTGTTGGAAGTGATTGCCGTGCGCCGCTCCATCGACACTCCGTTGGCGCAGGAAGTCCAGGACGATCTGGGGAAGGTGTTGAGAAAGGTCTGGCGGGAACAGGACATCGACATGCTCACGCTGGTGGGGCCCGACGGCAAGGTTGTCTACCGGGCGCACAACCCGGGCCGGAGCGGTGACGATCTGTCCGTCGTCCCCATTGTCGCCGAGGTGCTGCGCGAGAAGAAGCCGGCAGGCGGTGTCGTGGTTCTTCCCGCGGATCTGCTCGCCCAAGACGGTGAAACGCTGTCCCGGCGCGCACGAATACAGATCAAGGAGACGCCCCAGTCGGGGCCCGAGGGAGAGAAAGTATCGTCTGACGGCATGATCATTGGAGCGGCGGTTCCCTTTCTTTCTCTTCATGGCGACGGGGAGGTCCTGGGTGTGCTGTTTGGCGCCGAGCTGCTTAACCGGCGTTGCGAGACCGTGGATACCGTCAAGAAAGAGCTCTTCCACGACCAGACTTATCGGGGCAAGGACGTGGGCACCTCCACCGTCTTTTTGGGCGATCTGCGCATCTGTACGAACGTTCGCGACACCAGCGGCGCCCGCGCGATCGGCACCCGCCTGGGAAGGGAGGTCAGCCGTCAAGTCCTCGATGAGGGCAAGATCTGGGCCGGCCGGGCTTTCGTGGTGAACGACTGGTATATCACCGCTTACGAGCCGATCCGAAACCCGGAGGGGCGGATCATCGGGGCTCTGTATGTCGGTTTGCTGGAGGAGCCCTTCACTCAGCCGCAGAAGGTGATGATCCGCTTCTTCCTGGTCATGGTAAGCATCACCACCCTGGCTAGCCTGGTGCTGCTTTTTTTTCTGGCTAGAATGATACTCAGGCCGATCGATCGCATCGTGGCCATGTCTCGCAAGGTCATCGGCGGCGATTTGAGCGCGCGGGTGGGGATCTCTCCCCCGGGTGAGATGGGCGTGTTGTGCAAGGCGATCGATCACATGGCCGACGCCGTCGCCCAGCGGGAAAGGCTCTTGCAAGAGGCCGCCCGGCGGCAGATCGGCCAGAGTGAGAAGATGGCTTCGATAGGCCGGCTCGCGGCCGGCGTTGCGCATGAAATCAACAACCCGCTCACCGGTGTGCTCACCTATGCGCACATGCTCAGGAAGAAGAAAGACCAAGACGCTCAACAGAAAGAGGACCTGGATGTCGTCATCCGGGAGACCTCCCGGGTGCGCGACATCGTGCGCGGCCTGCTCGACTTCGCCCGCCAATCACCCGTGAATATGGAACCACTCGACGTGAACGAAGTGATCCGGCAGACCATGCTGCTGTTGCGCAACCAAAAGGAGTTCAGGAAGGTGGTCATCGAGGAGGAGTTGGCGCAAGCAATGCCCCCGCTCCGGGGGGACCAGAACCAACTGCAGCAGGTGTTTCTCAATCTGGCACTCAACGCCTGCGAGGCGATGCCCGGGGGCGGGACGCTTTCGGTCGCAACCTCGGCTGGAGCGGGAAAGATCGATGTTTCCATCAGCGACACCGGTTGTGGTATCAATCCGGAAGGCCTGGGAAAAATTTTCGATCCATTCTACACTACCAAACCGGTGGGCAAAGGAACCGGTTTGGGGCTCAGCGTGAGCTACGGGATCATCGAGCAGCACCAGGGCCACATCGAGGTCGAAAGTCAGGTGGGCAAGGGAACCACCTTCACCGTGATCCTGCCGGCAGGTGAGGATCGATCCACACGGGATGGATAGTTGAGCACGCCAGCGCAAGACGACGTTTTGGCAAATCCGCGCGTCCTGGTGATCGACGACGAGGCGGTGGTCTGCGCTGGCTGCAGGCGCATCCTTTCGGAGGAAGGTTACGAGGTGCACTGCCAACAGGACCCCCGGGTGGGCCTGCAAGACGCGGTTTTGGGAGCCTACGATTTGATCCTGCTCGACATCGTGATGCCGGAGATGGACGGCCTGGAGATGTTGAAGGAGATCAAGAGCGCGGGGGTGACCTCCGAGGTGGTGATCATTACAGGCTACGCGACGGTGGAGACCGCGGTCGAGGCCATGAAGCAGGGTGCGGCCGACTACCTCGGCAAACCCTTTACGCCGGACGAACTGGTGGTGGTGGTGCAGAAGGTGCTCGAGTGCGCGGCAATGTTCCGTGAGAACCTGGCTCTCAGGCGAGAGTTGCGGCTGCATCAGGGATTCGAGGGAATCATCGGCGAAAGCCGGTGCATGCAGAAGGTTTTCACGGTTGTCAAGCGGGTCGCCCCGACCAACGGTACGGTGCTCGTCACCGGGGAAAGCGGCACGGGCAAGGAGATGGTGGCTCGCGCGATCCACAGGCTCAGCCCGCGCAGGGATCGGCATTTTCTGGCCTGTGACTGCAGCTCCCTGGCGCCGTCGCTGCTGGAGAGCGAGCTGTTCGGCCACGTGAAGGGATCCTTCTCCGGGGCCATCGCCACCAAGAAGGGCCTCTTCGAGGCGGCGGACCGGGGCACCCTCTTCCTGGACGAGGTGGCCAACATCAGCCTGGAGACCCAGGGGAAGCTGCTCAGGGCGATCGAAACCAGGAATATCAAGAAGGTGGGAGATACAAACGAGCGCGAGGTGGACATCCGGTTGATCGCGGCCACCAACCGGGACCTGGGAAAACGGGTCAGCGAGGGGAAGTTCCGCGAGGATCTGTGGTACCGCCTGAACGTCGTTCCCGTCTACCTGCCCCAGCTCAAGGAACGCACGGGTGACGTCCCCAAGCTGGCCATGATCTTTCTGGAGCGCTTCCGCCATAAAAACGACGTGACGGTCCAGGGCTTTACCCCCGAGGCGATGCGCATCATGGAGAGCTACCGCTGGCCCGGGAACGTGCGTGAGCTGAAGAACGTCGTCGAGCGGCTGGCCATCCTGTGCGACGCCGAGCGGGTCGAGCCCCGGCACCTTCCGCCCGAACTCGGGCAAACCCGGTTGGATCATACGGTCGTCGCTCTACCCCGTAGCTGGGAGGAATTCAAGGAGCTCAAGCAGCAGGTGCGCGATGCCGCGGTGAGGGATCTTGAACGGCGCTTCCTGGTCGATGCGCTACAGCGCTCGGGAGGCAACGTGACCCAGGCGGCCGATGATATCGGCATGCAGCGCACCAACTTCCACGCCTTGATGCGCAAGCATGGGTTGACCGCAGAGGATGCCTGACGGTCGCCCGCACCCGTGTGCCGGCTTCGTACCCTGTATATCTGTCTTGTACAACCAACCGGCTGAGGGCGGGGAGCGCTTTTTTCTTCTTTGGAAAAATACCCCAATAAATCCACACAATTAAACGCGCGCACCCGCGGCCGAGGAACCGCTTCGGGCGTTGGCATGAATGCTGCGGGCATCAATTGATGAGTGTAGGGAGTCCAAAGGAAAGGAGCACGGACATGAACACAGACATGAACACAGCGCGGCTCAGCCGCAACCCAATGACCCGCGCAGTACTCAGAAAATCTTCGCGGGCCGCGGAGATTTTCGGGGTCAGTAGTACAAAGCCTGCAATCCTGGTGGTCGATGACGAAGAGGTGGTCTGCAATAGTTGCGATCGCATCCTGCGCGACGACGGCTTCCGGGTGGAAACCAGCACGGATGTTGTGCGCGGCCTGGAGATGGCGGAAAGGAGCGACTACGCCGTCATCCTGCTGGACATCCGCATGGAAGAGATGGATGGCCTGGAGTTCCTGAAGCGACTGCGGGTCAAGAAACCGGACGTGCCGGTCATCATCATCACCGGTTACCCGAGCCCGGAGAGCAAGAACGTCTCCATGCAGAGGGGCGCTTCGGACTACATTCCCAAGCCCTTCACTCCCGAGGAGATCTCGGAATCGGTCAGGAGAGTGGCCCGGTGGGAGCAGCCCGTGGACAAACCGTTGCCGGCCGAGGTGATGGAGAAAACGGACGCGGGGGAAGCTCCCGCCGAGGCCGTCAGGCCGGTTGTCTGGAGGCTCATGCCGGGACCTCCCCATTTCCAAGACGAGGCCTGGCTGCGTCAGTGTGAGGACGGCCAGGCGTGTCTGGGGGCCTTCCTGCCGCGGATGCATCGGGCGCAGATCGACGTGGTCAGGCTGCCGCGCGCGGGCGACGTGGTTCACCGGGGCTTGCCCCTGGCCGCGCTGATCATAAAGGGCGAGGGGTGCTGGACTATTCCCTCGCCGCTTTCCGGAACGGTTACCGAGGTCCACCGGGCCCTGGCTTGCCATCCCGAGGTCTTGTGGCGGGAGCCCTTCCGCGGCGGCTGGATCGCCCGCATCCGTCCCGATCGGCTGGGCGAGGAGCTGGCCGTTCTGGGAACTCGCCGGGTGGCCCTGGTGGGCGAGGACCGGGAGCGAGCCGGCGAGCTTAAAACTCGGCTCGTCAATCTCGGTTGCGACGTGCACATCCACGGCACCGCGATCGAAGCACGAGACCTGACGGATCCGGGCGTTCTGGCGGTGGACGCTTTCTCCTGCGGCGAAGACGGTGTGCAAGCGGTTGGGCGAATCAAGGCGGCACTCCCGGAGCTGAAGGTGATTGTCCTGGGGGACGGTGATTCACGATTGGAGGCGTTCTATCGCGCCCGCGGCGTCTTCTACTACGCGGTGGAGCCGTTCGAGGACATGGAGATCGCCGACATCCTTTTCGACGCTTTCCGGTCACCTGTCCCACCCGTCGAGGAAGAGTCCGGCACGGGCTTTTTGCCGGAGTTCTTAAGCAGGGTACGCATGACCAACCGCCGGGGCCGGAAGGTGTCCCTGCTGGCCGAAAAGCGCCTGCTCTCACGCATCCGGGGCCTGGGGCATCGGCTGGTTGCCAAGATCCTCGATCGGTACTGCCCGCTGGAAACCACCCTGACGGCCAGGCCGGCCGACCTCGATGGAGCGGAGATCCTGCGCGAGGCTGACGAGTGCGATGTCCTCCTGGAGCTGCGGGCCAGGGACATCGGCCGGGTCCCCGGCAGCGTGACGATCGAGCCACGGAGAGAAACGGGCCCCGGCGGGAGTGTCACAATCACCGTGCAGCCGGGAACGTCCATGGATTTGCCCCTGGCCTTCGACCCCCGCACCACCGAGACCCTGGCGGATTTCATTCTTGAAATGATGATGTGAACCGGGAGCCCTTCCTGGCGCTATTTTCACCCCCTCCCTAGCCCTATCATAGGAAAGCGAAGCTTTGGAAAGCGAAGCTTTCCCATAGGTTCTGTCTATAGGAAATATCAACGGTTTTTGATGTATAGGAGAGTTATCATTTCCTATAGCAGACTCCCCCGTGAAGGGGGAGGGAAACTATGTCAATGATATCAAGCAATTACCCCCCCTCCCGCTGGCGGGAGGGGGGAATACGTGCGTCAGCGCTGGGCGAGACTGTCATTCCTTGACAAATGAAATTAAACAATATATGAAAAGGCGTTGTTTTTCTGGGGGGTTATAGTAATTTTTTATTGTTCATGATAAATGGAATTGATAGCTAGTGTCAATCTCGAAACATAAGCGATATGGACAAACCCAACAACAGAAGGCAAGGAGGAAAACATGAGAAAAAGTTTGTTGAGCCTAATCGTAGTCGCTTTGATGATGGTTCCATTCGCGGCGCAGGCAGCCAAGGTTGACCTTGGAGATGGTAAGTTCATCAACTTCAAGGGATACTGGCAGTTTCACTTGAAGGGGGATCCGGCAGCGGGCGATGCTGGTGGCAATTGGAATACGGATTGGTACCTGCACCGAACACGTATAATGGTCGGCGGCAAGATCCACAAGAACATCAATTTCTTTCTCGCACCAATGTGGGTTGGACTGGGCAAGGACGGCGACTACAGTGGACGTGAAATGCTACTGGATGCATGGATGGAGTTTGAGATCAGTAAGGCCTTGAAGATTAACGTAGGCAATCTGAAGCTCCCATTTTCCTGGCACATGCAGCAGAGCGGTGCCACGCAACACTCGATCGATTTCCACGGCGCGTTTATAAAGTACGGCAACGGAACCATGGGCCACCGGGATCAGGGTATCATGTTCAGAGGTTTGCTTGCCGGCGGTATGCTGGACTACCGCCTGGCCGTCCTTGACGGCGCTGATGACAACGTCAACTCACCCCGCATCGTAGGCAGGCTGGGTCTCAACCTGGCGGATTCTTTGGACGGGTACTTTCTCCCGGGCACCATGCTGGGCAAGAAGAAAATCATCTCCATGGGCCTTTGCTTTGATTTCGAGCCCTACATCAACGCCGGGGATCCTTTCATGGCGTTTGCACTAGACGCCTTGATCGACATTCCCCTGGGAGAGAACGGCCTGGTTTTTCAGGGCTCCTTTTACTATTACACGGATGGCGCCTACATGGGCAAGGGCATGGGTTTCTGGGCCGACATGGGCTATCGCATCGAGAAGTTCGAGCCGCTGGTGGGTTTCGAGATGTGGATGCCCAGCGCAGACGGTGCCCAGGGGTGGATGAACATACTACCAGGCATCAATTACTGGATCATGGGTCATGCGGCCAACATCAAGTTACAGTTCGGTGTCAAAAAAGTCGACGATGTCGACGACATGGACATGCTGGCCCTACTTCAGTTCCAGTATATTTACAACTAGTCCCATTCAATAGTCCCATTCAAAAACGTATAACCAAAAGGAGAGCCGTTATGGATACCAATATCGATCAAACCTTGGATGTCAAAGGACTTACTTGCCCCATGCCGATCTTGAAATTATCGAAGACAATGAAAAAACTCAAATCCGGGCAAATACTCGAGATGCTGGGTACGGACCCTGGGACGAAGCTGGATCTGGAAAGCTGGTGCAAGAAGTCGGGAAATGAACTTCTCGATGAAGGAGAGCTGGATGGGGGCGTTTTTCGCTTCGTAATCAAGAAAGCATAAGGGACGTGAAATCATGGAAGAACCGTCAAACAAGAACACGTCTACACTAGGCGAGCTATACCGGACTTTTTTCTCCAAGCACTGGCCAATTTGGGTCGGTGGACTGATACTTGGTCTGCTCAATGTGTTTCTCTTTATGATAAAAAGCCCATGGGGCGGCAGTGGCGGCTATAACAACTGGGGAGAGAACGTATATCAATCCTTGGGATTGCTGGGCCTGGAAAACGTTACGCCGACCGGTGATAGTTTATATGGAATGCTTAATATCTTGATTATTCTCGGAGCCCTTGCGGCTGCTCTATTCGCAAAAGAGTTTGCTCTGAGAATACCTCCCGTGGGGGAGCTGATAAAGGGGTTCATCGGTGGGGGCTTGATGGCCATCGGCGCCAAGATGGGTATGGGATGTACAATTGGCGGCTTTTTCAGCGGAATACCGGCACTCTCGGGAGGCGCAATATTATTAACGGTAGGCCTGTTCTTGGGCACGATAGTGGCGTTGAAATACCTCATGTGGGAAATGGAAGCATTGCCTGGTATCAGCTCTGGAAAGAGTAAAACGTTATTGGCTGCTTCCAGGAAAGGTGGATCTTGGCAGAAATGGCTGGGCCTGATCGTGACCGTTTTCGTATTTGTCATGGCGTATTTCTATTCCAAAGAGAATATGACCATGACCTGGTTTGTGATCATCGGTCTTTTGCTCGGGATGATCTGCCAACGCTCGAGGTTTTGCATTGTGGCATCGTTCCGCGACCCATTCATGACGGGTAAGTCCTCAAGTACAGTGGGCATAATAACCGGTATCTTGGTCGGGCTTATCGGATTTACACTAATAAAAATGTTTGGGGTCGGGGCAGGCGATTTACCTCTGCGTTACAGAGAAATGACGTGGGTATTTCCACACTTCTGGTTGAGAGCCCCTATCGGTGGATTTGTTTTTGGTCTAGGCATGACAATCGCGGGTGGTTGCGCCGTTGGAACTCTCTGGAGGGTTGGAGAGGGACAGGTCAAGTTGTGGGCGTCAGCCGTTGGATTCTTGGCCATATCTCCTCTGGCCGCAAAGTACATTGTGCCTGCATTTGTCGGTCTTTTGCCTCATTCCACGCGATATAAGAATTTCATGCCCGACTATATTGGGTACGCCTGGTCGGTCGTCCTCGTGCTGGCAATACTGCTTGTATGGTATCTCTTTGTCAAGTGGAACGAAAAGACCGGCAAGTTCAGCGCGTATTGAGGATTTGTGGGCTTGTTTCTCGGAGCAAGAGTATATCGCAAGAAAGGAAGAGGGAATGAGAAAAATTGCAGTCAATACAATGTCGCTGGTCGCAGTATTTGCCTTGATTTCCGGCTGTGAGGGCCAATTTGATACCGCAAAGCAGCAGGTAGAAGCGGCCAAAACCAAAATAACCGAGATTTCAGTCGATGACTACAAGAAATCGATGGACAAGGAGAAAGATGGTGTATTGATTGATGTCCGTACAGCGGCGGAATATGCAGCAGGTCATATTCCGGGCGCCGTAAACATTTCTCGTGGGGTGCTGGAATTCAAGATCACGGAGGAACATACGGACAGAAACACCAAGATTACCCTCTATTGCAAGAATGGCGGACGAGGCGCCTTGGCTGCAAGATCTTTGATGAAACTCAAGTACAAGAGTGTCAGATCCATCGCCGGTGGCTGGGAGGCGTGGGCAAAGGTTGCTCCTTTGCCAAAGAAGCCCGAGAAGCCCGAAGAGATCAAGAAGATGGTGAAAGACGCAAAGAGCAGGATAAAACAGATCGAGCTTGCGGATCTGAAGAAAATGATGAAAGCCAAGGAGCGGTTTATCTTGGTTGATATTCGCGAGCCCGAGGAGTTCAAGGCCGGTAATATTCCGGGCTCTGTCAACATTCCCCGAGGATTGATCGAGTTCAAGATAACGAAAAAACATCCCAACAAGGACGCCGCCATTGTAATTTACTGCAAGAACGGAGGACGGGCATCCTTGGCCGCTCAAAGCCTTGAACGAATCAAGTACAACAACATCAGGTCGGTTGCAGGCGGCTGGGAAGCATGGGCAAAGATGGCCGGAACTCCGGTTCCCGAAGTAAAGGCCGAGGTGGGTGCGGCGAAGAAAAGCATAGTCGAGATTTCAGTGGAAGATTACAAGAAGATGAAACAGAACAAGGAAAAGTTCGTATTGATCGATGTTAGACAGGCCGACGAATATGCGGCAGGTTATATTCCGGATGCTGTCAGCATCCCTCGTGGCTTGCTCGAGTTCAAAATCTTGGGGAAGGTAAAGGATAGGAACAAAGCTGTAGTTGTATACTGCAAAAAAGGTGGACGCGCCGCCCTGGCTGGTGCCGGCCTGAAGAAGCTGCTCAACTACAAGAATATCAAATCCATAAAGGGCGGTTTCTTGGCGTATTCATCAGACCCCAGGAACCCGGTAGTCAGGCCCATCGAAGAAAATGCAGGAAAGAAAGGCGGCAAAGCAAAGCCAAAAATTCCTCCCGCAGGTGGCGGCTGCGGCGGCTGAAAAGAGGATTCGCCCGATTTGCAGCTCCGGGCCATCTACGAGTAGGCACTTTGGGCTCAAGCCTTAACTCGCTTGGTAAGCTCGTCCAGGCCTTTGCGTATATGCTCTCCGATCCTCCGCAGTGCCTGCGGGGATCCGCGATCCTCGCGGATCTCCCGGGTATCGAAAGAAAACGTCTCCCCGGCGATGGTGTGATCGTAGCGCAGCTCGATATCCGGGTGCCCGACCATCAGGGTCAGCAGTGTCTGCGGGACGTCCCCCAGTGGCTTCATGTCGATGTGGCCGCTTTTGAAGATCGCTTTCACCCGGGTGCCCTTTCCGGGGGAGGACTCGACGGTCATCTCTCCGCCGGTGGCCCGGGTCGACTCGGAAAGCATCGACAGCCCCAGGCCGACACTTCTGGTCTTGCGGGTGGTGAAGAACGGGTTCGCCGCGTCTTGCAGCGTCCGGGCGTTCATTCCCTTTCCGTCGTCTTGGATCTCCAGGGTGAGCAGCTCATTGTCCGGATCCTCGTCGATGCGCACTTCGATCCTTTGCGCCCGCGCTTCGAGGGAGTTTTCCATGATGTCCAGCATGTGCAGTGACAGATCTTCCATCTAACGTACGATCCTCCTGCCCTCCTTCTCCTCCAGGGCTTTTCTGATTTCCTCGATGCTGGCTTCCTCGACGAGGAAGCCGGTGCGGCATCGCCCGATTTCTTCCACTTTGTGGGCGTCGGATGATTGTACCAGGGGCAGGGAGGGAGCGTACCTGCGCACGGCCTCGTCGTGCGAAATACCCGGGGATATCTCCAGCGCGTCCAGGGGCAGGTCGTCGGGCACGAAGCCCAGTTGGCCGATCAGGCTGAAGCTCTCCCGATCGATGTGAGCGGCGATGGTCAGCCCTCCCAGCGATAGTATCGCTTCCACGATTTCCTCCACCCGAAGTGTCGTGGCCCCGATCAGGAGCCTTTGGTTGAAGCCCAGCACCTCGTCGTCGGCGTTGGCGACCACCTGCATACCGAAGGTCTCCTCGTCGTTCTCGCCCGGCAGGTGCCGGTAGACCGTCTCCTGAAGCTCCCGGGCCGGCTCCGGCGCGTCGAACAGTGCCAGGATGTGGACCTCCTCCGCGGAGGTTACCTCCATGCCGGGCAGAACGCTCACGCCGTGCCGGCGCGCGGCCTCCAGCGCGGCCGGGGCGTTCTCCGCCGAGTTGTGGTCGCAAATGCCCAGGATATCAACGCCGATAGTCTGGGCCCGCTTGACGATGGCCAGGGGGGACATCTTCACATCGGCACAGGGGGAGAGACAGGTATGAACGTGCAGGTCGGCCTGGTACCTTCGAAGCATCGCGGGTCACGGATCTTCCAGCAGCCGGTAGAGCCGTCCGGAGAGGCGAAAAGCCGACTCGTTTGTGCCCAGGACGGTCACGTTCTCCTTGTCGGCCTTCCAGACGGTCTCTTTGTCGGGCCGGCGACTGTTCACCAACACGATTCCGGCCAGGTCCTTGATCTTGGCGACCGCCAGGATGTTCTGGTGTGTCTGCATGGTGATCCAGATATTCCCCGGCCGGCCGTTGGCCATCACGTCGCTGAGCAGGTCGCCGGTGTACCCCCCAGTCACCTCGGCATCACCGGCCACATCGGACGTCAAGGCGCGCAGCCCGAGCCTCTCGACCACTTCCCTCAAGGTCATGACTTCTTCCTTTTCTTCTCGGATCCCGGTTTGCGCTCTTTTCCCGCGCCGACGGAGCCGAAGCCGTCCAACAGCCTGGACAGCTCGCCGGTCAACTCCTTGAACCTCACGGGAACGTTGAAGATGCAGTCGGACGGTTGCGCATCGCCCTTGACCACGTCCTCCGCGAAGGCCAGGCAGGTGGGGGCGCCGCAGATACCGCAGTCTATCCTGGGCAGGGAGTCGTAGATCTTCTCCTTCTTCTTGCGTTTCTTGATGGCCTTGCCCAGATCCTCGTCGAGCGCCTGGATGGGGCGGGGCTCGTATTTTTGCTGCATATGAAAGTATTTCTGGCGATAGCGTTCGCGGATCTCCCGCTTGTCCCGGCAGGCTTCTATGTTCTCCTGTTCCAGCGTTTCGAGCAACCGCAGGATCTTGTTGTAGGAAATGTAGCGGTTCTCCACCGTTAGCGGTCCCCCGACGCAACCCTGTGGACATGAATACGGCACGACCAGGTCGATGTCCTGCAGCTTGCCGCGTTCGATATCGTCGAAGGTCGTGATGATCTCCGCAATCCCGGAGACGTCCAGGACATTCTTCATTTTCTGGGTTCGGTGCATTCCGCCGGCAATCGCCCAGCCGATGCCCAGGATACAGATGCTTTCCAGGCTCTTGCGGTAGCTGTCCTTGTCCTCGCTCTCCAGCGCCGACAGCAGCGGGCCGTAAATGTCGGTTATGGAAATGGCTCCATCCAGATAACATTCTTCTTCGGATAAAGGCTGCTTGATTGCGATCATCTTGACGGGACAGGGAGTGATGTAGAACGTCCCGATCTCTTCCGGCTTGAGCCCAAGCTCTTTTGATTTTCTCTCTTTGATCTCCTTCGCGGCGAGCCTCTTGGGGAGCTTGATGGGAATGATATGATCGACCAGCTGGGGATACCTCACCTGGATGAGACTCACGACCGAGGGGCAGGAATTGGAAATGAGCGGCTTGGGGCCCTGGTACTCATCCAGGAAATGCTCGATGGCCAGGCTGGTGTCTCCACAGGTGAAGGCCAGGTCGAACGCGTCGTCGAAGCCGAGCTTCTTCAGGCCGGCCAGGATCCTGTTCGGTAGAATGGACCTGCCGAACTGGGCATACAGGGCCGGGGAGGGAATGGCCACCGTGTGCTTGAACCTGCTCAGTTCGCCGAAGGGATCGGTTAACGCCACGATGGCCCCGTTAGGGCAGGCGGTGATGCACTCACCGCAGTCGATGCATTTTTCCTCCAGGATGAAGGCCTTTTTGTCGCGGATGCGGATGGCCTGGGTGGGGCAGGATCGCAGGCATTTCATCCGGCCGTCGCAATTTTCCGTCTTGATTCGAATGGAGTGAAAGTATTGGCTCATGTTCCCCCCTCCGGATTCAAGTGGATGATGATGTTGTAGGAGGTGCCCTTGCCGACCTTGGACTTCAATTCGAACCGGTCCGCGTTTTTCTTGATGTTGGGCAGGCCCATGCCGGCGCCGAAACCCATCTCCCGCATCTGATCGGTGGCGGTGGTGTAGCCTTCCTGCATGGCCATCTCGATGTCGTGGATTCCCGGTCCCTGGTCCTCCAGCGTAATCCTGATCACCTTGGGGTTTAGCCTCAGAACAACCTTGCCGCTTTCGGCGTACATCACCACGTTCATCTCGGCCTCGTACGCGGCGATGGCCGCGCGCCGAACGATGGCCGGATCGATGCCGAGATCCCGGAGGATCTCCTTGATCTCGAGCGACACGCAGCCGGCCTTGCCGAAATCTCCTCCCTTGATTTCGAAAGCATGTGAAAGATTGTGCCTGGAAACCATGACGAAACCCGATTAGCACCGCATACTTGGCGGCATACCCAAGGGCACGGCTGCGCTGCGCCTCGCCGCAAACTTATTCAGGTGCAACTCCACGGCGCTACGGTTCGTTGCGCAGCTCGATACGGTTCGTTGGATCGATTTCAAGTTTTACGCCCCCAAACATGGCTAGCGATCTCCCATCCCGCGTACCCCCCGGCCGTACAGCAGCCCGCAGGCCTTGTACATGAGGAATTTCGTCGACAGAATGGGCATCTTGTTTTTCTCGGCCAGTTCGAGCCCCTCCTGGCTGGGTCTTCTTCCGCGCACGTAGACGATGGCCTTGGCTTCGACGATCTCGGCGGTCCGCACGGACTGGGTGTTGGCCAGACCCGTCAGCAGAAGAATTCCCGGCCGGCTGAGCGCCAGAACGTCGCTCATCAAATCCGATGCACCAGCGAGCTCGAACTCCTCGTCCAGGTGTTGCTTACCAAAGATCACTTCCGCCTTCAGGAGTTCTGCGACGTCTCTCAAGGTCATATCAGGTTACCCGGTCCGGGATCATGACTCGATCTCCTCAGATTAACACATGAAATCATTCTTGCAGGCAGGTTGTCAACATTGAAAGCGCTGACAATCAGATGAATTTCTCCGGGTGTGGGATTTTCCAACAATCCGGGCGGCGATATTGTGGAGAAATCCAACAATATTGTTCGTAAGGGGGATCGAGCTTTGGGGTAACCCGAGCGGGGGCGGCGATCAGTGTTGAGGGATTCCGGGTTGTTGCCCGGGCACGGAGCTGTCTTTTGTAGATTGGCCCGGAGATTGCTTTCCATATTGGCAAACAACGAATTAAGGAGGAAGTTATGGAAGATACGAATCTTGGTGCCAGGGGGACAGTCGGCAGGAAGACCGGGAATAGCTGTATCTGGCGGGCGTCCGGTGCGGTTTCCGCGCAGACGTGCGAGTCCCGCCCGGATGATTGCGAGGGATGCCCGGTGTACACCTCCCTTGCCAAGGTGGCCACGCACAGGCAGGTGAAGTTCTTCAGCCGGGACTACTTTGATTTGTGCTCGGTGGATGCCTGCGCGGTCCCGGGCCGGCCGTGTCCGTTCGCCGGTCCGTGCATGGCCAACTGGTCGCGTACGAACGCCCCGGCGCTGCGGACGTTGACCCTGATGGGGATCGGGGGCCTGTCTATCGGTGCCAACGCCTCCCTGATCCAGCAGACGGTACGCCGTACCGGCTTGCACGCGGATTTGTTGAGCCGGATTTTCGAGCTGCGGAATATGGGCAAGCTGGGTCCGGAGGACAAGCTCTCTCCGGCCGATTTGGACCTGCGCACGACGGAGGAGCAGTTCGCCCTGGTGGCGGTGGCCTCGTTTCTCGACTGTCTCGATTCGCTGGATCTTTCTGCATTTGCCGAAACGATGTTTGAAAACGCTTTGCTTTTCCGGAGTCTGCCGGACTCGGTTTCCGGGGAGCGGGATTTTGAGGAGTTGTGGAATGCCTTCCGGGCCATGCAGGGCCTGGCCGTTTTGGATGTGCTCTCGGCCTTCGATATCAACGTGCTCGGTGAAATGCAAGCGACCATGGCGGCCTCGCACTACCCCTCCACGGTCATGGCGCAAATGGCCCTCACGGTCCAGCGGGCCATACAGCCCCACACGCGCAGGCCCCCGGGCCTCGAACCCGAAACGGTCGAGCGCGCGGCCACGCTGGTCGGGTTCGCCGGCGAGCTTGTGGGCAAGGTGTACAAAGGACTGGCGGTCACGCCCTCCGAGTTGGCCGCGGCCGTGATTGTGACTCGTGGGCTTGGAGCGGTTTCCGAGGGCGGTGCGGTGCCCGCCGGCCGGGTGCTGCTGGACGAGGTGCTGCGCATGGCCGCGGCGGGCCCGCTGGATATGGCGCGCGCGCAGCCGATACTGGCCGGGATCGTGGCTTCTGGCCTGGTCCCCACGCCCGAAGAGCGCACGGCGGTCTCGCGGGCGGTGCTGCGGTCGTTCCAGGCGCGGTTTGGGAAGCTGGGCGACATGTGCGCCAATCCGGTTTCGCTCCTGGCCTCGTTGGGTGCGGACAACTTGGTGCGCGCGGGCGATCAGTTCGAGGCGCTCGCATGTGCTCAGGTGCCGGCGGAGGAGTTGGATCCGGCGCTGCTGGGCTGCGAGCTACCCGCCGACCGGTTCTACTGCCGGGGACACGCCTGGGTGCGGCCCGGGATGGACGGCTCCGTTCGGGTCGGACTCGACGACCTGGCGGCCCACCTGATCGGCCGCGTCGACGCCGTCGAGATGCCCGGGCCGGGAAAGCGCCTGCGCCGGGGAAAGCCGGCGCTGCGCCTGATCCGCGGCGGCGAGTCGGTCGACGTGTGCTCCCCGCTGAACGGGGAAGTAGTGGCGGTCAACCAGTCGATCGTCGATTCGCCCGGTATTCTTCCGGCGCGGCCGTACGGTGACGGTTGGCTGCTGGCCATGCGTTCCACGGTGTCCGAGGACGACTTGTCCGAGCTGATGTTCGGCCGGATCGCCCGTGACTGGCAGAGGGAAGAGGCTCAACGACTCGGCGAGATGTTCCAAGGCAGTGTGGCCACCGCCGCGGACGGCGCCACGCTCGCCCGCGACGCCCTGGCCGGCATCCCCGGCATCCGCTGGTCCAAAGTCCTGCGCAAGTTCCTCAAGGCCTGAAGGGAAAGGGGAAAGGGGATGGGGGACGTTGCTCCGTTATTCACATTGTTTCGATCATGGTTCTGAAGCAGAACGCGCCACTTTCTTGATGGCGTCAAGGACAGTGTATTCTTTGTTCCCATGCCAGTGTTCCATGGCGACTATCTGGCGCAGTGTAAGAGTGCCCTTGAGTTGTTCGATTCCCTCCCCATGGTAATGCACAGGAAACTTCTCGACCCTCGGCAGACTCTTGTTGCTCTCTTGTTCCAAGATGGCTCCAAGCATTTCCAATTTCTTGTCTTGGCTGTCAACCTCTTTCAGCCCCATCATCTTTTGGGCAAGAGCATGAGAGTCCACATACCCTATGTTGGAGTCGCTAAAAAGATCATCGCAGTCTAGTTCGGAGACGCGGGCATCAGGCGGTCCATCCAAAACAGGCAGCTCATTCAAGATGGCTGCATGAGTTATCCGCGCCGTACCGCGATCGAGGTAATGGTCGAAAAACGGCACTGCCTCATAGGCTCTCTCGATGGAGCGGACGTCAAGCAGCATCTCACCCTCTTTTCTGAAATAGAAAGAGCCGATCACAATAGGATGCAGGTGCTTTGGAATAGACGAATAGGCGTATTTGAAACGTAGTTTCTTGGCTTCTTTGATGTAAAGCCACACCCACCTTCCCTCATCTTCGTCGAAGTCCATGCAAGCTAGCTTCGAGAATCTAGAATCTATATCCAATCGGTCGGACAGCTCACAATACAGCCTTACCCGCTGGAACAGCTCCCCTGTTGTCGTCAAGACAAGCTGCTTTTGCGTCTTTGGATTTGGTTTCGGATCAACGGAAGGGAGAGGTTCCGCCTTGCCCAAACAGCATTTCTTGTACTTCTTGCCACTACCACAGGGACAGGGTTGGTTCCGACCCGGCTTGGGCTCAGGGTGAACAGGAGTCAGTGGAGGCTTGGGCTTCCCGCCATCGATCGTGTTTCTGTACATCTGGTAGTGACGGACAATTCGGGCGACGTAGGCATCATCCTGGACGAACGTCTTGAAATGCCGCAGAAGCGCCGGAGCGTATTCCGACTGCGGGGTCATGCGTACGAGCGCTGGTCCCTTTAGCTCGTTGAGATCCTCTGTCGACAGAGGAAAGGACGCCCATTTGCGATAGAACGATCTCTCCTCCCAGCCGAAGCTGATGGTAGCGAGGAGGGGTCCGAGAGCGCCCGACGGCGGAGTGTCCTGACCGAACGCGTGAATGAAGACCCGCCGACAGTCGCACCCATCCTCGTTGCAGAACAACTCGATAAAGCGATAGGTGCCACGTGGAAGGTCGCCCATACGTGAGATCGTGATGCTGCGAGTCTCTCTGGGCGCGACCTCGGGGAATAACTCGAAGAAGGGCGCGAAGGGCATGGGCTCTATTACCGCAAACGACCGAGTCTCACCACCCCACGAATGGGGGGTGTGATCGTCACCCGTTGGTTCTTCCGCATCAGCCCCAAAAGGGCTGTTTTTCGGATCACCGCCGCCGAAGACAGTGGGTTCAAAAAAAGCCTCCGCGACCGCTGCGTTGCCATGACTTTCTTCGACCATAAATCAGAGTGGGTGTCAATCCCTCAAAAGAAGCGAGGAACGACTTCGGTAACCCGACTGGACTGGGAATGGCGGTCGGCGCAGATGGACGGTCTTGGAGCCTTCGAGTTCGCAGACCGAATCTGCAAGCTGGACAGGTCACTCAAGGAGGCGGGCCTGGATCAGGACGCCATAGCCGGGTACGTCCTCGGGCTCGGAGACGAGCACAAGAAAGACGTCATGAGGGGGATCACGGACAATCGCAGCACCGACCACTGGGCGGATGTCCTGGGGCGCTCTTACTCGGGATGGTTCCGCATGTACCGGGATCTCGCCCGCCGGTGGGACCCGGATCTATTCGTCGTGATCAGCCGCGCGAACATCGCGCAGAACTGGGAGCTGGCCCTGCCCCTGATCAGGGACCTGCTGCGCAGGAAGTCCTTCGAGGAGGCCGTACGCGCGCTTCTGCGCCTCGATCCAGGAGAAAGCTGGGACCCGCGCGAGGGGCTGTTAATCGAGCACCCCACCCAGCGGTACCGGACCGATATCAACGCTTCGCGCGTTCAACTCCTCAAGGACTGGCATAAAGCCGCCACGGGCCTCGACCGGGAGGAACTGGCTTGCTCTCTGGATCTCCAGGCGGTGGTGTGTGCCAAGTGGGAGGACTGGGACGCGGTGGTTGAAGCGTTCCAGCGGATCCAGACGCCCGCGCTTGCCGGCATGTGTGACCGGCTCTTTTCGGATTGGAAGTCCACTGTCGCCAGGGCGAGCATCGGTGCCTGTATGGGTGAAGGGGTAGAACCTGAGCGAGACTGGATCCATGGTCTTGCCGACGCCGCTAGATCCGGGGACGACGGCAGGGCTTTTCACAAGAGAGTGCGAGATTGGCTCAAGTATATAGAGCGCACTGCTGAATCCCTTGGCGGATCCCTCCACCCGCTCGGGACGCTGACCCTGGACCTCGACCCCGGCTCGCGACTCAAGAACAAGGCGCCGGCCCTACATAGGCTGCTGTCTCGGTACCAGGGAGGAAAGGGTCTGGTACACAGATCCCGGCGCCAATTGGTTGGCCGGCTGCGGGGTGCCGAGCTGTTCCCAGAGGTTCTACAGTTTTGGAAGCGCAACGCGCCGAGTCTGGTCCCTGACCCGGCCCAAGCCCGCGGCTCGTACTACGGTGACTGTGCAGACTGGGCGGCAGCGGTCTTTGATCTGGATCGCCAGGCTTACGGTCGGATCGTACGCTCCTGGTCCGATAGCCACAGGCGCCGCAGAAACCTCTGGCAGGCACTAAAGGAGAGACAGCTTCCGATCGAGGGCAGATCCTGAGTCCTGCCGCTCCAGACATACTGGTGCCCGAAGCGGAGGAACAACGATGAGCATACTGTTTGACCCGGATTTTGACTCCGGAGCCTGGCCCGGGCCCCTGGCCGGCGGGGCCAACGGGCTTCTGCCGGGGGATCTGGAAGACTGGCGGCCCGGAGCACGAAGGGTTTCGAGAAATTCCTGGACACGTCGGATCCGAGCGAGCTGGGATTGAAGAACGACCCAGTATTGTAGTATCGTCATTGTTCCTAATGGAGGAGAGAAGATGGCCGGTCTCGTTTTTCAGTTCAAGATCACAATGAAAGACATTGATCCTCCCATATGGCGGAGGATTCTTGTTCCGGAAAAGTACAACTTCTGGGATCTTCATGTCGCGATACAGGACGCGATGGGATGGTTGGACTACCATCTCCACGTGTTCCGGATCCGACGCAAGCACGGACGCGCCGTGAGCGAAATCGGTATACCGAACGAAGACGCATTCGAGGGTGATCCAGAAATACTTCCAGGTTGGGACATTCCGGTTTCGAGATATTTCCAAGAGGTAGGAGATGTCGCCGAATACGAATATGACTTCGGAGATGGCTGGCAACACGAGGTTTTGTTCGACGGTATATTGCTGAGAGAGAAGAAAGAGAAATATCCCAAGTGCCTCGGGGGTGAGCGCACCTGTCCCCCTGAAGACTGCGGCGGTGTCGGTGGATACTACCATCTTCTGGAAGTTTTTGCGGACAGCTCCAACGAGGAATATGAGGAGATGGTGAAGTGGCTGGGGGAAAAATACAACGCAGATGATTTCGACGCAAGACGAGTGAAATTCGATAATCCCAAGAAACGTTGGGAGAATGCATTTTCAAGAGGGCTTTGACCGCTGGGGCATTCCCAGCGATTGCGCCGTGGCGGGATCGGTGAAGCCGCCGGGCAGGTCCTGAGATCTTTTTGAAGACTCGGAGAGACTCTACGTGCAACCGGCGGATGGCTGTGAACCCATACCACGAGAAGCGCTCGACCCGGCTGAGCCGTGTCGAAGCGACCGACCCGGGGCGGAAGGTCTTCGGCCTTTTCTCCGAGATCTCGCCCGGATACAAACACCTTCGCCGGACAGAGGACCCGGCCAACGACGGCTGGCAAGGGCGGTTCTTCATCTTCCAGATCGAGGGAGCCGGGACCTTCCTGGATTTCGATTCGGTGGGGTAGTGTTGAGCACATACCCCGTGCAGCTTGATCTTTTCGAGGAAAGAACCAGGCGGCTTTCCAATGGGCGCAGGGCGCTGAACGACTTCGATCTCCCCGCGGTGAGGAGGGAGTTCCAGGCTCTGCTGGAGCGGAGTCCCAAGGACAACGAAGCGCGCATGGGGCTGGAGGGCACCGAGCGCCTGCTATCCCGACTGTCCTCCGAAATCAGTGATTCGGGCGGCTTGTGGAGATCTCGCCGGAGCAGAGCCGAAGTTTCTTGACCTGGACCGCGCCCGTAGATAGAAAAGTGGACGATATGGCCAAGAAGGGACCGATTGTTGAGTGGGAGAGGCTTCGGGTTGCCCTGACTCGGCTGAGGAAAGACGAGCTGGTAGAAGTACTCCGCATGGCTTTCGAGACACTGCCACAGGCGCGGATCACGGAGGTCTTCGGTGATCACATAGATCTCGAGGCCATCGCCGGTAGCCCTAGACGTTTGATGTCGGCTGATCGGCTTCTCCAAACGGTGAAGGCGTTTCACCGGGACAACCTCAAGGGTGAGTACTACGAGGACTTCAACGTTAACTCAAAAAACTACATGGAGAAGTCGGAGGGAACGCGCCAGTGGATCCGCGAGATCAACAAGCTCTTCGAGCAATGCGTCGCTGTTGGGGGAAAAGGCCATCACCGCCAGGTGAGGGAAGGGATGGACCTGCTGTTTGATCTCCTTCACCGCGTCGATGACGGCGAGGATTTCGTCTTTTTCGCCGACGAGCAAGGCTCGTGGCAGGTGGGTGTCGAGTACGAGAAGATCTTCCCCGCGTACTTCGCCGCGCTGGCCGCGACGGTGGAACCTACAGATTATGCGGACCGCGTTCTGGAGCTCATCGAGATGTTCGAGAGCTACAACCGGGACCAGCACCTGCGCAGTGCGAGGAAGGTGGCTTCACTGGATCAGAAGCGAGCGCTGAAACAGAAACCAGGCAAGGGTAGACATAAATGAGGAAGAAAAGACCGCATGTAGCCTCACTGGACCAGGTGAAGATCACACGCGATGGCGAGTACGCCATCATCGAGTACGCGGATGCCGGCGTGTCCACAACGAACTTCAAAATTGGCCCCGAGGTCATGGAGATGAGCGATCAGCAGATCCTCGACCTGTTCAACGAGACCCTCGAGGCAATGGACCAACTCCGGCGAGAGTACGAGCACGTCGCTGTTGAGATTCCGATCGGGCAACCACAGATCAGCTATTTCGAGGAAGGAGACCAGTGGACGCCACGCGGGGGTGTTCTCCGCTGCGTCATCAATGACGGTGGTCCGGACGGAGAGCCAACCATCGACATCGACGATCGTGAACTTTCGCTGAGGGAGTTCGGCGGGCTCCTCTGTACACACGCGGGGTGGGGGATGCGTATCGTCTTCGTGCCGGATGATGAGATCCACGAACAGCCAACCATCGAGGTTCGAGAGCCGGAGAACGAGGAGTAGGTACGTCCATCTTGAAAGCCTGTGATGTTCTGAGAGAGTACAGAAACCTCATCCATCCAGGCATGGGGCAACGAACAGGTCAGAAAGCAACGCGAGGAAAGGCTGCTCAGGGACATGCGACAGTTCTGACTCTTGTCGAAGAACTTAGTCGCCTACCACAAGAGGCAAGCGAAGCGAGAGCTAATCAAATTGCTCTTGATCCTCGATCTCCTCTCTGCCTGCCGTGTCGTATCCGTAGATCTCGATCTTGTCGGAGTAGTACCAGTCGAACATGTCTCTTCTCAGCTTCGCCATGTTCGTTTTGCCTTTGGCCCTTCTCTTGAAGTTGTAGAACACCACACCCTCGGCCATCACCTTGTCGTCCAAGCCGAGCTTCGAGGCCCGCTTGGTGTAGTACCTTGAGAAGAGCCAGTCCTTGAACCACGAGCTCCAGTTGTCGAAGTTCCTCTCGTGCTCGTGAAATGACCTATAGCTGAGGTGGGCCACGGCCTTCTCGAACGGGTACCACTCGTGGAGATCTAGCTTGTACGGGTTGCCCTGGACCTTGGGCCCGATCAGCCCTCCGGCCTGCTCGCCGTCCTTCTTGACGAGGCCCTTGCCGATGGACATGAAGATGCCCTCTACGATGAACGTCTTGCCTTTGATTATCTGCAATGGGTCGATCACGTTCTTCCGGTTTTGTATGGCCAGCAGCCTTCCTCTCTCGGTGAGGATCTTCACGTTGGTCCCGTCGAGCTTCTCGACCGCGATGGTATCCGGGTCTTCGAATACCCACTCGTAGCCGGGGTTGATCCTGTCCACCGCGAGGTAGACCTCCGATTTTCTCAGATTCAGTCTGGAGCCATGCTTCTTCCACTGCTCCCGGTTCACCCCAAACGTTTGCCGGATGAACGGGCAGTGGATCTTCGGAAAGTCTGACAGTACGGGTCTCTCGTCCATTGTCGTCCTCCCTTTCTACTACACCCGTCTCGCTTGTCAAGGCGACTTCGATGCCCACAGCGCTGAAGCACGTGTTCCACCCTCCCCCCCACCCCCTCCCGCCAGCGAGGGTGTCGCAAAAGGTGATAACTGCGAACCAACCTGTAGGGCTGGGGTTCATCCCCAGCCGGAAGTTGAGCGATCTCAAATAGTTGCGGGAGGGCGTAAAGCCCTCACCCTACGGATAGGACTGAACCATGCGCTTTTACAACACCCTCGCCAGCGGGAGGGGGGGTAATATGTTGATATCATGGCGGAAAACTCCCTCCCCCTTTATGGGGGAGGGCGGGGGTGGGGGTGAAAATAGCGCGACGGACCGGCACGACCGCTCGGGGAAAGGGGGAACGAGGGGGAACGAGGTCAGACCCTGACATATGACACTTAGCACCCTGTTAGCATTGGGAGTCGCACAAGCAATCGCCAGACAACCGGACCAGCCGAGGACCATGCCAATTCGGGATATGGGTCAGGCCGTCGTTTCCAGCCGGGCGGCGCAGACTTTGTATTCGGGGATCTTGGCGGTTGGATCCAGGGCGGGGTTGGTCAGCATGTTGACGACGGCTTCGTGGTAGTGGAAGGGGATGAAGATGACGCCGACGCCGACTTTATCGTCTACC
>JAUXGL010000266.1 GCA_030622135.1 Deltaproteobacteria bacterium
AAGGATTGTCTTCCTAAGACCGCTTGGCCTCCGACTTACAGCTTCTAGACTGAGCAATGGGAGCAATGGAGTCAGGAGCAATGGGCGACCCCTTTTTTTCTTTTTCTTTCTACTGAGGAATTCCCTGAACGGTATTCACCGGGGCGAATTCACCCGAAAGAACCACCTCATTACTCACTCCTTGCAGGGTATTCACCCGACAGACACCTCAGTCGTACAGGCATGCTCGAGCACTACTACGCAGAGCATCTTTTCGGACCCGCCTGCCTCTTCAACCTGCCGACCACGCCCCAGCTCCACATCCTCGCTACAAACCTGAGTGAAGGGGTTCTCTGCTCGTTCTCCCGCGACGGGCTCATCATGCAGCGAAGATCATCAAGCCACGGCGTGCGCTTTGACCGTGTGCCTACGGGGCTCGCCACGCTAGCGATGGCGGTCACTGCGTCGTCGGCGTTTCCGGCAGTCTTCCCCCCCCGCTTGTCCTGCGCGCCGAGGACGTCGGTGCTACTGAGGGTGATTTTCCGCGCCAGGCCTTTACCGACGGCGTCGTTTTCGACAACCTCGGTGTCAGGATGTTCAAAGGCATCACCGAATCCTGGATCGCTCACCAGGCCCCCTTGAGCGCGCCGGATATGGACGAGCATGGACTCGCCGAAGCGCTGCGCATGGCCAGCATCGAGCAGCCCGGGCCACTCGGCTACATAGCCCGGCGTCTTACCGGTGCAACCCCGCAATCAATGGATGACGAGCGCGCAGCCGGACTGCCTGCATTGCCCATGCAACAGCGCGTCGAGGCGCTCTGGAACATCATCATGCATTCGCGCCTCTACCGCGAGGCCGACTTTGAGCGGGTGAGGCTCCTGGACCCGGATGCACAGCGTTTCCTGGAGTTCGTGCGTAGCACCGGGCGCGATCTGGACTGGGGCGACCACCTCTGGCTCAACCGCCAGCTGTTGGCGGCCGCCCTGCGCGAGGCCACCGGAAAAGACATCCTGAGCGCCGGCGCCAAGGTCTTCGACAGGGTGATCGTGAGCGACGCGGGCCAGCAGTTCAAGGTCGCTCCCGGCGGCTCCTTTGCCGGGCTCATCGGTACCGCGATAAGATCATCCGATATTCTCATGGATCGCGTCTGGCAGTTCGAGAAAGAGGCCTTCGAGGCCACCCCTGGTTTTATGTGGATGCCGATTTCGCGAATTGTCGAGCGCGCAATGGACCCTGAGGCATTGCATCCGGAGGTGCAGCGTCAGGTGGGCCGAATTCGGACGGACATTGACCGTTTTTCATCGATCGAGATCAGCGGGCTCGTCCGCCATGGGTACTGCGTGGCTCGGGCTGCCTACACCGCCGACCCGCTTTTAGCGGGAACGCCGGTACCAGAGGGGCCACCCTGGGATCCCATAGCAACACGATCTCCGAAGAAGCGCGCCCATACGGGAAGCCGGGGCCGGGAGGCCGACGAGGCAAGAAAGCTCCAACCTTCCTCACAGCGACGCTTCCTCGGCTCTTTTTTTAGCTGGCGAGACCGCGCGTCTTATGCCTACATTCCGCTGCTTCTGTGCCTGTTGGCCGTGCCCTATTGGCTGTGGCACGTCTATGACGAGATGCGGAGGGCCGACCAGGTCATCGAGGATGGATCTATCCTCGGTTGGCGGCTCGCAAACGCAAAGGAAGGGCATATGTACGAGGTTCACTGGCAGCTACAGCGATAGCTATGACTTGATCCTGGCATATTTGCGCACGTCCCTTTGCTATATTCGTGGTGATATTCAGGATCAAGTGTGGCCGTTGATGGGGTATTTCGATCGCACCAAGGGCGGATCTCGGCAACGTGGCGCGCGCCGTTATGAGCTGACGGGACAGATACGTTGTTACCGATGACCAGCAGGGAACCTTGCCGATGTGACGGGGGCACTGGAGACCAGGTCCCCATCACCCGCAAAAAATCCATCGCGCAGACTGCTCAGCGCCGGTTACTCCATGATAATGGCGCATTGGCCCAACCCCCCGGACATCTCCGGAACGGGAAGGGGCTCCTCCTTGTCCCCCAACTGCCGGAACTCCAACCGCACCTCCACCCGGCGGCTCTCCTCCCGGGTTTTCTTGATGCTGGTGACGGTGGCCCCGTCGATCATCAGCAACGACCGCAGCTTCCTGCGTCGCTGCGGATCGAGATCGGTGGCAAACAGGGCGCACACCACTGCCTGGGCCCGGTTCAGACTCAGATAGACGTTGTAGAGGTAGGTGCCCGTTTCATCGGTGTATCCCTCGATGTGGACCCGTTTGAGCCAGCGGTGGCCGGCCTCGCTGGCGCGCACCTCCAAAAGGAGGGGCACGAACGCCTGCAGGCCCTTCTTGGCACTGGCGGACAGGAGAAAACTGTCATGGGCGAAACGGGCCTTCTCGCCGAAGCTGATGGTGTGGGTGGCCCGGTTGACGGTCAGATCCAACCCCCTTTTTTCCGCCTTGGAGGCCAACAGGTCCAGAACCGTGAGGATCTCCTTGTCTCGAATCATTTTGGCCTTCTCCCTGAGCTGTCGTTCCTCCATGGCCAGGCGCCGCTCCTCGATGGCCAAACGCCGTACCTCCATGGCTCGCTCCGTCTCGTCCAGGGCCTGTTCCCTGGTCTTCATGGCCTGCACGGCAATGGTCACCATGGAGATGCTCATAACCACCATAAAAAGCATGACCAGGGCCGTCATCAGGTCCGCATAACTGATCCAGAAGGGACTTTCCGAGGTTTCAGTCCGCCTGCGGATCAAGGGAAGGATTCTGGCCATGGCGCGGCTCAATTCCCCTCTTCGGAGGTGCGCAGGGCATACTGAACCTTGTCCCGTAACTGCTTCAGCTGTGTGTCATCCATATCGAGGAAACCCAACAAACCCCCACGCACGCTTTCCCACTCGTTAACGGAAAGCTCGCCGGTGATCCATTCCGAAAGCTTGAGAATGGTCTGCAGGGTGAGGGTCTTGCGGTTTTTTGCCTTCTTGCCGGCGCGGATGAAACCCGGGTCCTGATGGTGATTGAGGATGGCCTGGCAAAGGGGCTTGGGAAGCTGCCAATCCTCGCACAGAAGAAACCCCACGAGGCAGTGGTTGGTACGGAAACGGTCGTTTTCCGCCGCCACCAGGGAGATCTCCCCCTTTTTGCGCACCTCGTCGTAGAACCCTTCATAATCGGCAAATTTCTGCATGAGAAGGGAGAGGCCGCAATCGTGAAAGAGCCCCAGGGCATACGCCTCGTCGCTCTCCACGGGGGGCAGGTATCCGCTGTGGCAGGCGGGGGAAATGCGGGGCAGTTCCTCCGCCAGGGCGGCCGCTACCCGTCCCGCTTCCGCATACCGGTGGCGGAGACGGTGCAGGGCCCCCCCCTTGCCGATGAGGGAGGTACTGAGAAAAAGGCTGGTCACCACCTTGCGTACCCGCCCTATACCCAGCAACATCACGGCCTGCTCGATGGAGGAGACCTTGCGTTTGAGACCCGGCAGGGCGGTGTTGGCCTCCTGCAACACCCGGGAGGAGAGCACCACGTCCCGCGCAATGACGTGCGCCACCGCCTGCAGATCGGGAGCGAAGGTGTTTTGGGCCTTGATCGCCTCCAGCATCACCGTGGGCCGGGAAGGAATGGCCATTCCCTCGATAAGCTTTCGGGTCCTTTTGAGGTCCGTTTTCTTTGCCATGAGACTTTTCCGATTCCGTTATTGCCAGTAGGGCGTGCGGCGGGAGAAGCTCTCCCAGGCCGCTGCCACCTCTTCCACAAATCCCTCCTTGCGGGCCCCCACCCATCCCTGAAAAAGATAACCGATGGGATCTTCCTGGCCCGGAGAGATTTCGGCGAACCGCTCCCGCCCCAGCTCCACGACCAGGAGGGCGGTCAGCGATCCGTGCAGGGTTTCCAGATCACCCTGAAATTCCCGGGCGCCCTTGCCCCCGAAAAGCGCGGCGAAAAAGCGCCCCCCCTCAAGCAACATGGTCCCCTCGGTCAAAATCCGTTCCAGGGGTTCCCGCTCCGGATCGGGTAACTCCCCCCCCAGCTTGGTCACCTGTCG
>JAUXGL010000279.1 GCA_030622135.1 Deltaproteobacteria bacterium
CTGTGTCCAGCAAAATCTGCCCGCTCTGATACATCACCGTCCAAGAGTCTTTCAGCCTTGGCGCGCATTGCTCCTTCCTCCACTCGAAAATCGGCTACGGGTTTACCGAATGTTTACAGAGATCATGAGGACTCCATTCGAAGGAACCGGCAAACCAGAAGCATTGAGGCATGCCCTTTCCGGATACTGGTCTCGCCGAATCAATGATGAGCATAGAATTGTTTACAAAGTCACCGAAAATACCGTTCACATCGCGCAGTTGCGCTACCACTACTAAACATCTTTTAGTACCGCACCGGCGGCACGGCCCCTTATGGTAACTGGACTCACTGGCAGCCCCGTGAGAGCGCCGATAATCTCCATTTCCAGTGAGAACCCGGAATGTTTCCAACGACCCCAAAGGGCCATACAAAGCACCGGTGGCGTATTGGGGTGGGCGCTTGGCAAATTGACAGTCTGAGGGCCCTCCACTACACTGAGCTAGATGAATTGTCTGGTTTTTCTCCTTTTTTCAGCGCTCCTGGCTCAGGCGGGCGAGCCCCAGCCCAGCGTGGGTTGGTTTGTCGTCTCGGCCCCCAGCGTCTCGGTAGCCCGGCCGGTTTTGGAGAAGGCCCGGGAGGAGTTTTCCACACTGCCCCTGAAACTGGTCGGCCGGGACGAGCTAAACCAAACGTTGAAAGCGCAGGACCACCAGCAGGGCATCTTGGACGAGGCCGGCCGGCTTCTAAAGGACGGGCGGGAGTTGCACATGGGCCTCAAGCTCTGGGAGGCCGCCGAACTATACCGCCAGGCCATCGAGAAGCTGGAGCAGGGCTTCGTGCGTTACTACGATCCCGGCCGTCTGGCCGAGCCCGTCCTCCAACTCGGCGTGGCTCTGCTGCAGCTGAACCAGAAAGACAAGGCCCACAAGGCCTTCATGCGCACCATCGCCCTGGCGCCCGCTCTTCAACTCTCCGAGGGCTACTACAGTCCCAGCGTTCGCAAGGCTTTCAAGCAGGCCAAGGAGGAGCTGGGCCCGCTCCAGCCGGGGATTCCCTCACCCAAGGAACTAGCTCGTGTGGGCAAGGCCGCCGGGCTCTCCGGCATGATCATAGTCTCCCTGGAACGCCTGGGCGACCGCTCACTTCTGCGCGTCGCTCTGTTCGATGCCAAGCGGGATAGTTTCGTCGCCGTGGAAACCGCGGTGTTGGAAGAGGCCACCGCCGAAAAGGTCGGGGGGGAAGTGGCCGCTCGCCTGAAGGACCACGTGGCCGCCGTCATCGGCATCAACGTAGAGGAGGAGCCCCCGCCGCCCGCGCCGGACGCCGGGGTGGCGGAGGAGCCGCTGGCGGTAACCGAGGAACCCCCCCGGGAAGTCCCCGACGCCGGCATCCCCTTCGATCACGAGCCGCCGCCCCCGCCCAGGTCCTGGTACGTAAAGCACTGGTGGATCTGGGCGGTCACCGCCGCGGTAATCGGAACCGCCGTGGCCCTCCCCCTGACCGTTTTCCGTGAGGACGTGGTGGATGTCCGCATCATCTACTAAGGGCCCTAAACTCGCGCTGCCTCTCATCGCGCTCGTATTCTTCCTCTACGCCTGCCAGTGGAACGTGGGCTCGGTGGAAGTACACCTGGTGTACAGTCCGGTTGTGATCCAGGGCGTGGCCCGGGATCCTCTCGACAGGGTTGTAGTGAGAACCCTGCGGATTTGCATCGAGGGAGACGGCCTTTCTCCGCAGGTTACCGAGATCGATCGTAGCGCGGACAAAAACGGTGTTTTGCCCGACATCCCCCTGGGCAAGAATCGCGTCGTTACCGTGGAGGGGCTCGACACGGCCGGTTATGTTGTGTCACGGGGAGTCTCGACTCCTTTTACAACCCGGAGCGGAAACACGGAGGTCTACCTGTATTTCAGCCTGGTGGATGAGTTCTCCCCACCGCCCTCGGTTGGTATGGTCCAAGATCCAAATTGGCCTATAAGGTACTGGACTCGTCCAACTTCCCCGCGGGTGTTCCACACGGCAACGTTGCTGCCTGACGGAACCGTGCTGATGGCCGGAGGTGTGCCGTCGCCGAAACCCACAGGCTACCTGGATCCGTTGGATGATGCCTTGAGGACGATCGAGCGGTTCGATATCACCGCGGGCGCATTTATTCAGGAACCCGACGCTCCGGACTGCGACTCGGGAAAACTCTGCATGCACATTGAATGCGGCCGGGCTTTCCACTCTGCCGATCTTCTTCCCAACAACACGCACGTGGTCGTGGCCGGAGGAGAACCGGTGGCGGGCGCGAGCTATCCCGCCGAGTACTATTCAATCGCAAAGCGCACATTCGAAAGCAACATTGGCATGGCCAAACCAAGTAGCCGCCATGCTTCCGTTGTCGTTACGGGGTCCCGGCAAGGTGTACTGGTCGCCGGAGGCGTGGAGAGCGACCCCGACTGGCTGATTGATCGCGTGGAGTTTTTCGAGGCCGGTAGGTTCGAGGATCTTTATCCGGTCATCGAGCTGAGCCAGGCCCGGAAGGGGGCCGTGGCCGTTGCTTACGAGAACCACGTGCTGGTCATCGGAGGCTGGAC
>JAUXGL010000073.1 GCA_030622135.1 Deltaproteobacteria bacterium
ACGGCGACTGCGCGGCGGATCGGATGTGCTGCGACAGCCGGACGTGCCTAATCCATAGCGGCAACAACTGCGAGAGCTGCGGGCACAAGTGCACGATATTGGAGGGCGGCCTGGAATGCCTGCGCGAAGTGGGAACCGGCTGGAGCTGCGGGTGCGAGGATACGATCAACGACACCGACTGCCAGGGTGCATATTCTTTTTCAAAAGCACAATGTTTGCCCTCTGAACATGAATGTTTTTGCAGCGTAACAGAAAATTGCGCTGGAACTGTTGAAGACATGTGCTGTAATACAGTCGGTGTCCCTAGTTGTGTAGATTTAACGACCGATTCTTCGAATTGCGGGGTATGCGGGAGGATATGTGATTCAGGGAGCTGCGTAGACGGGACGTGCACGTGCGGAGTCGAGAGCTGCACGAACCTGACGGATGAGGGCTGGTTTTGTGCTGCTAGCGGGACATGTGTATGCACGGACCTGTATGGAACTGCGGATCCCGATCCCTGCTACCCCGGTCAATACTGCTGTTTGAACAAGGGTTGCTGCATGGACCCGAAGTGCGGGGAGGTGGCGCTTGCGGATTGCAGCACCGGGTGCATCGACGACGGAGACGTTTGGTGTCGGTGGGGTTGTTGCGTTAGCTGCGCGGACGAGACGGAGTGCGACATGTATGAGCCGGAGGGATTTCCATTTTATCCGTAGGCGCGCGGGGGGCGGCGAGGCGGAAGCGGGAAGAGTTGAGTTGTTGAGTTGTTGAGTTGAAGATGAGAGGTGGTTTTGGAGCCGTCCGTGAGTATTTGTATTGAATGAGACGGGCAATTGGCGAGCGGGGGTTTTCTTTTTATTGAGCCCCGTAGGGGCGGCCGAAATGCCCGGGGTTGAAAACCCCGGGCTCGCTTTTTTTATCCACGGAGCTGGAGATGTGGAGATGCACCCGGGCTTGAAGCGGTGTAGGGGCATCCCCACCCCAAGGGAATACGGAGACTGTCGGGGTTTCCGTTTTACAAGTCCCGTAGGGACGGCCGAAAATAGCCCGGGGTTTCAACCCCGGGCGGATGCTGACGGGATGTTTGCTCGGGGGTTGGTTCAGGCCGTGATCCTGGTGCCTTTTTTTCCGTCCAGCGCTTCGGCCAGGTAGTCCGGCGAGGTGATGATGGCTGTTTGGCCTCCGGCTTCCAGGAAGTTGCAGACCGCCCGGATCTTTGGGCCCATCGATCCGGTGGGGAACTGGCCCGCATCGAGGTGACGCCGGGCTTCCGCGACGGTGAGCTTCGTAAGCGGGCGCTGGGTGGGCTTGCCGTAGTCCAGGGATACGGTGTCCACCGCGGTGGAGACGATGAAGAGGTCCGCCTTTAGTTGGTTGGCCAGGAGGGCCGAGGCGTAGTCCTTGTCGATTACGGCGGCCACGCCTTTCAGGTCGCCGGCCGCGTCCCGGATTACCGGGATGCCGCCGCCGCCCACGGCGATTACCACGAAGTCGTCCTGGATGAGTTTTTCGATGGCGTCCTGCTCGATTATTTCCACGGGCAGCGGGGAGGCTACCACCCGGCGCCATCCGCGGCCGGCGTCTTCCTTGACTTGCCAGCCGTCCTTTTGCTCCCGCTCGCGGGCGGTGTCCGCGTCCATGAAGGTGCCGATGGGTTTCTGGGGGTCGGAGAAGGCCGGATCGTCGGCGTCCACCCGGACCTGGGTAACCACGGTCACGGCCCGGCGCGACACTTGCTTGCGTCTGAACTCGTTGGCCAGCTCTTGCTGGATCATGTAGCCGATGGCGCCCTGGGTGTCCGCCCCGATGCTGTCTAGGGGAACCGGATGCAGCTCGTGTAGGCTCAGCTCGCAGCGCCTGAGGATGAACCCCACCTGGGGTCCGTTGCCGTGGGTGATGACCACGTTCCAGCCTTTCGAGAGTATTTCTTCGATGTGCCGGCAGGTCTTTCGGGTGATCTCGAACTGGTCGCTGACTTCCTTGTGCTGCTTGTCCCTAATCAGCGAATTGCCCCCGATGGCCAGGACGGCCAGCGGCTTGTCTGAGTTGGCCATGGGTTTGCTCCTACTTCAGGTCGCTCATGGTCAGGGCCATGAGGGCTTTTTGGACATGCAGGCGGTTTTCGGCCACGTCGTAGATGATCGACCGGGGGCCGTCGGCCACCGGGTCGGACACCTCGTGCCCGCGGTCGATGGGCATGGGATGGGTAAACAGCGCGTCGTTGGTCTTTTGCATCTTTTCTTCGTCGCAGATCCACTGGGGATACCCGAGCGCGCGCTCGATCTCCTCCGACTTGCGCAGCTCTCCGTCCCGGTAGGTGTCCGGGTGCATCCAGTTGCGCGAATACACCACGTCGGCTCCCTGGTAGCACTCGACCGGGTCGTTTTCGATCGCGAAGCTCGCGCCGTTTTCCCGGCAGTTCTCGCGGGTCTGCTCGATGACCCGGGGGTCCAGGTCATAGCCCTCCGGGTAGGCCAGGGTGACATCCATGCCGAAGCGGGAGGAGATTAAAATACTCTCCTGCACCGAGCACCAGGAGCGGGCCAGCGCTCCGTGCCCCCAGACCTGCAGCAGTTTCTTGCCCTTGACCTGCTCCCGGCCCCAGTGCTGCCGGAGCCCCTGCATGTCGGCCAGGCCCTGGCAAGGATGGAACTTGTCGTGGGCCATGGAGACTATGGGTACCTCGGAGTGCTGGGCGTACTCTTGGCACAAGGCGTGTCCCTCTCCGTAAGACCCGATCTTGTCTTCCAGGATGCGGATGCCGATTCCGCAGGCATAGCGGCTCATGACCTTGGCCGCGTCCTCGATGGTTTCGCCCGCGGTATTCTTGGTTTTCAAGCGCATGGACTTGGGCTCGAGAAACTGGGCGTGGCCCCCCAACTCGGTGGCGGCGCACTCGAAGCTCTGCCGGGTGCGCACCGACGGATTGTAGAAAAACATGAAGAATGTCCGCCGGTCGAGCACGCGGGCATACTTGTCGGTATAGCGCTCCCGTTGCATGTCCTCGGCCAGCACGAGGATCTCCTCGAGCTCTTCTCTGGACCAGTCCTGGGTACAAAGCATATGTTTTCCCTTGAGGCTCATGGCGTCTTCTCCTTTGCAAGTCGTTTCGTACTACCGACCCCGAAAATCTTGGCGGCCCGCAAAGATTTTCTGAGTACCGCGCGGGTCATTGGGTTGCGGTGGATCCGCGCCGCGATCGATGCAGGCCGGAAATGATAACGTCTTGGAGATATCGTGTCAAAAGCATCGACCGTTGCGGTTACGCCGCTGTTCCTCGCCGGGTGCCGGCGGGAACCCAAGAATTTTTCTCTCTTGATGCCGGGGCTTCTCTCTGCTTTACTCATGAGGAGAAAGGGGAGGCAAGATGAAACGCGTGACGCGGTTGTTTCTTGGGGTGATTTTGACAACGGGGTTTCTCGGTTGCCAAGACAAAGACAGAGATAGTCCAACCAAGTCTTCGGAGTCGGTGGGGGAGTCGGTGGGGAAGTCGGTCTCGGAACCCCAGGCGGATGGGCGGCTCCCGGAGGTGTACCGGCTTTTCGAGTCGGCCCTGGAGGATTTCAACACGCTCAACTTCGACGGAGCGGCCTCCCTGTTCGCCGACGCTCACGAGTGCATTTTGTCGGACTACACCGCCAAGCCCATCAAGGGGCGCCGGGCGCTGGTGGATCGCTGGAAGGAGATTCACCTGGCCTTTCCGGACGTGCGGGTGGATGTCAAGCGGATCCTGGACGGGGGCAAGTTCTGGGTGTTCGAGGGAGTGATCACCGGGACCCACCACGGGGATTTCCTCGGCCGGGAAGGGAGCATGAAGAAGCTGGGGTGTCATCTGGCCATATTTTCCTGGGTGAAGGATAACCGGATCCAGAAGAGCTTCATTTGCGGCAATCCGCTGGCGGTGCTCAAGCAGATGAAGTCCGCCGCCAAGACACTTCCCCCGGGGCTGATCGTTCCGGACAAGCCCGAGGTGCTGGCCGCGCCGGGCAACCCGGCGCGGGTCGAGGCCGTCCGGACTTTCTTCAGGTCGTTCGAGACGGCCGACCTGGCCATGTTTTCAAAGTTGGTGGCCTCCGACGTGGCGATCCACGCATACGGCGACGGTCGGGAGATCAGCGGGTTGGAATCCCTCATGCTGGCCATGGTCAAGGAGCGGGAAGCCTTCGACGGCCGGATCGACGTGGAGGAGGCGGTGGCCGTCGGTCCTTACGTGGCCGCGCTGGTCCATGTGCACGGGACGCTGAGGGGCGGGTTGGGCGCCGGCAAGAGCGGAGGCAATCCCATCTCCGTGCGGGGAGTGGACGTGTTCCGGTTCCAGGGCGGCAAGATCAAGGAATGGGACAACCACCGGAATTTAATGGATCTGCTCAAGCAGGTCGGGCTCTTCCCGCCGCCGGAGAAATAGGGAGAAGTTTAACTCGGGAGGTTGATCACCCATGGCCGAGACCGAGAAGGACAAGTTCGAGGTGGACCTGGACAACGAGCGGGTGTTCGTGGACAACCGCTGGCTGGACCGCGGAGAGCTGGCCAAGATGCTTACCGAGCGGCTGGCTTCCATGGATTACAACGTGGGTCGGCTCTCCTCGGCCATCGAGTTTCTAGACTCCACGCTCAAGTCGCTGCAGAGCTTCACCGTTCGGCTTACCCCCGACGTGGCCGCGCAACTGCGCGACACCGCCTCTCGTTCCAACCTCCCGGTGGGCGCGGTCGTCCGCGAAGCGGTGATTTCCTACCTGGTGGGAGCGGCGCTTAGCAAATTAGGCTGAGGTTCGCCTTTAGATCTTCTCGATTGTTTCCAGGATCCAGACGTAGCCTTCCTTTAAGAAGGGCTTGCCGAACACCCGGTCGCCTGGTTTGAGCTTGGCCGTCTGAAGATTGATCCGGGTGCGCGCGTCGTCGGGCTCGATCTTCCGAGTCTCATCGTGGATCTTGTAGTAACCCCGGATCACGATCCACCGGCCCTGCTCGAAGGCGGCCTGGTGCCGGCCCGCTTTAGGCGCGGCGGTGATCTTGATGGTGATAGCGGGCATGGGCTCGCATTGCTGGATCTTGACCACCCGGCCGAAGACGTTTTGGGGATCGAGCTTACGTTCTTTCTTCTCGCCGGGGATTTCGAACTTCCTGGAAGCCCGGATGGAGCCCGCGCTGTCGAGGTCGGAAAGCGACGGACCCCCCGTGCCGCTCAGGCCGGAGAGCGCCGCCAGGGCGTCGTGCTTGGCCTTTTCCCAGCCCAGCTCGATCCCGGCCAGCTTGGTCAGCAGCGCATTCTCGGTGAGGCCTTTTCCCGAAAACAGCAGGGTCATGTCGTCGGTGGCCTTCACGCCGATCGGGGCGATTCGATCCCCAAGCTCCGCCGCCACGGCGGAGGCTTGCAGGCCCGTCTTGAGCATGAAACGGAAGGCACCCTCGCCGGCCGGGGCCCATTCGTTGGCCGCCGCGGGCATGAATTTCCCGTCGCCGGTCTTGATAACCAGCGGCTCGCCTCCCAGGGCGGGATAGGTTGCAAGCAGGACTGTCGCCAACAACAACACGGATAATACGGGCTTTGTCATCTTTACCCTCCCGGCGCGGCACAAACCGCGATTAAACCACCTTCCAGTGTAAAATAGGTTCCAATGTAGTGTCAACGGGCCGGCCCTCTTGATATATTCGTTTCGTGCCGAAAGCTCGGGAAGAAACCAGAGAAGAGCAGCCGTCGCGCTCGCTGCCTGGACGCATTTTGAGGAAGCTTTTGAAAATCTTCCTCTGGATGCTGGGGATCCTGGTGGGCCTTTTGGTGTTGGCCTGGCTGGCGATCTCGATCTTTTTTCCCGACGAGAAAATCAAAAACATGCTGGTGGCGGAGCTGGAAGATCTGCTGGGAGTGGAGGTTCAAGCCGGTGAGCTGAACCTGGAGATTTTCAGCGGACTGGCGCTGAAAGATGTGGTCGTGGGCGCGCCGCCGAGCTTCGATCGTTCGCCGGTGCGGGTGGAACGGCTGCTGGTGGATTACTCCCTGGGGGAAATCTTTTCGAAGAAGCTTACCATAAACCGGGTGCTGATCCATCGCCCCGAGATAGATATCCGGGTGCGGGCGGGGCGGAGCAACGTCTCGACCTGGTTTGAGCGGCGCCGGGCCGGGAAGGGGGAAAGCCCCGAAGAGACCGAAACCAAAGACGACCCGGGCGGATTCGTCCTGGCGCTGAAACAGGTGGAGGTTTTAGACGCTCGCCTGTCCGTGCGCCTGCCCGGATTTTCAGCCGATCTCTCGGATCTCAACGTGAGCGCGGTCGGGAAACTCGGATCGCCGGGCGAGACTTTCATCCAGACCCGCAGCCGCCTGCCGGTTCCCGCGGAGCCCAACCTCGTGGCGGATCTCGAGCGTGGGCCGGACGGCGCGGCCAAGATCGGGGTCGCTTTCGGCTTTGACGTCGAAACCAGCCTGATCGGGCAGACCCGCGTGGAAAGTTCCGGGAGATTCGAGCTGCGCCTCCCGGGCCTGGATGGATCCGAGGCCGGGCGTCGCCTGACGGCCGACTACGTGGCCCACGCGGACCTGGCCGCGTCGGAGGCGATCCTTACAAAGCTGGAGGTCAAGCTGGATGACCGGCCGGTGCTCTCCGCCTCGGGAGGCATGACCGGGTTGAG
This sequence comes from Deltaproteobacteria bacterium, assembly GCA_030622135.1. Classification (GTDB taxonomy): domain Bacteria; phylum Myxococcota; class B64-G9; order B64-G9; family B64-G9; genus JAUXGL01. Next base: position 6,610 of record JAUXGL010000073.1, read on the forward strand.
CCAAAACACCCGGGTGTGGTTGCGGGCGCCTTACCTGATGCCCCCACCCGAGTTGATCGCCGAGTTGCTCGGCCGGATTCTACCCGGAGTCGAGGTCGCCGGAAGCCTGCATATCGAAAACCTGAGCCTGGAAGGGCCGCTGGATGGTTCGCTTCCCGGCGGGTCCGCGCGGGTTGTTTTGGACAACCTGAGCGTTAGTACAAAAGGACTGAAGCTGACCGGGCTGTCCGGCAAGCTCCAGGCCGGATTTCAGCCCCAGGCGGGCGGAGGCGAGTATACCTTCCAATCCACTCTTTTTGCCCGGGCGGGTCGGCTGTCTACTCTGCGGGCCAAGGATGCCCGGATGACGATGTACGCCTCCGGATCCCTTCAGATGCAGGCCGGCGAACCGAAGCTGATCTCTCCGGAACTGGGTGCCTGGGTGCGTCTAAAAAGCCTTCGCGGCCGGGGTTTCTCGTGCCGGTCGGTAGATTTTCAGGGGCGCGTCACCACCGGCGCGGAGCCGGTTTCGATCGGATGGCCCGACGTGGAGGTGCCGTCTCTCGGCGCGAATTTCAGGGTCAAAAGCGCGGGGGTTAGCATGGGCTCGGTCCGGGTGCGGCCGGATGCGGTCAAGTTGTGGTTGTCCGCCCAGGGGTTGAGCCGGTCGGGTCGAAAATGGCGGATCGGCAAGCTTTTGGGGAAGCTGGATCTGGATTTACGCCGGGTAGTGGCCGGTGCCGGAGAGGTCGACCGGATCCGGGTAGCGGTGGATCTCAAGGGAGCCGGCCTGGCCTCCGGCCGGCGGTTTGGACGGCCGTTGCGTCTCTCCGTCCGGGTTCGATCGGATGCGGCCAAGACGGATCCGGTTTCGGCTCGAACGGTCGATCTGCGCCTGGAAACCCGGCTGCGCGGCCCGGCGCCGGCCTCCTGGCCCCTTTCGCTGGACCTGTCGGCCGCCGGGGTGGTTTTGGGCGGGGGGAAGCTCTCTTTACCCCGGGAGGTGAAGCTGGCGCTTACCTCGGTGCTGGATGTGCGTGGGGGTACCCTGGCCGTGGAGCGTCTCGAAGCCGGCCTGGGCGACCTGATTGCGTTGGAGGCATCCGGAAGGCTGGCCTTCGGAGAAGGGAAGGTCAAGGTAGACTTCGGGATCAAGCCGTTTTCCATCGAGCGCGTCGTGGCCGCTCTCCCCGGTGACATCGGCCGGGGGCTGCCCCGGTTGAAGGGTGAATTGGAGCTGAGCGGAAAGACCCGGGTGACTCTGCCAAAAGGAGAGCTCGATCTGGAGAAGTTGAAGCACACGACTGAAGCGACCCTGTTTTTGAGGGGAGTCCGGGGCGCCCTGGCCGGTTCGGGATTGGAGTGGACCGACGTTTCCGGGCGCCTGAAACTGACCGCTCCGGGTCCGGGGACCCAGAAGGCCGCGGCCCAGGCGAACCTGACCGTCGGAAGAGCGCGGCTGAAGTCCCGGTTGGATCTGAGCGGCGCCGGCCTGGTCCTCGCGGCGAAAGCGAGGCGGGACGGGGAAGATTATTCGCTCGACGGCCGGATTACCGCCTCGAAACTGAACCCGGCGGGGGCGCTGTCGAGGCCGCTTATCAATTCGCGAGTGGATTTCTACGGCCGGCTGGTGGGGGCCAAGGAGTTGAGGCTCAAGTACATCCAGGTGGTCCTGCCTTCCCTGGGGGCGGACCTGAGCGTGGGCGGGCGTTTCGTGCACATCCCGGGAGCCGCGGGGTTCGAGGCGCTGCGCGTGTCCGCCAAGGTGGAGGCCGGGCTGCGCTCGCCGACGCCCGTGTCCCTGCCGGGCGGGTGGACCGCCTCGGGGGAGGGCTCGCTGTCGCTTTCGGTCGACTCGGGTTCCGACGGGGTCCTTTCCGTGCGGGGCCGGATCTCGTTTGACCGCCTGGACCTGAAGGGCGCCGACTTCGAGCTGGACGGCGTCCGGGGATCCATTCCGGTTTCCCAGCGCATCGCGACCCGGCCTACCCTGGGGCTGTTGGCGGGTAAATCCGGGGGGGAGCAAAACAAAGCGGCGGCTGCCTCGGCGCGTTTTGGGGCGTACGAGGAGGCCTTGCTTCCGATGAAGGGCCGGCAACGATCGTTTTCAGTCGATCGGGTCAAGTACCGGGATCTTCAACTGACCCATTTGACCGGCAACCTGGAATTGGCCCAAGGAAGCTTGAAGCTCGGCAGCCTGAGGCTCAGGTTTTTGGAAGGAGACGTGCTGGCCGAGGCCGCGGTGGCGTTTGCGCCTCCCCGGACCCGGCGGCTGAGCCTGGACGCCCAGGTCAGCGGCGTGGATCTCTCCGGACTGGGGGCCCTCCAGTTGGCCGGCTCGAGCGACATCGGCGGCAACCTGCGGCTGAAGCTGGACATGGGGGAGAAGGTTTTCACCGCCGCGGTCAATCTCACCAAGATCGGCCGGTCCACCCTGCAGGCTCTCCTGGTAGCCATGGATCGAAAGGAGTCCAATCCGGGCATCTTGGAGCTGCGCCGCTTCCTGAACCGCTTCAAGGTGTCGCCCCAGCGCGTATCCATGGATATCCGCCACGGCCTTTTAAACATGGAAGTCGTCTTGAACCTGGGCCTGGCCGCCCGGGCGGTGGCCAGGCTGACAGAGGGTTTCGAGGGCAACACTTACAAGCTGAAGCATTTGCCGGTGGGTGGACTGATCGATAAATATCTTAAATTCTAGTTCCCGGTTATTGATCCGAAAGTGGGCAGCAAGGGTGCCAATTAAACTGGGAACTGGGAACTGGGACACCACAAGGGTGCTGCTTCGCTGACCGGGAACTATTCTTCCCTCTTCCATCCCCCATCGGGTTTTTGAACCCACTCCCCGCTCCTTGCCTTTTCCCTTTGCATGCGGGCGTAGGCCGCGATGACCTGGGGGAGGTCCCGGTCGGTGAGATCCGGGCTTGTGGCGATCGCGAAGCGGAGGATTATGCCGCGGGCCTGGTTTTCCGAGGCGAGCAAACGCTGGAGTCGCTCGGCCGTCGCCGGATCGGATGAGCGCTCGCAGGGCCGGGCCTTCAGGCTGCCGTCCTGGGCCTCGCCGATGCACCCGGCCTGCTTCAGCTCGTCGATGTCGTCCCGGTTGAATTGCTGGGTTTGCCGGGCCAGGATGGCCCGCCGGCGCTGTTTCGTGTAGCTTTGGGGTTGTCGGGTCTTTCCCGCGGCGTCCACCGCGCGAACCGAGGCCAAAAGCTGCATGTCGCGGTCCAACTCCTCGTAGCTGCCCAGGATCTGGTTTTCCAGCGCGGTGCGCTCGTCCACCACGTTGATCCTGGCGCTTACACAACCGGATAAGAGAACAGTCAGGCAGGTGCCGGCCAGGCAGAGAAAAACTCGCATTCGGCGTTGGGGTCTGTTGGGAGCTACTGTCCGCACTCGGAGTTATTGGTTATGGCGTCTTCGAACATCTTCTCGTCCCAGCTCCTCTTGCGGCAGAAATCTTTCGTCAGGATGGGACAGAACTGGTAGCAGATGCAGGCGCAGCAAGCGGCGTAGTCTTCTTGGTCGCAGATGCCGTAGTCGGCGTCTTTTCCGGAATTTGGGCAGCCGGAGGTACCGCCCGGGATGCAGTTGGCGGTGCACTTGGTATCCCAGGCTTCCTCGTCGTCGCACTTGAGCGTCGAGCCGAATGGCGCCATGGCGGAACACTTGTACTCCTTGGGGCAACTGGCGTCGGTCAGGCACTCCTTGGTGCAGTAACCTTTGCATCGCACCGGCGCGCTGGGGCAGTCCCCGACCGGTTCGCCGGCCTGAGGCTCCCAGCACACTCCGTTCACGTTCTGGGAGTTGCCCTCGACCTGCGTGGCCACGCAGATGAGGTCCTCGCATTCCAGGGAAGGCATCTGAATGCAGTCGATTGGACAGGCATTGTTGTTCAAGGTCACGCCGCCGTTGTCTTTCTGCAGCGGGTGGCAGGCGGGGTACTTATCGCAGTTGGTGGTTCCATCCGCTTTTTTCGGCCAGCCGAAGTTGCAGGGCTGGCCGATGGGCTTTTCGCCGCAACCACACAGAAGCAAGGATAATCCCATCCCAACGACGATTGCGAAAACAGGGGCGCGCATGAGCTTCTCCCTAAAGTAATTTCGAGCCAATTGCATAGACCCGCCGGGGCCGCTCATTGTCTCAAAAAACAAGCATTAACACAGGCCGTGCCCGTCAGACAAGAAAAAATCGTATATATTTGCTCTACCCCGGGTTTCTGGGGAGAATAATCTTGACACTCGTCGATTCGGTGTCATACGATCACAAGTCGATTATGTCTCGAATTACCGAGAGGTTAGAGACAACTGACCCCCATCGGTGGTCGATACTACGCCGGGGAGCGAAGGTGGCTACGCCCTTCATTTCAACTGCTCAAAGAGGTCCGATCGTGAAAAAGCTATTCCTGCTTCCACTGGTTTTCGTGCTGGCCTGGGCTGGTTCTATCCAGGCGCAGGAAGAAACCCGCACGCTGAAGAACCGCATCAAGAGCGTTTCCAACCGCATGTTCATAAAGAGCGGTCGGGCGGAACTGACGATCCTGCCGTTGACCAGCATCAGCCTCAACGACGCGTTTTTTCAGAAGTACGGTCTGGGCGCGGGTTTTGCCTACCACATCAGCGAGGCCTTCGCCGTCCAGGCGCTTTTGACCTACACGCCGCTGAACCTGGACACGGGGAACGCCACCTACTACGGCTCCAAGGAACAAACCGACATTCCTTACGCGGGTAAGCGCACCTACCTGGTCGGCGCCGATTTCTGCTGGTCGCCCGTCTACGGCAAGGTCAGCCTGGTCGCCGAGTATGTGATGCATTTCGACACTTACGTCATGGGAGGGATCGGGGGCATCGGCGGGGAGCTGAAGGACGACTCCAACTTTGGCTTCGCGGGGTCCTTCGGTCTGGGCCTAAGGCTTTTCTTCAATCGTACCTTCGCTCTGAAGTTGGAGCTGAAGGATTACATGGTGTTCAACGACAAGGTGAGCATCAAGGACCTCCCCGCCAAGAGCGATGTGCAGCATCAGCTCATGTTCAATCTAGGCCTGAGCATATTCTTGGGCGAAGGCAGCCTGGAGGATTGATAAATGGCACGGTTATCTCGTATTACCTGGCGGTTGGCCCTGGCGGTTGTTTTTGCTTCGGCGCCGGCCGCTTTCGCGGAGGAGCCCGGCGAGAAGGCCGACGCCGGGAAGACCGACGCCGAGAAGGTCGACGCCGGGAAGGCCAAGAAGGCCCCCGCGGAGAAAAAGTCCGTCGAGGTGCGGGAGGATCGCATCAAGAGCGTTCAGCGCAAGGCCTTCTTGAAACGCAGCCGGTGGGAGCTGACTCCCCAGGTGTGCCTGAGCCTGAACGACGCCTTCTACCAGAAGATCGGCGGCGGGGCCTCCATCGCCTATCACCTGGCCGACAGCCTGGGGATCGAGTTCCAGGCCGTCTACGTGGGCACCATGCAGACGGACATGGTCGGCTACTTCCAGCAGGCCAACGAGGCGCTGCCCCGGGTCAGTAAGCTGCGCTACTACCTGATGGGCAACTTTCTCTGGTCGCCCATCTACGGGAAGCTCAGCCTGTTCACCGACGAAATCGTGCACTTCGACGCCTATCTCATCGGTGGATTCGGCCTGGCTTCCACCGAGACGGGGGCCAAGTTGGCCTCGAACATCGGCATGGGCCTCCGCTATTTCATGACCTCGTGGCTGGTCGTTAAGCTGGAGGTCCGTGACCTGATTTACACCGAAACGCTGAAGTTGGACGTCCAAAGAACCGAGTTCTCCGACATCCAGAACCACGTCATGATCGGAGTGGGCGTCAGCTTCTTCTTGCCGGTGGATTTCGATTACGACTACCAGTAGCCCAAGATGAGGGTACCCGAGATGCTAACTTCCGGCAGGTCCGTGATTGTTGTAGTCGCTGCTTTTATGCTCGCTTTCGGCGGGTTCCCGGGCGCGGCCGTTACCGCCGCCCGGGCTCAGGACGGCCTGGACTTCGATCTGAGCGGCGACACCGAGAAGAAAAAGAAGAAGAAAAAGAGAAAGAAGGGCAAGAAGAAAGCGGCCGAGGCCGATGACCTGGGCCTCGGCTTCGAGGCTCTCGACGTGTCGGTCAAGAGCCCCGAGAAGGAGGCCATGGGCAAGGCCCTCGACCTGATCAAGGACGAGAAATACGCCGATGCGGCCGTCGCCTTCCACGACATCTACAACAACCCCAGAGCCAGGCAGTACTTCCAGAGCGCCGAGTACCAGATAGCCAAGGCGCTCTACCGCATGCGCATGTATCACTCGGCCCTGGAGAAATTCGGCAAGATTCTCGACAAGGGCATCGAGCACAAGTACTTCAGGACCTCCCTGGAGTGGCTCTTCTTCATATCTCACAAGATCACCGACCAGAGCGAGGTTCTGAAGGATATCGCCAGGTATTCGGACATCGAGTTCCCCAAGAAGTACCGGGACGAGTTCCTCTTCCTGCTGGCGAAGTATTTCTATTTCCAGGCCCTGGCCATAGAGAAGTCGAGCGCGCCCGCTCCGACCGCCAAGAAAAAGAAAAGGAAGAAAAAGGCGGCTCCGGCCGAGGAGTTTGGGTTCGATCTGGGCGGGGACGAGGAGCAGAAAGAGGAGGGCTTCGGCCTGGACCTGGAGGTCGAGAATAAGACCGCCCCCACCGCGCTTCCCACCGACGCCGTCGGGTATTTGTCCAAGTCCAAGGCCTTGATTCTCCAGGTGAGCGAGAAAAGCAAGTTTCATCCCCGGGCCAAGTACCTGGAGGGGATCATCCTTTACAAGCATGGCAACTTCCAAGAGGCGGTGGAGTCGTTCAAAGAGGTGGTGGTCATCCTCCATCCCAAGAAGGGCAAGTTTCGCGACGACCGGCTGCGCGAGAAGGCGTTTTTCCAGCTGGCCCGCATCCACTACGAGCACAAGCAGTTCAAGTTCGCGCTCTTTTACTACGACCGGATCGTCCCGGACAGCGAGGGTTGGCTGGAGAGCCTCTTCGAGTCCAGTTGGTCGTGGTTTCGGCTGGGTAAATATGAGAAGTCGCTGGGCAATCTCATTACGCTGGATAGCCCCTTTTTCCGTGAAGAATACTTTCCCGAGGGGCTGGTGCTCAAGGCGGTTACCTACTACGAAAACTGCCGTTACCCCGAGTCGAACCAGATCGTGGCTGAGTTCAAGAAGCGTTACGCTCCCCTGCACCAGGAGTTGGAGCGGCTGTTGGCCAAGGGCCAGTCCCCGGAGGGTTACTACAAGCAGCTACTGGCCATCCAGAAGGCGCCCCCCCGCGGCAAGTCGGGCAAGCTCCTGCGCCGTATTCTCAAGGTGGCCCTGGCCGACAAGGATCTGAAGCTAATCAACGCGTCGGTTCTGGAAATCGAGAAAGAGACCCAGCGCATTCGCAGGAAAAGCTCGACTTTCTCCCAGGGCAAGTTGTCCGCCCAGTTGGTGGACGGTCTCCAGAAGCGCAAGTCCGAGCTGATGAAGGCGGCCGGCCGGCTAACCAAGCTGCGCTTGGAGGCGGAGCGTGACTTCCTCAGCGAGCTGATGTCTCAGGTGTTGCGTATCAAGCTGGAGAACGACCAGGCCGAGCTGGATGTGCTGCGTAAGGTCCAGGCCGGAGAAATGGACCTGGGGCCGACGTTGCTCCCCTACGACTGGACGGCGGCCACCGATGACGAGAAGATTTACTGGCCCTACCAGGGTGAGTATTGGCGCGACGAGTTGGGCACCTACGAGTACACTCTCACCTGGGGCTGTCGCAAGAGCCGGTAATGGCTTTTCCAAGGAGTCGCGGAGGAATGAGACGATGAGAAGGCTTATCGCTTTTCTGGTTGGGATGTTTTTCGTCTTGCCGGCCTGGCCCGGGTCGATCCCCGGCGCGTCGGCGTACACCGTCGGCAAGGAAAAGGCAAAGAAGAAGAAGAAAAAGCGCCCCACCCTCGAGTACGAGAAGTTTCGCCGGACGCGTGAGATCGACGTCCAGATGGAGGCGAAGCGCAAGGTCATTCGTGAACAGCTCCAGGCCTTGCTCAAGTACGAGCAGGATCCCAAGGAGAAGCCGGCCTTGCTGTTTCGTCTGGCGGAGAACTACTTCGAGGAGTCCCAGTCCTACTTCTTCCGGGGCCAGCGCCTGGACGAGAAGCTGGCCAAGAATCCCGAGAACAACCGCTTGCGCCGGGAGGTCGCGGAGCAGCAGAAGAAGTACCGAAAGGTCGAGGACAAGTGGCGTAACAAAGCCATCGGCATGTACAACCGGATCATCACCGAGTTCCCGCGCTATCCCGATCGCGATGTGATCTACTTCTTTTTATCGGGCTCGTTGTGGGATCTGGAGCGCTACAAGGAAGCCCTGAAGGTCTACCGGCGGTTGATCAAGGATTATCCCAACAGCAAGTACATTCCGGACGCCTACCTGGCGTTCGGAGAGTATTACTTCGAAGACGCCAAACTGGACAAGGCCCTGATGGCCTACAAGAAGGTGGCCGAGTTCAAGGAAGCCGAGATTTACCCCTACGCCCTCTACAAGCAGGGATGGTGCTATTACAACCTGCACGAGTGGGACAAGGCCAAGGATATGTTCAAGTCGGTGATCTACCTGTACGACATCGAGACGGAGGTGACTGGCAGGAAGATCGAGATTCGCAAGGAGGCGCTCAACGACTTTACCCTGACGTACGGCCATCACGGCAGCGCCTCGGCGGCCCCCCGGGTGTTTGGGCGCCTGGCTCCCAAGGAGGCCCACGGCCTGCTTACCAACCTGGCCGGGATGTACTTCGCCGACGGTGAGGACAAGAAAGCCATTCTGCTCTATAACTACCTGATAAAAAAGGAGAAATGCTCGGCCGAGGTGCCTTTTTACCAGGGCCGGGTGGTCGACTGTGCCTCGCGGGTGGGCAACAAGCGCTACGCCGTCCGGGAGGTCCGCAAGCTTATCGATCTCTTCAGGGACGTCAAGAAGTGCATCCAGAATCCCTCGGCCCGGGAGAAGGAGCGGCTCAAGGAGGCCCGCGAGCTGGCCGAGGTGACCTTGAGGAAGCTTTCGAGCATCTGGTACAAGGAGGCCAAGGAGACCAAGCAGAAAGAAACCTTCGAGTACGCCGGCGAGATGTTCGGCGACTACCTGCACCTGTTTCCCAACTCCCCCGATGCCTACGACATGCGCTTCGCCTATTCCGAGCTGCTCTTCCACCGGTTGGGCAAGTACGGCCGGGCCGCCTCCGAGTATGCCAAGGTGGTGGCCATGGACCTGGGCTGGCTCAAGAAGCACAAGAAGTGTCCCAAGAAAGGCGCGGCGCCCGATCCCAAGGCCAAGAACAAGAAGAAGAGCCGCAAGATAAAGCGGAGCCCGCCGTGCACCTATCTGTGCGACGCCGCCTACAAGGGCGTGCTGGCCCACCGCGAGATCGTGAAGAAGGAGCGCAAGCAGGAGCGCCGGCGCAGGAAGGAAGAAAAGAAGAAGGCCGGCAAGCAGGGCTCCTTGAAGAAGAGTTCCATTCCCAAGGGGAAGCGGCGCTTCATCCGGGCGGCCGAGGTCTACCTGGATCATTGCCCCAAGGACCAGGACATCTGCAGCGTCAGGTTCGACATCGCCAAGACCTACTACGACTACAACCACTACGGTGTGGCCGTGCGGCGTTTCGACGAAGTGGTGCGGGACTGCACCGGCGACGAGTTGGCCGAGTACGCCGCCAACTTGGTGCTGGACATATATAACCTGAAGCAGGACTGGGGTAATCTCAACAAGTACTCCCGCAGGTACTACTCGAACTCGACCTTGATGAAGAACCAGAAGCTCAAGGTGTTTTTGCAAAAGCTGATCCCCCAGATCGCCTTCAAGCGCATCGGCGACATGGATAAGGTGCTCAATCGGAAGAGAAAGAAAGAGAAAAAACCCCCGCTGTCTCCCACCCGGATGGGATACAAGGTGGCCCGGGCCTACATCAAGTTCGTCAGAGAGTTTCCCAAGCACGATCTGGCCGACGAGGCTTTGTTCAACTCCAGCGTGAAGTTCGAGCAGGCCGAGCGGCTGGACCTGGCCAAGAAAGCCCGCAAGAAGCTAATCAACGAGTACCCCACCAGCGACCTGGTCCCCGGAACCATTTTCAACCTGGCCGAGAACCACGAGCGCATGACCGAGTTCGACGAGGCGGCCACCCTGTACGAGAAGTACGCCCGGACCTACAAGAAAATGAAGGGGCTGGGCAAGGCGGTCAGTTACGAGAAGAAGGACAAGCAGCGCCGGGGGAAGAAGCGTAAGAAGAAAAAGAAGCGGAAGATCGCCAAAGGCAAGCAGGCCGCGAAGGAGAAACGCTTCGTGGGCAACCGCCGCACCTGGAACTCCGAGGATGCCCAGGCGGCCTTGATGAACGCGGGCATCTACCGCGAGGCCCTGCACCAATGGAGCCGGGCCATAAAGGACCGGATCGAGTTCGTCGACTTGTTCCCGCGCTCCGAGGATTCCGCCCAGGTGTACTACTCGCTGGGTCTGCTGTACGAGAAGATCAAGAAGTACAAGCAGGCGGCGGCGGTCTTCAGCCGGTACAGCCAGAACTACTTCCGCGCCGACCCCGACCGGGCCATCGCCGCCCACATGAAGCGGGCCGAGATGCTGATCCGGCTGTCGAAGCGGAAATGGCGCGAGGCCGAGAAGGAGATGCGCACGGTCGTCAGCCTGTACCGCAAGTACAAAAAGAAGCACAAGGACCTCATGGAAGCGGCCGAGGCGGCTGCCCACGCCCAATTCATCCAGGGCGAGTCCACCTACAAGGAGTACATCAAGTACAAGTTCAAGAACATCAAGAACGAGAAAGCCATCAAGAAGCAACTCGGGGAGAAGACCAGGCGCTTCAAGCGGGTGGAGCGGATCTACACCGACATCGCCAAGCTGAAGCAGCCCGAATGGGCCATCGCCTCGTTGTACAAGCTGGGCCGGGCCTACGAGGACTTCGCCCGGACTTTCTACAAGGCGCCGCTGCCCAAGGGGCTGACGCCCGAGCAGAAGGACATCTACGCGAACAGGCTTCGCGACAAGGGCCAGCCCTTCGAGGACAAGGCCGTGGCCCACTTCAAGGCGGCCGTGGACAAGGGCTCCCAACTGGGTTTTTACAGCAAGTTTACCCAGCGGGCGCTGAAGAAGCTCCAGGAGTACGGCCAGCATTCCCGCGAGGACGTGGGTTTCAAGTTGAGCGTGGTGGCCGATGCGACCTACCGCAATCCGTTGTTGTTGGCCTCCTGGGAAGAGATCATGAAGAACCCCGATCTCCTCAAGGAGGACCCGCTGCTTACCAAGCGCAAGGACGCGCCGGAGCCTCCCCCCCCGGCACCGTCGTCCGGGGGCGAGTCCGAAGCGGAAGCCGCGCCGGAGCCCCAGGAACAGAAAGCCGCGCCCCAGGCCGAAGCGGAGCCCCGGAAGATGGCCGACCCGGCCAGCGAAGCGATGGATGCGGATGAGCCCGAGGACGAATTCGAATAACACATCGGAGAGGATTCCCATGCGAAGGATCGGACTGACAGCTTGTTTTGTTTGCGTTTTGTTTGTCGTCGCTTGCGGCGGCACGCCCAAAACGCCGGATGAGAAGATCGCGGACGTCAGCGGCGTGGCGGCCGCCTCCAAGGCGGAGGAGCGGCCCAAGGTGCGGGTGTCCGCGGAGGCCCAGGCGGCCTTCAATGACGCCGTGGTCATGTACCGAGATCAGAAGAAAACCGGTGTTTTCAGCTACGAGGCCCTCATCGGCGCCTTCACCGAGGCTCTCGACGAGGATCCCAAGATGGCGGAGGCCCACTACAACCTGGGCTGCATCCACGAGGCCCTGCGCGACGATCCCAAGGCGGCGGAGCATTACAAGAAGGCCCTGCAGATCTACCCGGGCCTGGGCGTGGCGGCGGCCAACTGGGGGGCCTTGCTGATGCGCCACAACAAGCTGGATGAAGCCTTGGTGGTGCTGAAGCGGGCCATGTCCAAGGATTCGAAGAACAGCCCGGTGCTCTTGAACATGGCGGCCATCTACCAGAGAAAAGGCCAGGGCGACAAGGCGCTGAAACGCGCCGCCGAGGTTCTCACCCGCGATCCGTTCAACGTGGGCGCCTACCGAATCATGGCCTCGGTTTATTACAGCCGCGACGAGATGGACATGGCCCACCTCATCTGCCTGCGCGGGCTGAAGGTGAAGGATAAGGACCCCCGGCTGCTCAACACCCTGGGCCTGGTGCTCTTGAAGAAAGGCGACGTGCCCGCTGCCCTGGCCAATTTTCGGGCGGCCCTGGGGCAGGTTCCCGACATGATCCCCACCCGCTTCAACGTGGCCAAGATCGCCCTGGACTATAAGGACTTCCGGGTTGCCGAGGAAGAGTTTGGAAAGATCCTCCAGTACGAGCCCGACAACCGTAAGGCGGCCATCGGCATGGGCATCGCCATGTGGGCGGCCAGCAAGTTCGACCGGGCCAAGGCCCACTTCGAGACCCTGACCCGGCAGCACTCCAAGGACTCGGTGCCGTACTACTGGCTGGCGGTGCTTTGGGCCAAGAACTTCAACGACAACAAGAAGGCCAAGGAGTACCTGAAGAAGTTTTTCGACATAGGCGGCTCGCGGATTTCCTCCGACCATCCCGGCTACGCGCTTTTGAAGTACATCAAGCAGCAGGACGATATGGCGGTCAAGATGGCGAATATGGAGAAGAAGATGGCCGCTGCGGCCAAGCGGGAGGAACAGAAGCAGAAGAAGCTGGCCGAGACGCGCAAGAAGAAACTGGATGAATGGTGGCGGGATACCGAGCAGGCCGGCGGCGTCTTGCCCCCGGCCAAGCTTCAGGGAGACAAGCTTCCCTTCATCCTGGTTCCTCCGGCCATCAATCCGGAAGTAAAGAACAAGATCAAGCTGTTCGGCATGGAGTGGCAACCGGTCAAGAAGATCGAGATCGGCAACATCCGGGTCAAGCACAAGCAGCTCAACAAGTACACCATTGAGATATTGGTGCTGGATTGGCTGGGGCTCCGCTCCAAGGACGTCTACGGGGCCTGGGACATTATGATTACCTTCAAGGACAAGCAGGAGGATCCCCTGATCTTTGGAGGGGGCCTCTGGGTGGGCAAGCCCAAACCCAAGCCGAAACCGGAGCAGCAGAAGGCCAAGACCCCGGAAGGCAAAGTAAAACCGGAGAAGGAACCCAGGGAAGAAAAGGGTGTCAAAGATAAAAAGGGCTCGAAGGGGAAGGGGAAAAAAGCCGGGCCCAAGGAGCCTGAGGAGCCGAAAGAACCGGGAGAACCGGCGTGATAATGTTGTATGATCGAACAGACAGGGAGGACCAGCCATGAGATCCAAGCGCCGTCGCTTTTGGGCCCTGGGAGCCGTGTTGCTTTTGACCGGGCTTTTGCTCGCTCCGGGCGCGTGGGCCCAGGATGAGGGCGGCGATGATGCCGTCATCTACAAGAAAAAGACGGTCTACAACTTCGAGGACGACACCATAACCGGTGACTTGACTCGGCCGGATCAGGAGTTTTTGACCGGGCGGAAGCTGGCTCATCACAAGAGCCTGATTCGTATTCGTGAAAATTTCAGGGTAAAGGTTCTTCAGTCGGCCAAGGATCTCTAACCCCGCCGGACAGCGCGGAGGCGGCACAGGCAAAATCAAGCGGAGCGCCGCGGTGATTTAGTCGGTTGAACGGTTTTCGAGTTTCCCGCCTACCAGCGGGGCGAGCAGGAGATAATCATGGGCCTCACTTTCAAAGTGTACCAAGGCGACGAGCTGGTCACCACCGAGACGTTCGACCGCGATATCATCAAGATCGGGCGGCTGTCCTCGGCCCACCTGAGGCTGGATGACGAGAAGGTTTCGCGTATCCACGCGGTGGTCGAGATCTCGACCGGCGGAGATGTGCACATCATCGACATGGGCAGCGCCGAGGGTACTTTTGTCAACGGGGAGAAGACCAACAAGGCGACCCTGAAGCCGGGGGACGAGCTTCGCCTGGGCAACACGCGCATTGTTTTCCAGGGGGAAGAGGAAGCCGCGGCCGCCCCGGCCGCGGTCGCGGCGTCCGCGGCCGCAACGGCCGGAGTGGAAGCGGTCCCGGGGTTACACGACGAGGCCGAGGCCGAGGCGGTCACCCGGGTGGAGTCGCCGCCCGCCGAGCTTGTTGGGACTCCCGCCGCGGAGGCCCCCGCCCCGGCCGCGCCCCCGCTCCGGCCTAACGATGGTCAGGTGCCGGAGGAGCGGACCGTTAGCGCGGCGCCTCCGGCCGTTTCGGCCGCGGCGGCTCCGACGGCGCCACCGGCCCTGCCGTTGGATGAGCGCCGGGTATCCCTTCCGCCGCCGCCCGACCTGGGAGATTTCCAAGACGATCCGACGATCACGCCGGTGAACTGGGCCTTCGAGGTCCGCAAGATGTGGGGCGAGACCGTGCTGGACGTCGGGTACTACGACGGCGACGTCAAGCAGGTGTTGGTGGGGGAGGACCAGAAGGCCGAGTTTTTCGTTCCCGCCGACCTGCTTCCGACTCCGGCCTTTCCTATCGCCAGGGTGGTGGGCGGCGACATCATGCTGTCGTTTAACACCAACGCCACCGGCAATTTGGTCATGCCGGACGGGACCGTAACCGCGCTGAAAGAACTGGCGAGCGGTCCCAAGGTGAGCCGGGATCCCGACTTCGGCGACTGCAAGACCTTCGCCCTGCCGGAGGGGGCCATAGCGACTATCATGTTCGGGCACGTGGGCTTCCGGATCCGCTACACCTCCAAGCCGGCTGGATTTGTCTCCAAGGCGTCCGACCGGATTGACTACACTTTCTTAAATACCATCCTGCTGGTGCTGTTCGTGTATGCGGCCATGGTGGCTACCTTTCACCTGCGGCCCAAGTCCGTGGAGACCAACGAGGAGGAGCTTTTCAAGGTGCCGGATCGTTACGTGCAGTTCATCCTGACCCGCCCCAAGCCCCAAAAGAAGGATCTGGCCTTTTTGGAGAAGCTGAAGTCGGACATCGACGCCAAGGCCGATTCGGCTGAACGCTACAAGGGCAAGGAAGGCAAGATGGGCCTGAGGGGTCGTCCGGACACGGGAAAACGTTCGGCGGTCAAGGCCATCAAGCCGGACGACAAGGAAATCGTGGGCAACCGCGGCCTGCTGGCGGTGCTGGGCGCCGGCGGTCCCCAGGGGTTGTCGACGGTCATGGGCGGTACCGGACTGGGCGGTGAGATGGAGGGCGCCATCGGAAACATGTTCGGCGGCCAGATCGGCAACAGCGGCGGTTTCGGAGGCCTGGGCCTGAAGGGCACCGGCTCCGGCGGCGGCGGGATGGGCAACACCATCGGCGTCGGTCGTCTGGGGACCCGCGGCCGCGGCGGCGGGAAGTTCGGTTACGGCACCGGCGTTGCGCGCATCCGCAGGCGCGGCGAGCGCAGCGTGAACATCAGCGTGGGCCGGCCCATCATCATGGGTTCCCTGAGCATGGAGATCATCCGGCGGGTGATCCGCTCCCACCGTGACCAGATCAAGTACTGCTATTCCAAGGAGTTGACTCGCTTCCCCAACCTGTCCGGTAAGGTGTCGGTGAAGTTCACCATCAGCCCCAAGGGCTATGTCACCCAGTCCACGGTGAGCCAGACCACCCTGCGCAATGCCTCGGTGGAGCGTTGCATTACCCAGAAGATCCGCACCTGGAAGTTCCCCGAACCCAAGGGCGGCGGTATCGTTATCGTCAATTATCCGTTTATCCTCCAATCCTCATGACCTCAATTCACCACCATGCTTCTAAACGAGGTGCCGCATGAAGCGGACGACGACAGTCGTGCTGGCCCTGACGCTGGCGCTTTTAACCACCGGCCTTGTATTTGCCGAGGAGATCGGATCCAGATCCGGTCCCCGGGTGCAGAAGTTCCAGGAGGTGCAAAGAGGCTTCTTCATCCGGAGCGCGTTCGGTTTCTCCATGGCGGTCACCGACCTTTTCAAGGGGGACGATTGGGAGAGCCCCCTCTGGCCTCCCGGTCCGGTCATCGGCATCGAGATGGGATACGACATCGGCCAGGTGGCGTCGATTCATCTGGCCGTATCCGGACAGCAGATCTCCGGCATCCGCGACACTACACGGGCGACGGTCAGTAACGACGTCGGTGCGCTGCTGGCCATGATCGGCGGGCGCCTGAACCTGACGACCACCAAGCGGACGGGCTGGTATCTCAAGGCGAACGCGGGGTACATGTTCACGGACCCGGAGCTGGCCAAGCTGGATCAGGGCGTGGTCATACAGGTGGGTACCGGCCTGGAGTACGCCACCCAGTTGCGCCATTTCTTCGTGGGATTGGAAGTAGCGGCTTCCTACCTACCGGCCATCGGCGGCTTCTCGGTCATCGTAACTCCCACCCTGAAATACACGTTCTAACAGTGACGTAGCTTCATTATTTACATTTTTTCGCGAGTCGCTCGACATCAACACCACGCTTGTCAAGTCCGACGGATTCCTATAAGGCGGGAACGCGGGGCGCGGAGCTACGGGGATGTTGGTTATGCCGGCAAGACGAACGTCTGACTGGGTTGCGTAGCGTTCCGGGATACTCCGGGGGGGCGGTGGTCGGGTGGGTGGAAGGCCTTTCAGCGG
>JAUXGL010000212.1 GCA_030622135.1 Deltaproteobacteria bacterium
ACACTTGTCTTCCTAAGACCGCTTGGCCTCCGACTTAGGACGCAACCACCACGAGCAACGCGGAAACCAGCCAATGTTGACGTTTTGTCATTTTTCCTCTCCCGGGCACATCAAGGAAGCTCTCTCTCCCGGCGCTCCTTGGCCCGCAGCAGCCGGGAAGGATCCTCGCGGATCAGCCGGCTGAAGTCCCTCAGGTTCTCGCTGGTTTCGGCCAGGTGCCGTAGACTGGCACGGATGTCCTCGCGGCTGCGGTCGACAACCAGGTCCATCCGCTCCACCAGAGCGTTGGTGCGCTGAAGCAGGTTCTCCAGCAAGCGAGTCACCTTGCCCATCTCGCTCGGACCCATGCGCTTACGGACATCGCCGATGGCCGCCTTGGCCTCGTCCAGAACCCCGGCAACCCGCTTGGCGTCCAAGACCTTCTCGGCCGCCCGGCGGACTCCGACCACCGCCTCGCGGGTCTCCCGCGCCCCCCGGCGGATCTCCTCCAGGGTGGCGGCCAGGTGGCTGGATACCGACGACAAGCCTTTCATCACGTTCTCCAACTCGTCGGCGTTTTTGGTGATGATCTTGTCCAGGGTGTTCATCAGGCTGCCGGCCCGCTCGAGCACATCGGTCACCAGGGCTCGGTTGCTGTCCCCGGTCAGATCCAGAAGCTGGTTGATCAGCAGCTCCGCCTTGATGGAAATGTTCTCGGCCTGTCCGGTCAGCTTGTCCACCACCGAAGTGCCCGCATCGATCTCGCTGCCCGGATTCAGAGTAGAGGCCTCCGAGGTCCCCCCGATAAGCTCGATGAACTTCAGCCCGGTGATTCCCTGAATATTGAGCACCGCCCGGGTGTTGGCCTTCACCGGCGTGCCGGCCTCCAGAGAAATTGATACGAGAGTGTGGCTCACCTGCTTTGGGTCGATCTTGATGCTCTCCACCCGTCCGACCCGGACGCCGTTGTACTTGACCGGAGCCCCGATCTCCAGACCGGATACGGAGATCAGGTAGCGCACCCGATAGTTGTCCCGGTCGGTCCACAGGGTGGTGCCGACCACGGCCACGAGCAGCGCCAGCAGGATACCCACCGAAACCACGACGAAGATACCCAAACGAATCCGCTGTGCCCGCGTTATCACGATGCCACCTCCCCTGTGGTTTTCAGAAAGCGCTCCAGCATGGATTTGCCTCGGTCCTCCGCCCGCGGCGGCTGCCGGGTAAAGAAGTCGCGAACGGCGGGAATGTCGGATCGGCGCGCCTGGGCCAAGGGGCCGTCGAAGATCAGGCCGCCGTTGTCGATCACCACCACCCGGTCGGCGATGGCGTCGATGCTCCCCAACTCGTGGGTCACCACCAGCAGGGTCATGTTCAACGCCGAGCGCAGATCCAAGAGGAGTTGGTCCAGTCCGGCGGCGGTGACCGGATCCAGTCCGGCCGAAGGCTCGTCGCAGATCAGCAGCTCGGGATCCAACGCCAAAGACCGCGCCAGGGCGGCCCTTTTGCGCATTCCGCCGGAGAGCTCCGGCGGCGTCTTGGCATAGGCCTTTTCCAGCCCCACCTGCCCCAGCTTCATCCGCACCAACGTATCTATGACGTTCTCCGGCAGGCGCGAAAACTGGTTCAGCGGCAGGGCCACGTTCTCGGCCACGGTCATTGAGTTGATCAGCGCCCCGCCCTGGAAAAGCAATCCCACCCGGGAACGCAGCCCAGAAAGCCGGTCCTCGGAAATCCCCGCCAGATCCACGCCGAAGAGACGCACACTGCCCGATACGGGTGCGAGCAGTCCCACGGCCGCCTTGAGCAGGGTGCTCTTCCCGCAGCCGCTGGGACCGGCGACCACCGTCAGCTCGCCCCGGCGAACACATAAGTCCACCCCGCCCAGCACGATTTCTTCTCCGTACCCCAGGCTAACGTTCTTTATTTCTAGCAACAGATCCGACACGGTTTTCCTCACGTGTAGAAAATCAGGCTGAAAATACAATCGACGATGATCACCGCAAAGATGGACACTACCACCGAACGAGTGGTGGAAAAGCCCACCTCCTCGGCGCCTCCCCGGGTGCTCAACCCGCGGTGCGCGCTTACCACCAGGATAATCCAGCCGAACACCAGGCTCTTGAGCAAGCCGGTGGACACGTCCTTCAGCGCCAGCGCGCCGGTGGCCTGGTGCAAAAACGCCTGGGGCGGCACCCCCAGGGCGGCGGCGATCACCATACCTCCCAGGATGCCGCAGACCACCGAGACTATGGTGAGCAACGGCTGGGTCAAGGTCACCGCGTAGAGCTTGGGCACCACCAGGAAACGCACCGGCGAGAAACCCATGGCCGCCAGGGCATCCACTTCCTCGGTAACCTTCATGGTGGCGATCTCGGCGGCGATGGCGGAGCCCGATCGGCCGGCCACGATGATGGCCGTCATCATCGGCCCCATCTCGCGGGCCATGGCGACGGCCACCAAGTTGGCGGCGAAGATGTTGGCGCCGAACTGCCGCAGCTGGTGGGCCGAGAGCAGGGTCAGGGTGAGCCCGATCAGAAACGCCAGCAACGCGATGACGCCGAACGCCCGGGAGCCGAGCAAAATGGTTTGCCGGGTCATCTCCCCGGCGGGCGCCCCCCGCGACCGGGCGAAGGGTCCCACCAGGGCCCAGTAAAACGTGTCCGCGATCAGAAACAGCATTTCCCGGGCGCCTTCCACCCAGCGGACCAGCCCGTCTCCCACTCCCTCTAAAAATCCCTCCCGAACGGGAGCGGCCTGCTCCAACTCCCCCCGAAAGCGGAACATCTCCATGGTCCGGCGGGCCGCCTCGCTCACCCGAACCAGCTCGAGCCGGCAGCCGCGCTGGCGAGCCAGCCGCAACGACTCCGCCAAAACCGCCACCCCGGCCGAGTCCAGGTACTGCACCTCGCCAAGATCCAACCCCACCCGAGCCCGGGTCTTGGGCAACCAAGCCCGGATCCAGTCCAGCACGGCTGGAGCCGACTCCCGGTCCAGGCGCCCGCGCACCAGGACCCGGGTGCGCTCGCCATCAAAGAAACGCTCTACGGTCGCATGCAGCGGCTGTTCCATTTTACTCAGCCCCACCCGGTTAAAAATCCCAAAAAAGCGGCGTGTTGCACCGCAAATGTCAACTTTGACACGACCCACCCGGCGGGTCAAAAAATCGGCCGGCCCCAGGTGTTGGGGATCAGACACTTTGATCGTTTAAGGAGTCAATGTCGAAGGACTTCGAGGGTGCGGGAACGCGGAAGCCGTGGAGACCCTTGGGGAACACTACCTTGGATTAGTTATCCGTTCAGTGCCCTCGGGTATGCCGAGCCGCCTTTCGTCAAGGCACTAACCGGCGCTGCCGGCCTTCTCTCGGGACCTCATAAGCAGCCGCCCCTGCAGCTTCTTTTCCAACTTCTTCAGCTTTTCCTCCATCTTTTCCAGGCGTTCTTCGATGTCGCTCTCGATCTTGTGAAACTTGAATATTTTCTTGGGCATACCCAGATCGTCTAGGTGCTCTTGAACCCCTTCCATGGCCCAGTCGAAGTTGTCCTGGTCGAATTCGACCTCCAGCTCCTCCCCGCCGCCCGGATACGACCACTTCAAGAACCGGCTCACCTCCACCAGGGACCTCCGCCGCACCTCGATAGAGGCCACCAGCTTACGCTCCCTCTTGTCGCGCACGACCTTCAGCTCGGACTTCTCCCCGGCCTGCTTCTTCCCGATGATGCGCTGGACCTCCCTGGCCGAACCCACCTTCTCACCGTCCACCTCGACCAGTACATCCCCGACCTTCAGGCCAGCCTTGTCGGCGGGACTGTCTTTCTCGACTTTGGCGATCATCACGCCGGCTTCCTTGGATGCACCAAAGTGAATGCGCAGTTCCCCGTTGAGCTTGATCAAGTGCACCCCCAGGAAACCACGCTTTTTCTTGTGGCCCTTCTTGATGACCTTCTTGATGACTTTCACTTGCTTCTTCTTAGCCGGTTTCTTCCCCGCGAAAGCCGGCGCTGAAAACATCAAGCCCAATACCGTCATCCATACGATTACCCTTTTCATATCGGTCCTCCCGTATACTTCAATGGAATTATATGTGGACGCCGCCTCCGCTCTCGCATGAGTTTGTTCATATCCAGTACGTAGTCCGTCCGATCGTCGCCACCCAGATAGAGTACGGGATGAACCCGGGCGCTCTGCTCCATCACCCGGGAAAGCTCCTCCGACAAAGCCTGATGCTCGGCGCGCAGGGTGGCGATCTCCTCCCGCAACTCTGCCTTCTCCGCCTGCTGCCACCTCAGAATCCCAACGGAGGCAACCGCAAGCAATACGGCGGCGGTCGCCATACCCAGGATCAAGCGCCCGCGCCTTTTCGTTACCGTTTCGCCCTTGAGTCTATCGAGTACGCGAGACGTGAATTCTTCCGAGGCACGTTCTTTCGGGAGCGTGCGAATCAGCTCATCCACTCGCCGATCCTTCATGGGACACCTCCGCTGAAGTAGGGGGAGAGCTCCTCCCTCAGGCGTTTTCGCCCCCGGCTGATCCGGGACTTCACCGTCCCCTCGCGGCAACCGATGGTCTCGGCCACATCCAGGTAGGACCGCCCCTCGATCTCGTGCAGTACCAGTGGGATCCGAAAGCGGATGGGAATCCGGGCGATGGCCTCGGCCAGCTTGCGGTGCACCTCCTTTCCGAGAAGCCGCGACTGCGGATTCTCCACCGGACCCGCCCCGTTTCCACCGGGCAGGAAGACCAGTTTCAGCATTCTCCTGCGTTGCTCGCGCCGGATCTCGGAACGGGCCAGGTTCGTGGCGATCCGGTACAAAAACGCCGAAAACCGGCCATCCTCCCGGTAGCGGTCCCGGTTCTCGTACAGGCGCAGGAAGGTCTCCTGGGCCAGGTCCTCCGCTCTGGCCCGGGAGCCCGTCAGTCTGGAAAGGTAGTTGACCATGGCATCCTTGTATCGGTCGACCAGCCGCGCGAACGCCTCCCGATCCCCGGCCTTCACCCGACCCATCAATTCGGCGTCACCCAACCGCTCCACTCGCGCCTCCATCGATTACAACTTTACAACGTTCCGACAACGCCGAAAGTTCCCGGACTTTTTAAAGTTACAAAACGTAGGGGCACCAACAGGTTTCTAGCGTCGTTTGCTCCTCCGCTTGGTGCCCTTCTTCGGGGGGGCCGACCAGGGATCTTCGGGCCAGGGGTGCTTGGGGTAGCGGGCCCGGAGCTCTTTTCTCACTTCGGGGTAGGTCCGGTTCCAGAAACTCTTCAAGTCCCGGGTCACCTGGACCGGGCGCCGGTTGGGAGCCAGGAGATGAATTAGTACGGGCACGTTACCCCGGGCGATTCGCGGGGTATCTTTCAGACCGAAGACCTCCTGCAGCCGGACGGCCAGAACCGGGTAGCCGTCCGGATCGAGGGCCGGGAGGTAGTCTAGACGGATCTGGCTGCCCGACGGCACCCGGATTTTTTCCGGCGCTTCCTTATCGAGAAGCTTTTGCAATTTGTAGGAAAGCCGCGCTTTCATTTCTTTAATCCAATCGATGCGCGCAAGGTCGGAGAAGCGGCTTTTTCCCGTACACAGATCCGGCAGCCAGGTCTGGAGACCTTCGTCGGTCACGTCGGGCCAGGATTCGTCGGGCAGGACCTTTTTTAAAAACAGCCAGCGGGCGCGGAATTGCGCGGCCGGCTTGTCCGGCTTGAAAACTTGATCGAACCGGGCCGCGGCCTCCCGGGACAAGACGGCGGAGATCACTCCCGGATCGACACGCACGCCGGTTCGTTCCTCCAACGCCAGGTCCCGATAGGTTGTCTTGCGCACCCCGACGACCGCCCGCTTGGCTTCATCAAAGACGGCCCACTCACCGGTCTCGACGAACTCGGGAAACTCTCCCTCGATCATTTCTACCGTAACCGCACTGGCCTTGCGCACGACGGCCCTTGAGTGGAGGCCGCGCTTGCCGGCATCGGCTTCTACGGCAATGAACAGGTTGGCTTCCCGGACACCGGACTCCTTAGCCAGGCGCACGCCCCGGCCCCCCACCATCACCGCCTCGTCGCTGCCGGTAGCCCGGCGGCGGCAGACCCGGTCGGGGAAGGCGGGCAAAAGCAGGGACAGCAAGCGGTTCGTGCCGGCGCGCGCTTTCTGCTTATGCATGGAGCGGGCGATCCTGGAGAGCTGTTCCCGCGCCGATCTCACCGCCAGCGCCGCGCCAAGATTGATCCCAGAGCGCCGGGCCGAGCAGGTGTTGAACCCCGACTCATCGAGCTCTTCAAAGCGTTCCATCCGGTAGAGCAGATCCGAGTCGGTGCTTTCGGTGGGATCTTCGAGGATGTCCCGCTCGCTCAGCAGGGCGGCCAGCAACGCGCCCGCGCGCGCCAACCCCTGTTCGGCCGCGCGCAGGAGCAGGGCGCCGACGCGGGGGTGAACGGGGATGGATGCCAGCCGGCGGCCCTTTTCGGTCAGCTTGAAACTTTCGGCATCCAGCGCACCCAGCATGGACAGCAACTCGATGGAAGCGTCCAGGACGGCGGGTTTCGGCGGCTGGAAGAACGGGAACTCGCGCGGGTCTCCCGGGTGGAAGGCCAGCACGCAAAGCAGATGCGGCGCCAGATCCACGCGCTCAATCTCCGGCTGGTCGGCCTCGGGCAGCGCCGGGTGCTCGTGCCGAGGCCACAGGCGCAACACCCGGCCGGGCGCGGTCCGGCCCGCCCGGCCCGCACGCTGGACGGCGCTCTGTTTGCTGATGCGGGTCAGTTGCAAGCGGTCCAGGCCGCTTGAGGGATCGTTTTGCATCTGCTTGCACCAACCGGTATCGATCACCGCGGTCACGCCGGGGACGGTCAGAGACGTCTCGGCGATGTTGGTGGCCAGAACCACCCGGCGCCTCGTTCCGGGCACCAGCGCCCGGTCCTGTTCTTTTGCCGGAAGCGCTCCGTAGAGAGGCAAAATCTCCGGGTCGCAGGGAAGGTCGCCTTGCAATGCCTCCTGCGTACGGCGTATCTCCGGAGCTCCGGGGAGAAAGACCAGGAGGTCTCCCTGCTTCTCCCGCCGCAGCATCCGCCGGACCGCGGCCGCGGTTCTTTCTTCGAGACGACCCCGATCGGAAAGCTTTACATGTTCGACGTCCACGTCGAAGGGCCGCTCCCCACAGTCGATCACCGGGCAGTTCCCCAGATAGCTCGCGATCGGCCCAGTCTGCAGCGTAGCAGACATGACCACCAGGCGGAGATCATAGCGGATCTCCAGCAACTCCCGGCAAAAAGCCAGGGCCAGGTCCACATGCACCGAACGCTCGTGGAACTCATCCAGGATGACGCAGGCGACGCCTTCCAGGAAGGGATCGGAAAGAAAGCGCCGGGTGAGAATGCCCTCGGTGATCACCAGGATGCGGGTGTCCTTGGAAATCTTCTGGTCGAAGCGGATCTTGTAGCCGACGGTGCGGCCCACCCGCTCACCACGCTCTTTGGCCATCCGGGCCGCGGCCGCCCGGGCCGCCATCCGCCGCGGCTGAAGCATGACGATCTGCCCCGGATTAAACCGGCCCGACTCCAGGATGGCCGGAGGGATCCGGGTGGTCTTCCCGGCACCGGGGGGAGCCACGAGCACCACCGCCCTCGACGAACGCAGCACATCAAGGAACTCGGGGATGACGCCGTCGATCGGGAGCATGTCAGCTCGAGGGGGTCAGGTAATACCACATGACACTTATTTTCTGGCCAGCCAAGCGCGCAAGTGGCCGGTGTGACCCCGAAGCCCCCGGGCTACAACAAGGCATGAAGTTTCCCCAGAACCTCGGTCACGACCGGCTTGGGCACCTTGCCTTTCTTTTTCGCCCGGCGCGCCTTCCAGTCCAGGCTCTTGACGCGATCTGCCAGCACAACGCCGGTCACGCCCGGTTTGGCCGGCACCGCGACCTCGAAGGGATACCCCTTGACCCGGCTCGTGATAGGATAACACAACATCAAACCGCTCTTGCGGTTATAGATGGATGGTGAGAGCACCAACGCGGGATGCCTTCCGGCCTGCTCGTGTCCTGCCTGTGGGTTGAAGTCGAGCCAGACCACCTCCCCACGATCCGGGACATATCCACGTCCCGTCATCACCACA